>JBDTMH010000028.1:0-30042 GCA_039934375.1 Burkholderiaceae bacterium | reverse complement strand
TTCGCCCTGCGGGCTGCGGTGCGAGCTTGCTTGGGGCGGCCCGGCGCTGCGCTCACGGGAGTACCTTCGCCCTGCGGGCTGCGGTGCGAGCTTGCTTGGGGCGGCCCGGCGCTGCGCTCATGTGGATATCAGGTCCTGTGGTTGGCGTATGGGTATCACGCGCGATGACGTGGCGCCAGCCAGCGTCATCTCGCCGGCAAAATGGCAGGCCGCTTTGCTACCGGCGCTGCCGCCGACCGGCTTCAGCGCGGGCGGCTCGGTGATGCAGCGCTCGCGCCCCTCGCGATGCGCCGGGCCGATGGGGCATCGTGTCCGAAAGCGGCAACCGGAAGGGGGGTCGAGCGGGCTGGGCAGATCGCCCGTGAGCATGACCCGCTGGCGCGTAGCTTCAGCGGCCGGGTCGGGCTCGGGTACGGCCGACAACAGGCTTACGGTATAGGGGTGCTGCGGCTGCAGCGTCAGCGTTTCAGCTGGCCCCTCTTCCACCACCTGGCCCAGGTACATCACGAGGATACGGTCGGAGACGTAACGCACGCTGGCGAGGTCGTGGCCGATGAACAGCATGGACAGCCCCAGCCGGGCCTGCAGGTCCTTGAGCAGATTGATGACCTGTGCCTGCAGGGACACGTCCAGCGCCGCCACCGCCTCGTCGCACACCAGCAACCTGGGGCCGACGGCCAGTCCGCGCGCAATGACGATGCGCTGGCGTTGGCCGCCCGAAAACTCGTGCGGGTAGCGTGTCGCACTGGCCGCGTCGAGCCCGACCAGATGCATCAGTTCGCCCACACGACGGCGCACCTGCGCCGCATCCTTGCAAAGGCCATGCACGATGAGCGGTTCGGCCAGGGCATCGCCGACGATCATGCGCGGGTTCAGTGCGCTCATGGGGTCCTGAAACACCATCTGCAACTGTCGCCGCACCCATTGGCGCTGCTCACCGCGCAGGTGCGTCACGTCCCGTCCATCGAAGACGACCTGGCCCTGCGCCACCGGATTGACGCCCATCAGCGCTTTGCCCAAGCTGGACTTGCCGCAACCGGACTCGCCCACCAGGCCCACGGTTTCGGCATGGCCCAGCGTGAAACTCACACCATCGACAGCATGTAGCTGGCGCCCTGGCGCGAATGGATTCACGCTGGCGGAAGGCACGGCGAAGCGTACCACCAGATCGCGCACTTCCAGCAGTTGGGGCGGATTGCCCGGCATATGCTCCGGGTTGGTGGAGCCTGGCCCGGTCTGCGCATCGGCGACCGTTGGCAGAGTATGCCCGGTGCGTCGGGACAGTTGCGGCAGCGGCTCGCCGCCCGCCGACTTCCAGCAGGCAAAACTGCGTTCGCCGAGCTCAGTGGTGGGTGGCTGCTTCTGACAGGCCGCGTGGGCAAAGTGGCAGCGAGGCGCAAACGCGCAACCGGTGATGGTGTCAGCCAGGCTGGGCGGTTGGCCTTCGATCGGCATCAATGCGTGCGAGCGCGATGCCAGCAGCCGCGGCGTGGCGGCCAGCAAGGCCTGGGTGTAGGGATGCCTTGGGTCGGCAAACAGTTCGGTGGTGCGCGCCTGCTCGACGATGCGCCCGGCATACATCACGGCCACCCGGTCACATGAGCGTGCCACGACGCCCAGGTTGTGCGTGATGAGAATGATGGCTGTGCCCAGTTGCCGGTTGATGTCGGCCAACACATCCAGGATCTGCGCCTGCACGGTCACATCCAGTGCGGTGGTCGGCTCATCGGCGACGATCACGCCGGGCTCATTGGCCAGCGCCATGGCGATCATCACGCGCTGGCGCATGCCGCCGGAAAAGCGGTGCGGGTAGTCTGCCAGCCGCAGTGCGGGGTCGGGAATACCGACCAGCCTCATCAGCGTCACCGCGCGTTCACGCGCCTCTGCTGCGCTGGTGCGCCCCTTGCCGTGGATCGCTTCGGTGATCTGCTCGCCGATGCGCATGATGGGGTTCAGCGACGACATCGGGTCCTGGAACACCATGGACAAACCATTGCCCCGGATGCCGCGCAGTTCCTTGTTCGACAAGGCCAGGATGTCGCGGCCGCGGAACAGGATCTGCCCCGCCTCGATACGGCCCGGTTCGCGTACCAGATTCAGCAGCGACATGGCCGTGACCGACTTGCCCGAACCCGACTCTCCGACCAGGCCCAGGGTTTCACCACTGCGCACAACAAAACTCACATCCTCGACCGCATGCACCGTGCCGCGGCCGGTATGAAAGCGCGTTGTCAGTCCCTGGACCTGCAACACGGGCTCTGGCGCAACGGCTGTGCCGGCGTTCATGCGTGTCATCGCTTCAGCAGCGCCTGGTTGAGGCCATCGGAAATCAGCGTAAAGCCCAGCACCAGCAAGGTCACCACCAGCATCGGCGCAAGCGAATATGCGGGCGTCTGCGCCAGGAAGTTGATGCTGGCCTTCAGCGTGGAGCCCAGTGATGGGTCGGGTGGCCGCACGCCGATGCCGACGAAACTCATGGCGCCTTCGATAAACACCGCCATCGAAAAACTCAACGCCGCCTGCACGATGAGCGCATCCACGCTGTTGGGCAGAATGTGGCGCAACATGAGCCTGCTGCGTGACACGCCCAGCACTTCGGCTGCCACTGCGTAGTCACGGCTGAGTTGGGTCATCACCGCGCTGCGCGTGATGCGGCCGAACAGCGGCACGTTGACCAGCGCTACCGTCACGATCACGGCGGGCGTGCCGGAGCCGATCAGGGCCGCAATCAGCATTCCCATGACCAGCGCGGTAAAAGCCAGCATCAGATCGAAACTGCGCTGCAGCAGCGTGCCGTACCAGCGATTGTTGGCGCTCAGCATGCCCAGCGAGCAGCCCACCAGCGCCCCGAGCGGAATGGCGAACACCGCCACCACCACGTCGACCCGGATCCCGTACACCACACGGGCCCACAAGTCGCGGCCCAGCTCGTCGGTGCCCAGCGGGTGCGCCAACGACAAACTTTCCAAAGCGCCGAAACTCTGGTCCAGTGGGGAATGCAGGCTCAGGACCGGTGCCAGCACCCCCAGCAGCACGCACACAGCGACGATGCAAAGTCCGATCACAGTGCGCGGACGGCGAAGGCCCCGGCGCAGCGCGCTGTCGGGTAAGGATGTGCTGGTCATGCAGATGGCTGCTCCAGGCGCACGCGTGAATCCAGTGCCGCATGGGCCAGGTCGGTCACTATCTGGATCACGATGAACACGGCCACGGCGATGAGCAGCAGGTCTTGTATCAGGTAGTAGTCGCGCGCCAGCGTGGCATTGGCCAGCACGCTGCCGATGCCCGGCCACGCAAAGATGGCCTCCACCACGATGGCGCCGCCCAGCATCTGCCCGACCTGAATGCCCAGCACGGTGAATACCGGCGGCAGCGCATTGGGCAGGATGTGCCTGAACAACAGGCGTCCCGGACTCAGGCCCTTGGCCATGCCGGTGCGCACGAAGTCCTCGTCCATCACCTGGCGCATGGAGGTTGCCAGAAAACGTGCCAGCACGCCGGCCGCGGGTAGCGCCAGGCAGAACGCTGGCATGGCCAGGTATTGCATGGCAATTTGCGGGTCTTCCAGCATCGGCCGGTAACCGCCCACGGGCAGCACGTTGAGCGTGACGGACAACACCAGAATCAGCAACACGCCGCTGACATAGGTGGGAATCGCCAGCATCATGCTTGCCAGGCCATCCAGCGCGCTGCGCCCTGCGCTCGAGCTGACAGCGATCACGATGCCCAGTACCAGACCCATGCACACGGCGAGCAGCGACGCTGCGAACGTGAGCACAAATGTGGCCTGCAGACCATTGCCAATCAGACTGGCGAGCGGCGCGCCCGTCACCAGCGAATACCCCAGATCACCCGTGAACAGGCCGGTTAACCAGCGAAAGTACTGCAGCGGCAAAGGCAGGTCCAGCCCCAGGGCCACGCGAATCGCCGCGACGGTGGCCGGCGACGCGTCCGACCCCGCCTTGACCGCCGCCGGGTCGCCGCCAGTGGCGCGCAGCAGCAAGAAAATCACCATCGACGCCACCACCAGAATGAGCAGGCCCGAAGGAATACGACGAAGCGCGTAACGGAGCATGTCAGCGCCCTTTCGAGAGGCCGCCGCGCACGGCCGCTCCTAAGTGGCCAGCCCGCCAACCATTGGCGGGTACGGGGCTACATGAAGCGGGCAAGCGACGGGGGGCGTCCATCACTTTAGTTGAGGTCGGCCTGGTCGAGGATCAGGTAGTCCAGTGCGGTGTACGCCAGCCCCTTGACGCGGGCAGAGATGGTGTAGGTGTGTGCACCGAGCGCCAGGTCGGAAATGAACTGCTGGTCCAGCATCAGCGCGTTGACCTCACCGTATAGCGCCTTGGCCTTGGCGGCATCGGTGTTCTGCCAGATCGCATTGGCAAGCTCCTTGTACTGGTCGCTGTTGTAGCGTGATGCGTTCTTGTCGGCATTGAAGGGGAACGCGCCCTTGAGCAGCGTGGCGGGGCGCAGCTGGCCGAAGCCGTGGCCGTTGACGAACAGGCCGGGCAGGCCTTCGCCAGACAGGCCCTTGAAGAAGTCGGCCGGCTGCATGGGCACCATGGTGGCCTTGAGGCCGGTGGCGTTGATGCCCGCCTGCACGATCTCCGCCACCGAGGCAAAGGCGGCCTGGGCGGCGACATAGTGGATCTTGACCTCCTGGCCTGCAGCTCCGGCAGCCGTGATCATCTCCTTGGCCTTGTCGGGGTTGTACTTGTAGCTGTTCGACGCGGCCTCGTCGTAAGCGAGCGACCTCTTGGACCATGGCAGGGAACTGGTCTGGCCGATACCGCTGAGCACCTTGCTGACGATGGCGTCGCGATCAACCGACCAGGCGATGGCCTGGCGCACTTCCTTCTTTTCGAGCGGCGCGATGGTGACATTGGAGCCCACGTACATTGCCGAGTCCCAGGTTTCGGCAATGACGTTGACGAACTTGGAATCGGTGATCAGACTGGTGATATCCAATTGTGGCAAATCCATCGAAATGTGGCTGGCTCCGGTTTTCAGCGACGCCACGCGTGAAGAGGCCTCGGCCACGATCTGGACCTCGAGCTTGTCGATCTTCGGCCTGCCCTTGAAGTATTTCTCGTTCGCCGACAAGCTCATGCCCTGGCCGTGTTTGTAGCTGTCTACCTTGAACGGCCCGGTTCCGACGAACGCAGCGCCGGTCAACATCTGCTCGTAGGAGTCCTTCTGCGGAATCACCATCATCTCCAGCATGTCGAAGATGTTGGAGACCGGATGCTCCAGCGTCAGCACCACCTGGCTCTCGGATGCAGCGCTGGCTGTAATGATCTTGGCGTCGTGCTTGACCTGGCTCGGTGTTGTGTCCTTCTGCATGTAAGCTATTGCGGCCAGCACATCTGCCGAAGTGAACTTGGCCCCGTTGTGGAAAGTCACGTCGGTGCGCAGATCCAGCGTCAGCGTTTTCTGGTCGTCAGACATTTTCCAGCCGCTGGCCAGTGATGGCTTGGGCTCCATGGTTTTGACGTCATATTCCGTCAGGGGGTTGAAGATCACCCGCATGATGGATAGGTTGGGATTGTTCTGCGCCATCATGGTGCCGGTCTGGAAGTCCGAGCTTTGCGTCATCACCAGGGTTTTGACACCTGAAGTCGTGCTCCCGGTTGCGGCTTCCTTCACGGCGCTGCGGTCGCAGCCCGGCAATGCCAGCAGCGCAAGTGCGCCGGCACCGCCCATGAGCAGTTGGCGGCGCGAGGTCGAATTGACGACGGTGGTGAATGGGATGGGTTTTTTCATGGTTGTCTCCGTTCAAGGTTTTCTGGCGGGTTGAAATCAAGGCGACGCGGGGTTCAGGGTGGGTTCCAGCGGAACGGCGGCTCGGTCAGCCCTTGAACACCCGGGCGCAAGGCCAGCAAGGCGCCCGCAAGTGGCTCGGCCGCAAGCGCTTCGGGCATCAAGCGCTGGGTCGCGCTGGTGACGAACAGCGTGTCCAGATTGGCGCCACCGAAGGAGCAGGACGTGGGCTGCGATACCGGCAGCCGGATCAGGCGGTCGAGCTTGCCCTTGGGCGTGAATCGCGCAACACATCCTGCAGCGAATCGCGCGCTCCAGATGCAGCCTTCGGCATCCACGGTACTTCCATCAGGCCTGCCGGGTGCTGCGGCGGCCTCGACCAGCGTGCTCCAGGGGCCGGGCATGCCGGCGTCCGTGTCGTATGGCGCGTTTTCAATGCGGCCGGTGGCTGTGTCGACGAAAACCATGCGCCGGCCGTCGGGCGAAAAGCCAATGCCGTTGGGGATGGTGACCGCGCTGCGCACCTTGCGCGTTTCACAGGCGGTGGAGATACGATACAGCCCGCCGGTGGGCTGTTTGCCGAAGTCCCACATGCTGCCGCACCACAGCCGGCCCTGGCGGTCGCATTTGGCTTCGTTCAGCCGGTGTTCGGGATGGCCGGTTTCCAGCGTGGCCAGCGACGTCAGTGTGCCGGTACGTGGGTCGAGCAGTTGAATGCCTGCGCGCAGTGCCACCACCACACCGGCACCGGTTGTGGGCACCACGGCACCGCACAGTTCGGGCATGGTCCAGACATCGATCGCGCCGGTGGCGCTGTTCCAGCGCTTGACCTGCGGCGCCCGGATGTCGATCCACCACAGCACTTGTGTGCGCTCGCACCACGTTGCACTTTCGCCCAGGATCTGGCCTGCCGGCGCGACGACTTCGTAGGGCAGTTCTTCCATTCGCATCAGGCGCTCCACAACAGCAAGGGGCGCTCGACATGCTGCCGCATGACGGCTTCATCGAGTGTAACGCCGAAGCCGCTTCCCTCGGGCAGCACGGTCTGCCCGCTCTGCACGCGTGCAAAGGGCGTGCGCACCAGTGCGTCGAACAAGGGGCTCTCGTCAAATTGCAACTCCAGCATGTCAAACGCAGCCAGCGTGGCCGAGACCTGCAGACTGGCGGCGTGGCAGATCGGCCCACTCGGGTTGTGTGGAGACACCTGGACGCCAAGCGACGCGCAGCCGGCGCTGATGGCCTGCAGCTGGTGGATGCCGCCGGCATATTTCATGTCGGGCATCACCACGTCGTAGGCGTCGGCCTCGCAATACGGACGGAAGCTGTCCCAGCCGATGCCCATCTCCAGCCCGGCCTGCAGCATTCCCAGCGCGTTGGCCTGCCGGCGCAGCCGGGCCAACGCGGGAATGTTGTCCGGCCCCTCGGGAATGGGACATTCGATCCAGTAAACGCCCAGGCGCGCCGCCGCCTCATTGAGCTGACGCGCGGTGGCTTCGTCAAAACGCCAGTGGCAATCGACCATGAGGCGCGCGCCGGGCCAAACAGCTGCGCGCACGGCTGCGATGCGTGCCAGTCCGGCGCGCATGGCTTGCGGCCCCTGGCCTTGCGAACACACGGTCGTGCTGACCTCGTCAAAGGGGGCCAGCTTGAAAGCCACATGCCCGGCCGCCATGGCCGCCTGTGCGCTGGCAGCGAAGCCTTCGGGTGTGCGGGATTCAGTGCGCCGGTTGATGTTGGCGTATACCGGCACCTGATTGCGCTGCACGCCCAATACGTGCGCCAGCGACTGGCCGGCAAGCTGCGCATGCAGGCTCCACAACGCCTGGTCCAGCGCACTCACGATGCTGGCTTCCTGTATGTCGGCCGGCGCGTGCTGCAGCGCGAATCCACTGGGCGACTCGGGCGTGGCATGACGCAGCGCCAGAGGCACGAGGCGTTCCGCTGCGGCCACCAGCGCATCTTCCTGTCCGGCGAGGGTGGCTTCGCCTTCGCCCACGAGGCCGTCATGGGTGTGCAGGCGGATGAAACTCCAGCAGGTCTTGCGGGTGACGCGCAC
Organism: Burkholderiaceae bacterium; assembly: GCA_039934375.1. GTDB lineage: Bacteria > Pseudomonadota > Gammaproteobacteria > Burkholderiales > Burkholderiaceae_C > CAISIP01. The sequence goes on along the minus strand of JBDTMH010000028.1, from coordinate 22,220 downwards.
CATGTGCAAGTTGGCGGAGTGCAGGGTGAAAGAGTTCACGGGTGGTTCTTCAGCCGCGTCTTCGAAGCGGTTGGACCACTGGCACGGCCGGAGCGCCGCTGACGATGTCGTCGCGCATGCACAGGCTGATGTTGAGCTTGTTGGTGGTCACGTTCAAACAATGAGTTGATCAACTATATCGCTAAATATGCCAATATTGGGTAGTGATAACCAGTATTTGATCTAATTTTTGCAGAGCACCATGATTTCAGGTTTTTTCCGCCAGCGCCGCAGATCGGGCTCGGCGCCAGGCGATCTACACTCTTCCGATCCAGGGATTTCCATCGAACCATGACGACAACCATCGACAGACTCGAATGCTGGGTGCTGCGCTCGCCTATTGACGAGCCCGTTGCCAACGCATTTGGCGCAATGACAAACCGCCCGTCGGTTTTCATGCGTATCACCGCCAGCGACGGTGCATTTGGCTGGGGAGAGGTGTTCAGCAATTTCCCGCAGGTCGGCGCCGAACACCGGGCGCGGCTGTTCGCGAGCATCTTCATGCCGCTGCTTCAGGGATTTCCCGCCGACGACCCGAAACCGGTGCGGTCCATGCTCGACACACGCACGCGCAAGATGGCGATCCAGTGTGGTGAGCCTGGGCCATTCGCGCAGATTACCGGTGCCGTCGACCAGGCCATGTGGGACATGACCGCGCGCCGGTCCGGTGTGCCACTGTGGAAACATCTCGGCGGTGAACGTAGTCGGGTTCGGGTCTACGCCAGCGCCATCGGGCCCGACAAAGTCGTCGAGACCATGCTGACCAAACGGGCGCAGGGTTATGGCGCTTTCAAGCTCAAGGTGGGTTTCGGCGCACAGCGCGATGTCGCCAATCTGTCGGCGGCACGGCTCGCACTGGGAGACGATGCCGTCATCATGTGCGACGCCAATCAGGCATGGTCGCTACAGGATGCGCCGGCGCGCATTGCAGAACTGGCGCCGTACCAGCCCTACTGGATCGAGGAGCCGATCGACGCCGATCAGCCGCACGCGGCTTGGCAGGATCTGGCCAGGGCCAGTTCGATTCCGCTGGCAGCCGGCGAGAACCTGCGTGGAGAGACCGCGTTCACGCAGGCGCTTGATGCCGGCTATCTGCGGTTTGTGCAACCCGATGTCGGCAAATGGGGTGGCATCGAGGGTGGCATGGCCGTCGCACGTCGGGCGCAGGCTGTGGGCATCACCTATTGCCCGCACTGGTTGGCCGGTGGCGTCGGCCTGGCCGCGTCAATGCATGTGCTGGCCGGATCGGGATTGACGCAAGGCTGGGCCGAGGTCGACGCCAATCCCAATCCGCTGCGCGAACAGGTTTTCCCAATCGTTGTCGTGGATGGCTGGGTGCAGTTGTCCGACGCGCCGGGCCTGGGTGTCGAACCTGATCTGCGGCAACTGGCCGATTTCGTGGTGCCAGTCTGAAGCCACCATGACGTAAGCGCAAGGCCGCCGCCAACTGTCTCACGCTCCCTGGGTCGCTACCGCATGGCAACAATGGGCGTCGCTCAGAGACTGGTGGGCGTTATTGACGCGACTTGTCGCAAGGCGGCCACCATCAGATGGGCGGCGGGTGACAGTACCGCATCGCGACGGGTGACGATGCCATAGGGCTCCGTCCTGGATCGGATTTCCAGCGGCAAACGGTGCCCCAGTCCATGCCGCACGCAAAGATCCATGTTTTCGGCGGTGAGCAGCGCCACCGGATGATTCGCCTCTTGCAGTAGCAGCATCGTGATGAAGATCGACGAAGTTTCCGTCGTGTATTCCGGCAACGGCAGGCCCGCTTCGCGGAATTCGCGTTCCAGCAAGGTGCGCAGCGGCATCAGGCTCGGATACAGAATCCAGTTGAGTCCGGCCAGCTGGGCAAGACTGACCGTGCGTGCCTGTACCAGTGGGTGCCTGGGGCCGACAGCCACGGCAACCCGTTCGTCGCGCAGCATTTCGTAGGCATAACGTTCGGGCTGCGTGGCGATGGTGGTTCGGCAGACCGCCAGGTCCAGCCGGCCCTCATCAAGTGCCGAGAGCAATCCGGCGCTGGTGTCTTCGCGCAGATTGACCGACAACGCGGGCTGGGACTCCCGCAACAACGTCAGTGCCGGCACCACCACGGCGGGCAATGCACCTCCGATCGCGCCCAGGCGCAGCCGTCCACCCTTGCCGGTCAGCACGCCGGTGAACTCTTCGCGCAAGTGCGCCAGGTCGGACTGCAACAGACGTGCATAACGCAGCACGCACCGCCCCAGCTCGTTGGCCAACACACCGCGCTTGGAGCGCTCGAACAGGCGGGCATCAAACGTGGTCTCGATTTCATGGAGCATCTTGGTCGCTCCCGGCTGAGTCATGGCCAGTTGTTCAGCCGCCTGGTGCAGCGAGCCCGCCTCGTCCAATGCAATCAGAAACACCAGCTGCTTGAATCGCAGCCGGGCACTGATGGACTGCAGGCTGGGAGTCTTATCAATAATCATTGGTTATCAATAGATGGCGATATTTCATTATGCACAGGCGTGGTTTGATCTCAATAATGCCTCATTGGCAAAGTGAAATGCGTCAAAGTATTGCGGATCGTCGCGACCCAGAGACCCATTTGGAGGATATATCATGGAGTTATCACATAAGGGTTTTCCCGGTATGCGCAAAAGCCATTCGTCAATGGGTCGGGGCCTTCTCAAGTGGGTCGGACCCATCATGGCGGCAGCAGTCCTTGCGGCAGTGCCTGTGGCGGCTGTGGCCGCCTATCCGGAAAAGCCGATTCGGCTGGTGGTGCCGTTCCCGCCAGGTGGCGCGGTCGACTTCTATGCCCGCGTCGTGCAACCCGCACTGTCCGAGATCTTGGGCCAGTCGATCGTGATCGAGAACAAGGCAGGAGCCAGTGGCATGGTGGGCGCGGCATTGGTGGCGCAGTCGGCGCCCGATGGTTACACGCTGCTGATCGGCAATATTGCGTCGTTGGCGATCAATGTCGGCATCTACGCCAAGATGCCGTACGACCCGCGCAAGGACTTCACGCACATTGTGCGTACCGTGGACGTCAACTACGTGATGGCGGTGCCTGTATCCAGCCCAGTGAAGACGGTACCCGAGTTCATCGCCTATGCAAAGGCCAACGTGGGGAAGGTGTCGTACGGCAGCGCTGGCAATGGCAGCCTGCCGCACCTTGCAACCGAATTGTTCAAGTCAATGACCGGTACCCAGATGACCCACGTGCCTTACAAGGGTGGTGGGCCGATGGTGACGGATCTGCTCGGCGGCCAGATTCAGGTCGCGATAGCGGACCAGGCCAATCTGATGCCGCAGGTGCAGGCGGGCAGGCTGCGTGCGCTGGCGGTGGCCACTGCGAAGCGTTCGCCCAATGCGCCAGACATTCCAACCATCGCCGAGACCGTGCCCGGTTTCGAAGCGACGGCCTGGCAGGGCTTGGTCGCACCTACCGGGCTTGCACCCGACGTCACGAAGAAGATCAACGACGCTTTCAACAAAGTCATGGCCATGCCAGCCGTGCGCGACAAATTGCTGGCTGCCGGGTTGGCGCCGGTGGGCGGTACCCCGGAGCAATTCAGCCACTTCATCGACAGCGAGATCACCAAGTGGACGAAGATTGCCAAGGACGTGGGAGCCACCGCGGACTGACAGCATGCGAATAGCCACCAACCTTCGCGGTACTGCCGCCCGAAATGTTCCCCAAGATCATGGCTGAGCACCGCGCGCGGGCGGTGATAGCGGACCCAACCACCGGCCTGGCGCTGGGTACTTGACCGCTGCCAACGATGCATCCGGACCCGGATTTTGCGTCTGTCTCAATCCCGCTACGGGCAGGAGGGTTCGATCTGGCGCTGCGCGATGGGCGGCTGGTAGACATCCGGCACGGTGGCGTGGAGATCTGGCGCACAGTCATGTTCCTGTACCGCGACCCGGCCTGGGCGACACCACACCACGCGGTGACAACCCGGTCGACCGACGTGCGCGAGGATAGCTTCGCGCTGCGCCTGGCGGGCAGATGCCTGGCGGTGCCGGCGCTTCGCTGGAGTACCGACCTGCAGGGATTTCCGGATGGGCGGATCCAATACAGCGTCGAGGTCGAGGTCGATGACGACCTGCTTACCAGTCGTACCGGCCTGTGTGTGCTGCATCCCGCGTCGGCGGCCGGCGCTACGCTGGAGGTCGAACACGTTGACGGTCGTGTCTCGCGTTCCCGGTTTCCCGAACGGATCTCGCCCTGGCAACCGTTCACCCAGATCCGCGCGCTGCGACACCGGTTTGCGCCGGGCGGCTGGGCTGTCTGTCAATTCGACGGCGACGACTACGAAATGGAAGATCAGCGTAATTTTTCGGACGCTTCGTTCAAGACTTATAGCCGCTCCAACTTCATGCCCCGCCCGTTCCGGCTGGATGCCGGCACCGTGTTGCGGCGGTCGGTAACCTTGTGGGTCGACCAGCGACCGCGCCGCATCGGACGGCCTGTCGCTGCCATGCAGACGAAGGTGCGCGTGTGCGCCGACAGGGACGGGCAGTTGCCGGCATTGCGACTGCTGGCGTCTGCGCAAAAGCGGGCAATGTCGACAGCCGGGCAGGCACCGTCTCATCTGCGCGTCGATCTGCGTCGGTGCTCGCCAGCAGACAAGCAAACACCCTTTTCGTCCGCGAATTTTTTCGCGAATATCGGCTCTCCATCGCGGCTGGACCTGGTAATGGCGGACGATGCCCATGCCACGGTGGCCTGCAAGAAGTTGGCCGCGGCATGTGAAAAGCATCATGTGACCGTGAGCGAGTTGGCAATCTTCCCGACCAGCGGGCGTGCCGTGGAGGCCGCGAGGCGTTGTTTCCCCGACGCGCGCATCGGCGGAGGCACACCCTACTTTTTTACACAACTGAACCGCATGGTGTTGCCGCCGCGTCTTGACTTTGTCAGCTACACCACCTGCCCGATCATCCATGTGGCCGATGACGCCACCGTCATGCAGTCGCTCGCAACCTTGACCGAGCAAGTTGTCACCTTGCGTTCGCGCGGTATCGGCGCGCCAGTACACGTCGGCCCGATCGGAATCGGCATGTCACTGGATCCGTTCGGCGTCGATGTCCGTCCGGAGCCAGGATATCCGATTGCGATGGCCAGCGACGATCCGCGCGACCACACGGCATTCGGCCAGACCTGGGTGTTGGGATACCTTTGCCGAATGGCGTCTGCCGGCGTCGCATCGGTGACGCTGACCCATGCTTGCGTCTTCGAAGCGCTAGGTGCTTTGGTGGCGCATCAGGGAGCGTCGATGCGCAAGGTGCACAACCCGGATCCCGATCGGCTTGCCGTGCTGGCAGTGGACGACGGCAACATCTGCCAGGTATGGGTTGCCAACCTGAGCCCGGCGACCCTGGAAATTGAACTGGAACTGCCGTGGACGACCCGGCACCCGTCATTGCACTTGGCACCCCACACATGGGCGTGCCCGGTTTCCTCTATCGAATCAACTGAAAGGACCTGAACATGTCGATTGGCCGCTTGAAAGATCGCAACGCTGTTGTCACCGGCGGAGCACAAGGTATCGGATTTGCCGTAGCACAACGTCTGCTGGATGAGGGCGCTCGTGTGGCGCTGTGGGACATCGACGTACAGTGCCTGGCACAGGCGAAGTCGCAAATACGCTGCGCCACACCGGTGTACACCCACGCAGTTGATATCACGTCGCTGGAGCAAGTCGAGGCCGCAACCGGTGCGAGTGCAGACGCTATGGGCTCCATCGACATCCTTGTGAATAGCGCCGGCATTGCTGGCATGAACGCGCCGTTGGCCGAATACCCGGCGGCCGAATGGCGCAAGGTGATGGACATCAACCTGCTGGGCACCTTCCATGTGAATCAGGCGGTCGTCAAGCGCATGATCGCTGCCAATTACGGTCGCATCGTGAACATCGCGTCGATCGCGGGCAAGGAGGGAAATCCCAATGCCGCCGCGTACAGTGCGTCCAAGGCTGGTGTCATCGCATTGACCAAAAGCCTGGGCAAGGAGGTCGCCAAACACAACATCGCCGTCAACGCCATCACGCCGGCGGCGGCAAAGACCAAGATATTCGATCAGATGTTGCCCGAGCACATCGAATACATGTTGTCGCGTATTCCACGTGGGCGCTTCGTCCAACTGGAGGAAATTGCCGCCATGGTGTCATGGCTGGTGTCCGAGGAGAATTCGTTCACGACTGGCGCGGTGTTCGACCTGTCCGGGGGCCGTGCCACCTATTGAACGCGTCTTCTGCTGGTGCAGCAGCACCGGACAAAATGGAACTCGACATGAAACAAATCGCATTCATCGGGCTTGGCGCCATGGGCAAGCCGATTGCCGAACGGCTGCTGCACGGCGGCTACGACTTGACGGTATTCGACCTCCATCGAGATGCGATGGCCTCGCTGGTTGCGGCGGGGGCGCGCGAAGCGGCGTCGCCCAAAGCAGCGGCAGAACATGCCCAGGCGGTGTTCACGATGGTGCCCGATGCGCCGGACGCTGAAGAAGTGGCGCTGGGTGCCGATGGTGTGCTGCACGGAATCAAGGCCGGGACTTACTACATCGATATGAGCACCATCGATCCGATCACGACGCGTCGTGTCGGCGCCCGGTTGGCCGAAGCAGGCGTGAAGATGATCGATTGCCCGGTTGGCCGCACAACAAAACACGCGCGTGAAGGAAAGCTCGTGCTGATGATTGGCGGCGAGCCAGCCGACATTGACGCCATGATGCCCGTGTTCGAACTTCTGGCAGACACCTTCATCCGCTGCGGCCCATTGGGCAACGGCACAGCGACGAAATGCGTCAACAACTATGTCGCGATGGCCTGCAATGCCATTTCGGCAGAAGCGTTTGTCATCGGAAAAAAGGCAGGGCTGACGCCCGAACACATGCTGAAGGTTTTCGGCTCGACCATGGCGTCAAACGCGCAAGCGCTTCAGGTCTACCCGCAATTTGCACTTGCCGGAAATACCGAACCCGGCTTCATGATCTCATTGGGTCACAAGGACCTTCGCCTCGCCATCGGGCTCGCGCACAGTTACGATTGCGCGGTCCCGGTCGGCCAGGCAACCATGGACATCATGGCGCAGGCAGTTGAAGCCGGAATGGGGCGCAAGGACTGCTCCAGTCTGCTGCTGATGCATGAGAAAGCCGCGGGTACCACGGTGCGGCTAAAAGGGTCCGGCGGATGAACGAGCCGGCAGAAGTGGGCAGATTCAGCTTTTCATCTCAACCAATGCTGTCGATCAGGAATTCTTGACCCCCCGCTTGTGCTGAGCTGACCAGCCCAGCAAGGGTTTCAACAGCCCGAGCGCCAATCTCTGCGCTGCTCTCGTTGGTACCCGTGCCGAGTGCGAGATCGACCAGCGCATTGGCGGGGCCTTCGCAACTGTATTTCCAGGAACCGGGGGGAACGTCGATGACTTCCGACGCACCACCGGGCAACTTGAGTACCAGTCTCTCGGTCTCGATATCGATCAGCACGGAACCATGCTCACCGTAAAAGCGCAATTCGAGCTCGAACCCATGGCCCGGCGGGACCCCGCAGCTGCCTGACAGGACACCTGTCGCTCCGTTGGTGAAGCGGGTCAGCGCGGCGTCGTGCAAGTCGATGCCGCTTGCAGCGGTGCCTGCTATGGCGCGCACGCTGGCGGCACGCAGATCGCTGACCCAGAACAGGATCCCCAGCGCATGGCTCAGCTGGCCGAACGCAAAACCGCCGCCATTGCTGGCGCTTTGCCAGGTATCGGCATGGGGCTGAATCTTCGTCTGCTTCCAGTTCGGCACGCTGCCATCGCCAGTGAACACCGATCGGGTAAAGGATGCCATGTGGCACAGCACGTGTTCGATGGTGCCGATGCGTTCGATCAGCCTGCGGGCCTTGCCAAGTTGCGGCTTGTAGTGCCAGCCATAGGACACCACGAGTTCGCGGCGGGCGCGCCTCGAAGCGTCGACCAAGGTCCAGGCCTCGCGCGGGTCGAGACACATCGGCTTTTCGACCAGAACGTGGCAACCCTTCTCCAAGAAGGCCTTCGCCTGTTCGAAATGCAGATGATGAGGTGTCGCGATGATGGCGATATCGATGTCGCGCTCGAGAATATCGCGCCAGGACTCAGTGGCGAAGGTGAAGCCGAACTCGTTCTTGATCAGCTCGAGCTCGCAAGCTCCCTGGCGGCACACACTGTCGAGCGTGACCTCGGCCCTCGCCGCTAGAACGGGTATGTGGACGCGGTAGGCGAAATGCCCCGCACCGATGACGGCCGCCTTGATCATCCGGGCTGACATCGGGCTATTGGCGTTGCATTGTTCATGGGCTGTGACCGATCATGATTTCGTCTCCGACAAGGTGGCCGATTTGAAACCTCTCGCTCACTGAAAGTCCTTGGCACTGGATCGTGTTCAATGATAATTGAATGACATTGCGTGCCAACGGCGGGCGCCGGGAAAGCTGCACGGCTTTGACGCCGGATCGGGGGCGAACATGCGCTTGGAGGAGGCAACTTGACGATACGCCGCGCTTGGACAATGAAGCTCAAACCCGGCGCTGCCGAACAATATCGCGCGATGCACGATGCCATCTGGCCGGAAATGCTTGAACGAATGCGGGCAGGTGGAGTGCGTTCCTTTTCGATCTACCGTGATGGTCTGACTCTGTTTGCCTATCAGGAAATTGAGGATGGTGACAGGCCGGGCCTGGAGCCCGATGCCACGATACGGCGATGGTGGCAGAGTCTTGAGCCGCTCATGGAGTGTCAACCTGATGGCCAGCCGCGGCGCCAGGAACTTGATGAAGCCTTTCACTTCTCAGCGAAGCAAAAAAGAGGCACGGGAGACTGAACGTCGGCCAGGCTTGGAATGGTCAGCAATGCGAAAATCTGGCAACTCTCTGTCACGGTGCTGCTTTCAACCAGTCCAACGCCTTTGACTGGTCGCGGTAAGGGAAGTGCTTCACCTTGGCCGATATGAAGTGTTTTCCGAGCGATTCGAGGATTCCGGCCAGGGCGCTGTCCGTCACGACGGCGACACGTGCAACCTTCTGATGGTGGTCGCGGACAAAACGCATATGTGTGGCGAATCCGGCGAAATCCTTCCATCCCGGAAACGCCTTCGAATGGATCAGCACGCCGCGAAGTTGGGCATGGTCGGACAGATAGGCATCCGCCGCAGCGCCCGGGCCGCTGAAGTCTTCCTTGGTGAGCGGCGCCTGCGGCTCGAGCACCAATATGCCCTCTGGCAGCTGGATCGAGAAATCAAGCATGGGATTTTCCTTTGGTTTTGCTGCGACTGGAAACCGTTGCGGCCTCCTCGTCAGCGGCGACGGTGGCAGCAGTTCGTCGCTCGTCGGCAAGAGTCCAGCCGATCTTCACGTGCGCCGTGCCACTCTGCGCGGGCCGTTCCCACATGCGAAAGCCACCTGCAAATGCATGGGCGTTGTCGCCGCGGCGGGTTTGCGGCGGCAGGCACTTCAGCTTCTTCACGTCGCCCCCGCCCAACATGATGTAGTCCGGCAATAGCGATTTGCGAAACGCCTCGATGACCTTTTTCACTTTGCGCCGCCATTTCTTTTTTCCCATGCGCTTGCGCCCCTGTTTGCCAAGGCAGTCCTCGTAGGTATGTTCGTGCGAGTAATGCAGATGCCCCAGTTCCATCGCGGCAATCACGCCGTCGACGATCAGCGCGGAGCCCAGGCCCGTGCCCAGCCCCAGGAACAGCATCTTTCCCCCTTCGTAGCCGCCAAGCGCCTGCATCGCCGCATCGTTGATGGTCTGGACCGGGCAACCGAATGCCGCCTCGAAATCGAAACCGACCCAGCCCTTACCCAGGTTGTGCGGCTCGCGCACAATCTTGCCGCGGCGCACGACGCCGGGATAACCGATAGCAACCACATCGAAGCGCCAGCCGCTGGTAGCCTTGAGTACCTGCTGCACCATGTCGTCGGGTGTCAATTTCGGTCCGGATGGGATCTTGACCGGCGTCTTGTGATCGGTGGCCACGCACTTGACGTGGGAACCACCGACGTCGATGACCAGTATTTTCGGGTTCGGTTCAGTCGCTTTTTTCATGATTTCTGCGCTGCAGCTGCAGCACGTTCGCCTTTCTTGCTGGCACGCATGGCCTTGTGCGCGGGGATGGACAACAGGCGTGCGGTGTTGATCAGCGCCATGTGGGTCAGCGCTTGCGGGAAATTGCCGAGCATGCGCCGTTCGCGGTGGTCGTATTCCTCCGCCAGCAACCCGACATCGTTGCTGAGCGCCAGCAGGCGCTCGAACAGCGCCTGGCCCTCCTTGCGCCGCCCGGTCAGCACCAGGCAATCGGCGAGCCAGAACGAACATGGCAGGAATGTGCCCTCGCCCGGCGGCAAGTTGTCCACGTCGGTGTCGGTCGAATATCGTTGCACCAGGCCGTCGACGACCAGATCATGTTCGATGGCAGCCACGGTACCGCGAACACGCGCATCATCTGGCGGCAGGAAGCCGACCTCGGGGATGAGCAACAGACTTGCATCCAGGTGCGGCGAACCGTAGGACTGCACGAAGGTATTGCGTTTCGCGTCGAAGCCCGATTCGCAAACCTGCGTATGGATTGCATCGCGCTGGCGCTTCCAGCGCGCGACTGGCCCCTTCAGGTCGAAGCGCTCCGCATCCTTGATCGCGCGGTCGAACGCGACCCACGCCATGACCTTGGAGTGGGTGAAATGCCGCCGCGGCCCGCGAATCTCCCAGATGCCTTCGTCCGGCAACTGCCAGTTCGTCTCCAGGAATTCGAGCAAGGCGACCTGGATGTCCCAGGCCGCCCCGTTAGCCTCGAGTCCGGCGCCGCGGGCCAGATGCAGCGTGTCCATGACTTCGCCATAGACATCAAGCTGAAATTGCGTCGACGCCGCATTGCCCACGCGCACCGGCGCCGCGCCCTGATAACCGGGCAGCCAGTCGAGTACGGTTTCCTCGAGACGCCGTTCGCCGGTCACGCTGTACAGAATCTGCAGATCTTCGGGGCTTCCCGCCACCGCACGCAGCAGCCATTCACGCCAGGCAACCGCCTCGTCCTGGAAGCCCGCAAGCAGCAGCGCGTTGATCGTGAAAGTGGCGTCGCGCAACCAGCAGTAGCGGTAGTCCCAGTTGCGTACACCGCCCGGTTGCTCGGGCAGCGACGTCGTGGGCGCCGCGACCATTCCTCCGGTCGGCGCATAAGTCAGGGCCTTGAGTGTGATCAGCGAACGCACCATCGGCTCGCGCCAGGCCCCCTCGTAGGCACAGCGATCGGACCAACGGCGCCACTCTTTTTCGGTGTCATCAAGTGTCTGCAGCGGATCAATCGCGACCTGCGTTTCTTCATGGGATGGACGGTAGTTGAGCGTGAAGTGCGTGCATTCACCCGCGCTCACGCTGAATGCGGCCACGGACTTCATGTTCTCGCCGCGCACGGCGACGGGCGTGTGCAATTCGAGCGTATCCGGGCCGGCGGTCAGCAGCATGGTGTCGTCGAAACGGCGCACCCAGGGAACGATCGAGCCGTAATCGAATCGCACGACCAGTTCCATGCGCATATCGACCCGCCCGCGAACGCCCTCGACGATACGCAACACGTCCCAACGCTCGTTTGACAAGGGCATGCAGTCGATGACGCGCACAACGCCCTCGGCGGTTTCGAACTCGGTTTCCAGCACCAGCGTGCCGTCGCGGTACTTGCGCCGCGTGTGCAGCACCTCCCCGGCCGGCGCAACCAGCCAGCGTCCGTTCCCGGGGTCGCCAAGCAAGGCCGCAAAACACGCGCCCGAATCGAAGCGCGGCAGGCACAACCAGTCGATCGAGCCATCACGGCCGACCAGGGCCGCCGTGTGGCAGTCGCCAATCAATGCATAGTCCTCGATCGCAAGCGACATCACGCATCCCCCGGGGTTGCACCAAAAATGAACATCGGACTCAGCGGCCCACCCCGACAAGCAGCATGTTTGCGCGACGTTGGCAACGCATTCCATGTTGCATCGGACAGCTCAGCCGACCGATAGTTCCATCGGCCCGGAGCCTGATCCCGTAGTCGTGTTGCGTGCCCGCGTGGTGGTCCATCGCTCACTCCTTTGGCGCGGACGGATCCAGCAAGTCAGCAGAGGAATCGACCCGAGGATCATCCTGGATCTGTTCCTGCAGATCAGCAAAGGCACGGGTATCGACATCCGGTTCCGGTTGCGCGCTCGTGGTGGCTCCCGTCGCCCTGGTCGGCGCAGCGCCAAAAGCGGACACCCTCGGTCTTGCCGCGCCTTCGACTGGCTCGGTCAGTTGCACGCGGTAGATCGGTTCCGGCATGTCCATGCCCGAGCGCTCAAGCGCCAGCTTGACCTTGCGGATCGCCTCGCTCTTGACCGTCAGAAAGTCATGGCTGCGCTGATCCACCCATGCATGAAAGCGCAATTGCACATTGGAGTCGCCGAGCGCGTTGATATATGCGCGCGCCGGAGGCTTGACCATGACGCCCTCAAGCGTGCGCAGTTCATCGGTCCCGATGCGCTGCGCCAGCAACAGGTCCTCACCCACTCCCACGCCCACATCGAATTCGAAGCGCCGGCTGGGATTACGCGTGTAGTTCAGAGTGACGCTGCGAAATACCAGCGCGTTGGGAATGCGCAGGTGGTTGCCATCGGGCGTCATCAAGATGGTGGCGCGCGAGGTCATCGCCACGACGACGCCTTCATGTCCGTCGATGACAAGATGATCGCGTGGCGCGAAGGGTTGTCGCAGACTCATCAGAATGCCAGCCAGATAGTTTTCCAGCGTCTCCTTGAAGGCGAAGCCGAGCGCCAGACCGAACACACCTGCGGTTCCCAGCACGGCGCCCACCAGAGCCGTCGCATCCATGATCTCGAGCGCCGCCAGCAGACCCAGTCCCACGACCACGGCACGCACCGTCGTGCGCGCCAGATCCCGCAGGAAGCTGTTGCGCTTGCCCATGCGGTCGAGCACGGCGCGGCGCGACAACCAGTTTCCGGCCAGCCAGGCCAGCCAGACCAGCAGCACCGACAAAACCAGCAATGGCATGGCTGACACCAGGCGCCAGCCAACTTCGCTCAGCCGGACAACGGCAGCATCGATATTGAATCCGGGGACGTCGATCGTGTTCATTGTGCCGGCTGTTGAACATTGGAGGCCGGATGCGCAGCAGGATGCTTGCGCAACCCGGCTTCCATGACCGCAAACACGATCACGGCGAGCACCAGCGGCGCGAGGTAATACAACGCGCGATAGGCAAGCAGTGCGCCCAGGATGTCGTGTCGCGGCAGGTCACTTCCCAGCATGGCGACAAATACCGCCTCCAGAACACCCAGACCACCCGGAACATGGATGACGACACCAGCGACTGCAGCCAGCAACGTCACGCCCACTACCTCCGTATAGGCCACCTGCTGCCGCAACAGGATCGTGATCACGCCAGCTACCACCAGCCAGTTCAGCGACGACAGCAACTGTTGTATCAGTGCCGTGCGACCCGAAGGCATCGTGAAATGGACCGCGCGCCAATGCCAGCTCCGACCCGGCATCCAGAAACAAGCGACCAGGTAGGCCAGCGCGACAAGTGGCAGCACCACGCCCAGGATCGTCTGCGCCTGGTGGCCCAGCTGCCAATCGTCCGGCAGCGCAATCGGCGTCAACAGCAACGCGCCCCCGAGCAGCATCGTGAGCCCGAGCCAGTTGGTCACCACGCTCAGCCCATACACCTGCGCGATCACGCCTTTGTCCAGGCCCAGCTGCGAATACAACCGGAAGCGAAATCCGGCGCCACCCAACAATGCCCCCAGATTCAGGTTGAACACATAGGAAACCCATGCAACCGACAACACCCTGGGTACCGATAGCCTGTGCCCAGTGGTATTGCGACCGATCAGATCGAAGCTGGCGAACAGGCCGTGGCTGACAACAGTCAGGGCGGCAGCCAGCATCAACGTGGTCGGCGTATTCGCGCGGACGGTTTTCCAGACGGCGCCCCACTCGACCTCGCGGCTATACCGGATCAGCAACATCGCCACCGCGCAAAAAAACGCCAGTGTCAGGCCGAGGCGCACCCACGGCCACCAAGCATATTGCGTCACGGCGGCACCGGTCGCCCCAGCTGTGTCCACAGTATCAGCCCGCCTCATGGGTCGTTTCCGCGCCCGATGCAGCAGCCGGTGCTGCGACTTTTCCCAGCAGCCGAACGTTCGCGGCTCGTCGCGGCAACCAGTCGAGCCAACGGGAATATCCCGTCAGCAGATGGAACAGCAGGAAGCTGCGCACCGGCCGCCAGAACGGAAATGCCCGTCCGGTCACCTCGGGCTCGATCGCCTTGCATTGGTGGATGATCAGGTCCTGCAGCCGCTCGCCCAGATGGCGTGCGAAAGCCTTGTCCCGGATCACGAGATTGGCCTCCAGGTTCAACGTCAGGCTCGTCGGATCCAGGTTGCTGGACCCGACCGTGGACCAGTCGTGATCCACCACCGCGACCTTGCCGTGCAACGGCCGCTCACAATACTCGTAGATCTGTACGCCGGCGCTTTGCAGGTAGCCGTACAGCAGCCTGGCCGCCACTTTGGCAATCGCCATGTCGGGTTCACCCTGCAATATCAGTGTCACCTTCACACCGCGTCTGGCGGCGCGCCGTATCTGGCGCAGCAAGCGGTAACCGGGAAAGAAATAGGCGTTGGCCAGCACAACACGCTCACGTGCAGCGCGGATCGCCGCGCGATAATGCCGCTCGACGCCATTGCGGTGGCGGTGGTTGTCGCGCGTCACGAAGATCATCTCGGCGGTGCCGCCCGATTCTTGCGTAATTCCGGCTGGCTCTGTTGCCTCGGCGAAATCGGCATAGCCTCCTGCCGACTGGTCAGCGTGAGACCGCACAAATCGGTGGATCTGCGCCACTATCGGGCCTTGCACTTCCACCGCATAGTCCTGCTTGCCCATCGGGCCGAAATCGCGCATGTGGTCGAACGAGAAATTGATACCGCCTACAAAAGCCCGCTGCGCGTCGACGACCACGATCTTGCGGTGCATGCGACGCAATACATTGAAGCGCTGACCCATCACACGCCTGGCAGGATCGAACACGCGCAGCCGCACACCCGCCTGTGTGAGCGCATCGACAAACGGTGGTGTGAGCTCCGACGATCCAAATCCGTCGACCAGCATGTCGATGCGGACCCCGCGCCGCGCCGCGGCGAGCAGCAAGGCGTGCAATTCATTGCCGATCTTGTCCTCGAACAGGATGAAGGTCTCCAGAATGATCTCGTCTTGCGCCGCCTTGATCGCGTCAAAGACTGCCGGAAAGTAGTCCTCGCCGTTTTCGAGCAGCCGCACGCTGTTGCCACCGGTCCAACGTGATCGGGGTTTCACAGGGCAATCTCCGCGGCCAGTGGTGCATGGTCCGACAGATGCGACCACGGCTTGCGCGGCAGCACCATGGGCGCATGGGCGCCCGCGCCGCGTACGAAGATCCGGTCGAGCCGCAACACCGGGAATCGTGCCGGAAAGGTGCGTGCCGACTGTCCGTAGACCAACTGAAATACCTCTTGCAATCCGGCGCCACGCGCCAGATGCGTATTCGCCCTGGAGCGCCAGTCGTTGAAGTCACCCGCCACGACCAGCGGCGTGCCCGCCGGCACCTCATCGTTCACCATCGTGCACAACATATCCAGTTGCTGTCGGCGATGGTCTTCGGCCAGACCGAGGTGTACACATACCGCATGCACGTCACCGATTTCTGGTACCGCGAGTGTGCAGTGCAGCAATCCGCGCCGTTCGGGGCCTTTGATCGATACATCACGGTTGTGGTGCCGCACGATCGGATATTTGGACAATACTGCGTTGCCATGGTGGCCTTTCGGATAAACCGCATTGCGTCCATAGGCGAACTCGGGCCACATCTCGTCGGCCAGAAATTCATATTGCGGCATTGCCGGCCAGTCGGCATGGCGAACCGCATGCCCGGCATGACCGCCGTGCACTTCCTGCAGGAATACCAGATCGGCCTGTATCGCGCGTACCGCGCTGCGCAACTCGGGAAGGATGAACCTGCGATTGAGGAAACTGAATCCCTTGTGCATGTTCACCGTCAATACGCGCAAGGACAATCGGGTCGTCTGCGCTGGCACAGTCTCGTCGCTGATTTCTGACAGATTCTTCACCCAACAGTTTGTACCACTGCCTTACGAATTCGACTGTAGGAGGAGGGAGCAGATTTTCGAACGACATGTACGGGTCGCGCGGGTACCCATCCCCACGCGAGCCAACGCGGGTAAACCCTGGGCAATTTGAATTTGTACAAATGTATACTCGAGCCTTGACGGCATCCAACAGGCACCGACTGTTGCGCTGCCCGCAAAACAACCGTCATGCCCAGCGCGCATCGCCGGACAAAAACTCCATGACCCACATCCCGTCACCCATTGCACCCGGCAACGACCTCAGCGTTGGCGCACAAGACGCAGCGCCAGTGGGCACGGCCCGCGTGCTGCGCCAGTTCCGGCTGGTGTTCAATGTCGTCAAGACCCATTTCCAGCAGGTCGAGAAAAAGCTCGGCATCGGCGGTGCCCAGGTTTGGGCGCTTCACGTGGTGCAGCAAAGTCCCGGCATCGGCGTCCACCAGCTGGCAAGGGCGATCGACGTGCGCCAGCCAACAGCCAGCAACCTGGTCAGGTCGCTCGCCGAGCAGGGAATGCTCGAGGTCCGCAAGGAGGGTCCCGACCGGCGTGCCGTTCAGTTGCACGTGCTGGCACGGGGGCGCGAAGTGCTCGAACGAGCGCCCGGGCCATTTGCAGGTGTGCTACCGCAGGCCTTGGCCCGCCTCGACGCCGAGACATTGGCTCGGCTGGAGCAGGACCTGTCGCAGCTGATCGGCGTGCTGGGTGCCAATGAACGCGCTGCCGGTATTCCACTGGCACAGATGTAATGATGGCCGCCCAAGCCTGATCCAGCGCCAGACCGGATCCGGTCTGGCGCGGACAGCACCGATGAGCGGCACGACAAAGGGAGAAAAAAATATGAAGGGCGAAATCGACAATTACCTGTTCCGCGAGGGCACACACAACCGCTTGTATGACTCGCTGGGATGCCATCTGGCCGACGGCGGCGCGCATTTTGCGGTTTGGGCTCCCAACGCCGAGTCCGTCAGCGTGATCGGGGACTGGAACAGTTGGGCGCGCGATGCCAATCCGCTGGCGCCAAGCGCGGACGGCAGCGGGATCTGGCACGGGTTTGCGGCGCAAGCCGCACACGGCCAAGCCTACAAGTACCACATCAGTTCGCGCGAACGCGGCTACACGGTCGACAAGGCCGATCCGTTCGCGCTCTACGCTGAAAAGCCGCCGTTGACCGGCTCCCGTATCTGGGATCTGAAATACACCTGGGGCGACGCGCACTGGATGGCGACGCGGGGCGCGCGCAATGCGCTCGATGCGCCGATGTCGGTCTACGAGGTGCACCTGGGCTCGTGGCGGCGCAAGGATGGCGAGTTCCTGAGTTACCGCGAACTCGCGCACCAGCTTGCCGAGTATGTCAACCAGTTGGGTTTCACCCATGTCGAGTTGATGCCGGTCACCGAACACCCGTTCTACGGCTCCTGGGGCTACCAGACCACCGGGTATTTCGCGCCCACATCGCGCTTCGGTACGCCGCAGGACTTCATGTACATGGTCGATCACCTGCACCAGCAGGGCATCGGCGTGTTACTGGACTGGGTGCCATCGCATTTCCCGTCGGACGAACACGGGCTCGGCTACTTCGACGGAACCCATCTGTACGAACACGCCGATCCGCGCCAGGGTTTCCACCCCGAATGGAGTTCGTGCATCTTCAACTACGGGCGCAACGAGGTGCGCAGCTTCCTGATCTCGTCAGGCCTGTTCTGGCTCGACAAATACCACCTGGACGGCTTGCGGGTGGACGCGGTCGCGTCGATGCTGTACCTGGACTATGCGCGCAAGGACGGCGAGTGGATCCCCAATCCCCAGGGCGGACGCGAGAACCTGGAGGCGATCAATTTCCTGCAGACGCTCAACAAGGCCGTGTACCGGGAATTTCCCGATACCGTCAGCATTGCCGAGGAATCCACGGCCTGGCCGCGAGTCTCGCGACCGACCGACATGGACGGACTGGGATTCGGCATGAAATGGAACATGGGCTGGATGCACGACACCTTGTCGTACATGAAGGAGGCGCCGATCAACCGGCGCTACCACCACCACAAGATGACCTTCTCGCTGGTCTACGCGTTCAACGAAAATTTCGTGTTGCCGCTCTCGCACGACGAGGTCGTGCACGGCAAGGGATCGCTGCTGGGCAAGATGCCGGGCGACAGCTGGCAGCAGTTCGCCAACCTGCGCGCAATGCTTGGCTGGATGTGGACTCATCCAGGCAAGAAATTGCTGTTCATGGGTTGTGAATTCGGACAACGCCGCGAATGGACGCATGACGGCGAACTTGAATGGTGGGTCACCGAGCAGGAGGGCCACGGCGGCATGCAGCGCTTCGTGACGCAGCTCAACCGGATCTACCGCGAATCGCCGGCCTTGTACCAGCAGGACTTCACCCCGGCCGGCTTCGAGTGGATCGCGTCCGACGACGCTGACTTCAGTGTCTTCGCATTCCTGCGCAAGGCGCGTGATCCGGGCCCGCCGATGCTGGTCGTCAGCAACATGACACCGGTTCCGCGCAACAACTACCTGCTGGGCGTGCCGCTGGGCGGCATGTGGCGCGAACGACTCAACAGCGACGCGCGCGAGTTCGGTGGATCGGGCTGGGGCAACATGGGTGGCGTCGAAGCCAGTCCGGTGCGCGCGCACGGCCGGCCCCATTCCGTGTGCCTGACCCTGCCCCCGCTGTCCACCCTGATCCTGGAGCACGTACCCCATGCCTGAGGCCACCCCCCGCAAAAGAAAATTGCGTATCGCACACCCTTCCCTGCCCTCCGACGGCCAGGTCCGTGCCGTCATCGACCAGGTTTTGCCGGCCGTCGACAGCGGCCGCTTCGCGGTCAAGCGGGTGGTCGGCGACACCTTCACGGTTCAGGCACACTGCTTCACCGACGGCCACGACGTCCTGCGCGTCATGCTGCACTGGCGGCACGAGAACGACAAGGACATGCACGAAGTGCCGATGAAGGCGATGGGCAACGACGTCTGGAGCGCGCACTTCGTTCCGCCGGAGCTAGGCCGCTACCGCTACACCGTGTCGGCCTGGGTCGATCCGTTTGAATCCTGGCGCCATGAAATGTTGCGCCGCGTCGACCCGGACGACATCCGGATCGCCGCCCAGGTCGGCGCCATCGACATCACGGCCTGCGCGCAGCTGGCGCGGAGCGCCGATCGCAAGACTTTGACCGACTGGGCCAAGCAACTGCAGGCCATGGCAGCCGATACCGAGGTGGACAGCCGCGCGATCAAGCAGATGGCGCTTGACGACCGGTTGACCGAGCTGGCGCAGAAGTATCCGCAACGCCAGTTCGAAATCGTCCATCCGGTCGAGTTCCCGCTGGTGGCAGACCGCGAGCGGGCCCGGTTCAGCAGCTGGTACGAGATGTTCCCACGCTCAGCGGCGCCAGAACCAGGACGGCACGGCACCTTCAAGGATGTCATCGCCCGGCTTCCGGCGATCGCGGCCATGGGTTTCGACGTGTTGTATTTTCCGCCGATCCATCCGATCGGAACCATCGCCCGCAAGGGCAGGAACAACAAGCTGGTGACCGAGCCGGGTGATGTCGGAAGCCCGTGGGCCATCGGCTCGGCGCAGGGCGGGCACAAGGCGATATTGCCCGAACTGGGCAAACCGGCGGATTTCCGCCGCCTGGTCGGCAAGGCCAAGGAACTGGGCCTGGATGTCGCGCTCGATATCGCGTTCCAGTGTGCACCCGACCACCCCTATGTCAAGGCGCACCCGAGCTGGTTCCGCTGGCGCCCGGACGGCACGGTCCAGTATGCGGAGAACCCGCCCAAGAAATACCAGGACATCTACCCGTTCAATTTCGAGACCGAGGACTGGCGCGCAATGTGGGTCGAACTCAAGAGCGTGTTCGACCACTGGATCGGCGAAGGGGTGACGATCTTCCGGGTCGACAACCCGCATACCAAGGCATTTCCATTCTGGGAATGGGCCGTTACGGAGATCAAGCGCGAGCACCCCGAGGTGATCTTCCTGGCCGAGGCGTTCACCCGGCCCAAGGTCATGCATCGGCTGGCCAAGCTGGGATACTCGCAGTCGTACACCTACTTCACATGGCGCAACGACAAGCAGGCGCTGGTCGAGTATTTCACCGAACTCTCGAGCGGACCGGGCAAGGAATATTTCCGTCCCAATGTGTGGCCCAACACGCCGGACATCCTGCACGAGCAGCTGCAGGGCGGAGAGCCGGCGGTGTACATGGCGCGGCTGGTGCTCGCGGCAACACTGGCAGCCAGTTACGGAATCTACGGGCCGGCCTACGAACTGCGCGAGCATCTGCCGCGCGAGAGCGGCAGTGAAGAGTACCTGGACTCGGAGAAGTACCAGTTGCGCAGCTGGAACCACGACGATCCGGGCAGCCTGGCCGCGTTCATCACGCGCGTCAACCGGATCCGGCGCGAGAATCCGGCGCTGCAGGCCGACAACCGGCTGCGTTTCCTGCCAGTCGACAACGAAAATCTGATTGCGTATGCCAAGACGTCCGACGACGGCAACAACACGGTCGTCGTCGTCGTCAACCTGGACCCGCAGCACGTGCAAAGTGGTTGGGTCCAGTTCGACCCTGAAACGATCAAGGTCGACGCCGCGCAGTCATTCCAGATGCACGACCAGCTCAGCAACCAGCGCTTCCAATGGAGTGGCCAGCACCATTACGTCCGCCTCGATCCGCATAGCGCGCCCGCACACATCCTGGTTGCGCGCCGGCATATCCGCGACGAACGCGATTTCGACTACTTCCTCTGATTACGAGCGCCCATGAACACACTGACCTCCCTGCCCGTGATGGAACCCAGCGCCGTCGAACTGGTCGACGACCCGCTGTGGTATCGCGACGCTGTCATCTATCAGCTCAATGTCAAGGCCTTCTACGACACCAACGGCGACGGCGTGGGCGACTTCAAGGGCGTCACGGCCAAGCTCGATTATGTCAAGGAGCTGGGGGTCAACACGGTCTGGCTGATGCCGTTTTACCCCTCGCCGCTGCGCGACGACGGCTACGACATCTCGGAATACGAGGATGTCCATCCGCAGTACGGCACGCTGGACGATTTCCGCGAGATGCTGGGCGAAGCCCACAAACGCGGGCTTCGCGTGATCACTGAACTGGTGATCAACCACACCTCGGACCAGCACCCCTGGTTCCAGGCTGCGCGCAAATCGCCGGCGGGCTCGCCCGAGCGCGATTTCTATGTCTGGAGCGACACCGACCAGCTCTACCAGGGCACCCGCATCATCTTCACCGACACCGAGACCTCGAACTGGAGCTGGGATCCGGTGGCCAAGCAGTTCTTCTGGCACCGCTTCTTCAGCCACCAGCCAGACCTGAACTTCGACAATCCGGCCGTCTTCGAGGCCGTGCTCAAGACGATGCGGTTCTGGCTCGACATGGGCGTGGACGGATTCCGGCTCGACGCGATTCCCTACCTGATCGAGCGCGACGGCACCAGCAACGAAAACTTGCCCGAGACCCACGCGGTGATCAAGAAGTTGCGCGCGGCGATCGACGCCGAATACAAGAACCGCCTGCTGCTGGCCGAGGCCAATATGTGGCCGGAAGACGTACGCGAGTATTTCGGCGACGGCGACGAGTGCCACATGGCTTACCACTTCCCGCTGATGCCACGCATGTACATGGCAATCGCGCAGGAAGAGCGCCATCCGATCACCGAGATCATGCAGCAGACGCCGGAGATCCCCGAGGGCTGCCAGTGGACCATCTTCCTGCGCAACCACGACGAACTCACGCTGGAGATGGTGACCAACAAGGAACGCGACTACATGTACAACATGTACGCGGCCGACAAGCGGGCACGTATCAATCTGGGCATCCGCCGGCGGCTGGCACCGCTGATGGACAACGACATCGACAGTGTGAAGCTGATGAACGGCATGTTGTTGTCGATGCCGGGTTCACCGATCATCTACTACGGCGACGAGATCGGCATGGGCGACAACGTGTTCGTCGGCGACCGCAACGGCGTGCGCACGCCGATGCAGTGGAGCCCGGACCGCAACGC
>JBDTMH010000027.1:0-30775 GCA_039934375.1 Burkholderiaceae bacterium | reverse complement strand
GCCGACCAACGGATTAAAAGTCCGCTGCTCTACCAACTGAGCTAACGTCCCACACGTCTTCGCACTGCAGCTTGCACCGCGTGGCGAAGCCTCAAATTATAGCCAGAAAATTTTTCGCTCCTGGCGGCTCTCAGCGCAAATCAGCAATGCGGTTCAACACCCACCCTGCTGCACATTGGCCGAAGGTTGCCGTCACGCTGACCATGGAACCATAGCCGTGGCAATTGAGGGTTCCATCGGTCGACGTGATGGCGCAAGACGGATCGGCCGGCTGCACCGGCTCGGGACTGAACACGCAATCGACGCCGATCCTGCGACCGGACGCAGCCGCGCGATGTTGCTTGCGCAGCAACGTGCGCAGGCGGGCCAACAACGGGTCATGGGTGGCCTGCGACAGGTCGTCGATGTCGACTCTGTGTGCCAGGCGCTTGCCACCGGCAGCCCCGACCGTGATGAATGCCGTTTCGCGATGGAGCATCGCCCATGCCGCCATCACCGCCTTCGCGTGTACCTGGTCACAGGCATCGATGAGCGCATCCACGGGGTCCGGCATCAGCGCGGGCCAGTTGTCGGCATCGACGAATTGCTCGATGCCCGTCACCACACATTCGGGATTGATCTGGGCAATACGTTCGCGCATGGCCTGCACTTTCGCCTGACCAATGGTTCCCTGCAAGGCATGGACCTGCCGGTTGATATTGGATTCGGCGACATGGTCCAGGTCGATCAGGGTCAGGTGGCCAACGCCACTGCGGGCCAGTGCCTCTGCACACCACGAGCCAACGCCACCGACGCCGACCACGGCGACGCGCGCGGCACGGATGCGCGCCGCCGGCCCGATGCCAAACAAACGCTGCATGCCGCCGAAACGACGAGCCAGATCGGCGGACTCCGCTTCAGGGTCTTCGACGGTCATGCGGTCACCATCAAGAACGAGAGGCCCAACGACACCCAACGCGGCGCAATCACGCACTGCTCGCGCTCAGCGCAGCCGGGCGAGTCGTTCTTTGCCCGCCTTGGCGGCCTCTGACTGCGGATAAGTCTTGCCCAGTTCGTCGAGCGTCTTGCGCGCACCACTGATGTCCTTGAGTTCGACCTGACAATTGGCAATCGACAACAAGGCTTCGGGCGCACGCATGTGGTCAGGCGCAGCCTTGAGCATGATGCGGAAATTGGTGATCGCTTCCTTGTAGTCACGCGTTGCGTATTGGGTATTGCCGAGCCAGAACAGCGCAGATGGCAGATAGCCGCTCTTGGGAAACCGCGATATCAGGCTCAGGAAGCCCGACTGGGCCGCCGCGAAGTCGCCGGTGCGAAATTTCTCCAGCGCACTGTCATAGGCTCTACGCTCGGCAGGCTCGACCATGATATCGCGGCCATCGACCGTTATCTTGACAGGCTCGAGCTGGCTGACGCGCTCCTCGACACCGCGCGCCAGATCCTGCTGGCGCTGTGCCAGATCCTTGATTTCGCGTTGCAGATCGGCCAGATCGCGGCTGAACTGCTCACGCTGGCCATTGCTGCGCGCCAGTTCGCCCTTGAGCCCTTCGATCTGGTTCTGCATGTCCAGCAGCGCGCGGCGCAATTGCGCCGTGTCCTCCGCCGACTTGCGCAGAAAGTCGTTCTGCGCTTCCACCAACTTCTGGAGCGTGGCATCGGACGTCAAGCGGCCGGCCTCGACCTTCTGGCGCAGTTCGAGAATGGCCTTGCGCGCCTCGTCGTCCTCGAACAAGGCAGCGTGAGCGCCGCCGGCGACCCACACACCCGCCGCCAACAGGATTCCACGCAGGACCATGCCCACCGTGCTGCTAGCCGGGCGTTTCATCGGTAGACGATCTGGGCGCGCCGGTTCTGTGCCCATGACGCTTCATCATGGCCTTCGACCGCTGGCTTTTCCTTGCCGTAGCTGACCGCCTCCACCTGCGCGTCAGGCACGCCGAGCAGTCCCAGTGCGCGGCGAACGGCCTCGGCACGCTTTTGCCCGAGGGCCAGGTTGTACTCGCGCCCGCCGTTCTCGTCGGTGTGGCCTTCGACCGCCGCCCTGCGTTTGGGATCGGCCTTGAGGAACTTCGCGTGGGCCTCGATCACTGCCTGGAACTCGGGCTTGATGACGAAACTGTCGTAATCGAAATACACGATGTTGGGCCCCTGGGGCGCAGCAGCGTCGGTTCTGGATTTGGTCAGGTCGACTGGCGCGACGCCCGCATTCGCAATCGCGCCGGGACTGCCAGCTGCGCCCGACGTACCGGCCGCACCCTGCACCCCCACTGGAATACCGCTCTTGTCCTCGACCGCCACATCGTCGAGTTTGACCGACGATCCGCAACCGGCCAACAAGGCCGCACATGCAAGGGCCAGCAAATATCGATTCATCCGTTTACTCCTGTTGATGTCATTGTTTCTGAAGCGGACCCCAGTCCGGTTCGCGAATTTCCCCGGACTGGCCTGCGAGTCGTGTCTTGACTCGGCCATCGAGTGTCGTGGTCGTCAGGCTTTCCCGACCCTGGCTGGAACTTGCGTAGATGATCAATCGACCGTTGGGCGCAAAACTAGGGCTCTCGTCGCCAGACGAATCGGTGACTGCGACACTGTTGCCGCTGGCCAGCTCCATCAGATGCAATCGAAACGCCCCATTGACGCGGGAAATATAGGCCAGCGACTTGCCATCGGGACTGACCGTCGGTGAAATGTTGTAACTACCAGTAAAGGTCAGGCGCTGCGGGCTGCCACCACTGGCTGCCATCCGGTAAATCTGCGGCGAACCGCCCCGGTCGCTGACGAAATAAATGGTCTTGCCGTCGGGCGAAAAAACCGGCTCGGTATCGATGCTCGACGACTGCGACAAGCGCCGCGGCTCCCCGCCCTGGGCATCGATCAGGTATAGCTGCGAGCCACCATCGCGACTCAGCGTGACGGCCAGCGTGCGGCCATCGGGCGACCAGGCCGGGGCGCTGTTCGAGCCCCGGAAATTCGCCAGCAAGCGGCGCTTGCCCGTCGAGATCTCGTGGACGTAGACCACTGGCTTGCGCGACTCGAACGATACATAGGCCAATTGCCCGCCAAGGGGCGACCAGGCCGGCGAGATGATGGGTTCGGGACTGGCGAGCGCCGACTGGGCGTTCTCGCCATCGGCATCGGCAATCCACAGGTTGTAGCGGTTCGCCACCTTGGTGACATAGGCGATGCGGGTCGAGAAAATACCCTTGTCACCGGTCAGCTTCTCGTAGACGAAGTCGGCGATACGGTGCGCCGACTGGCGCAGGTCGGCCTGCGATACCGCATAACTCTGGCCACCGAGATCCACACCCCGGGTCAGGTCCCACAGGCGGAAGCGTACGTCGAAACGCCCATCGGCCAGGCGCGTCACACTGCCCGCCACCAGCGAATCGGCGCCCTTCTGACGCCAGGCATTGAGGTCGGGGCGCGACAACTCGTCGACGCCGGGCGAGGCCAGATCAGTGGCGCGGAACTGGCCGCTGCGTTCGAGATCGGCCTGTACGATCGCCGACAGCTTTTGCGGCGCCAGTTCCTGCCCTCGGAACGGCGCGATGGCGATCGGCAACTGCGTCAAGCCTACCCCCGACACTTCGATCCGCAACTGGGCCATCACGGGCAGCATCACGACGGACAGGACGACAGCCAACAGCAGCCGGGAAAGCGCAGCAGCAGTGCGCAGCGGTGAAACAGTCATGCGGGAAGTAGATCGGTATGTTTGCACTGATTGGAGCGCCTCGGAAAAACCAAACGGCCCACAGACCGGACTGTGCGAGCCCGTCGAGCTGCAGCAGAGCCGATAGACCCACACGGGCCTGGGGATGACCGGGACATGCCCCGATAATAAACCCAGCCATGACAACCCCATGAAGAACGAGCCCACCACGCCCGCCTGCGCGCCAGTGGCACAGTCATGCGCCGCTGCAACACCTGGTTACCGAACATCGACATTCATGCAACACCGGCCTTCGTGTCCGACTTTGACGTGCGTGGCCTGTGTCTGAAGCGCATATTCCTGATTCATTGATCGCAGTTGGCAGCCTGTCTCGACGGCTCATGCGGCTGTGGCCATATTTCGGCCGCCCGTTGTGGGTATGGGCCACGGCCGGAGGCGGAACGCTGGTGCTGGCACTGAGCGAGCCCATGATTCCGGCCTTGCTGAAACCTTTGCTCGACCGGGGCTTCCAGCAAGGCTCGCTGGCCCTATGGACGGTCCCGGTGGCATTGATCCTGCTGTTCGCCGTGCGCGGCCTGTGCAGTTTCACGACGCAGCTGGCAATGACCAGGATCACCAGCAGCGGATTGACGGTGCTGCGCAAGGCCATGTTTGACAAGTTGCTCGACGCGCGGCTGACTCTGTTCAGTGGCCAGACCTCGAGTGCATTGGCCAACACCATCGTCTACGAAGTGCAAAGTGGCTCGACGCTGCTCGTGACGGCGCTGATGACACTGACCCGCAATGGGCTGACCTTGCTCGCGCTGGTGGGCTACCTGTTGTTCCTGAACTGGAAGCTGACCTTGATCGTCGTGTTCCTGTTTCCGGCCGTGGCCCTGGTCATGCGGGTGCTGTCGCGCCGGCTCTACCATGTCACACGCAACAGCCAGGATGCCACCGACGGCCTCGCCTATGTCGTCGAGGAAAACGTCATGGCGCATCGCGACATACGCTTGCAGGCGGCGCAGGCATCCCAGGCCGACCGTTTTGCCAAACTCAGCGACGGCCTGCGCCGGCTGTCGATGAAATCCACCGCCGCGTCGGCGGCGATGACACCGCTGACCCAATTGCTGGCGGCGGTGGCCTTGTCGACGGTCATCACGGTGGCGTTGATCCAGAGCGGAGACAACACCACGTCGGTCGGCGGCTTTGTGGCCTTCGTCACGGCCATGCTGATGCTGATTGCGCCACTCAAGCACCTCACCGAGGTGGCCAACCCGATCACCCGCGGCTTGGCGGCCATGGAGCGTGGACTGGACTTGATGGCCAATACACCGGACGAGACTGGCGGCACCTTCAAGATGGAACACGCCAGCGGCAGCATCCGGTTCGACGACGTCTGCGTCACCTACCCTGGCAGCAACATACCGGCGCTGGACCGCTTCAGCCTGCAAGTAGCGGCCGGCGAGACCGTGGCGCTGGTGGGCGCATCGGGGTCGGGCAAGTCGACACTGGTCAATCTGCTGCCGCGCTTTGTCGAGGCCAGCGCCGGCGCAATATTCCTGGATGGCCATGAACTGCGCGAATGGGACCTGAATGCGCTGCGCGCCCAGTATGCGCTGGTGAGCCAGCATGTGCTGATGCTCAACGACTCGATTGCCGTCAACGTGGCACTGGGCCAGCCGATGGACCGCGACAAGGTCGCACGCTGCATGGCCGCGGCCAACCTGCAGAATCTGGTCGACGAGTTGGCGCAGGGACTCGACACCGTCGTCGGGCACAACGCCATGCAGCTCTCGGGCGGCCAGCGTCAGCGGCTGGCGATTGCCCGCGCGTTGTACAAGGACGCACCGGTGCTGATCCTGGACGAAGCCACCTCCGCGCTGGATGCAGAATCGGAGCGGGCGGTACAGGAGGCGTTGCAGCGTCTGATGCTCAGGCGCACAACGCTGGTGATCGCGCACAGGCTCGCCACCGTGCAACATGCGGACCGCATCATCGTCATGGAAGGCGGACGGATCGTCGAGACCGGACACCACGTCAGCCTGTTGGCGGCCGATGGCGTCTACGCACGGCTGTACAACATGGGGCTCGGTGGCGAAGCGCCGGCCGCGCCCGACGCAACCGCCCAATCCCGTGTTGCCGAGGCAAGCTGAGCCGCCATTCGGGTCACGCCGCCCTGATTTTTTTCCTCGTCACACCACCGAAACCCAGCGATGCGAAACCCATCCGTTCGGCTGGCCACCGTCACTGCGATGCTGGCATTCGCAGGCAACTCGCTGCTGTGCCGGGTCGCATTGCGCGACACGAGCATCGACGCCGGCAGTTTCACCAGCGTGCGTATCCTCTCTGGCGCGCTCGCTTTGTGGCTGATCGTCCGGCTGCAACAGCGGCCAGGGTCGCTGGCCGGGGCGGGCAACTGGCCGTCGGCACTGGCCTTGTTCGCTTATGCGGCCGCATTTTCGTTCGCGTACGTGGGACTGTCGGCCGGCACCGGCGCCCTGCTGCTGTTCGGCGCCGTACAGGCCACGATGATCGGGGTCGGAGTCTCGCGTGGCGAACGATTCAGCGCGATGCAGCTGGCCGGGCTGGTGCTGGCTTGCGCCGGATTGATCGGTCTGCTGCTGCCGGGGCTGTCCGCGCCACCGCTGGGCGGCGCCGGTCTGATGCTGTTGGCGGGCGTCGCTTGGGGTATTTACTCGCTGCGCGGCAAGGGTGCGGGCGATCCAACCCGGGTCACCGCCGGCAATTTCCTGCGTGCGACAGTGCCGGCGCTCGCACTCGCCGTCTTCGGTCTGGCAGATGCTCGCTGGGACACTGCGGGCATGGTCTATGCCGTCGCATCCGGGGCATTGACCTCCGGCATGGGGTATGCGATCTGGTACGTGGCAGTGCGGGGTCTGCGCGCCACCACGGCAGCCACGGTGCAACTCAGTGTGCCGGTCATCGCTGCACTTGGCGGCACGCTGTTCCTGGGCGAGTCCTTGACGCTGCGCCTGTTGCTGACCTCGACCGCCATCCTGGGCGGCATCGCGCTGGTCATCCTGCGCAAACCAGCAGCCTGAGGCCCGGGCCCCCAACGGCAAACGTTTTCCTTGTGGCCGGTGTTGGCAGGGCATCGTATTGTCCGAGTCAACTTGTAGTCAATTGTTAGACCTCATGCCGCCGCCAGCGCAATCCACTATGCTTGCGCGCGTTACATGTCGACTGATGTGCCGGACGTCATTCGCATTGTTACGATTCCGGCAAAACCATAAGAAGGTGATGTGATGATTTCGAATCGACGCGTATTCATGATGGCCGTTGCAGCGGCAGGCGCTGGTGCAGGGCTGATGACGTCCGCCCATGCGCAAGCCAAGCTGGACGAGAAGGATCCCCAGGCGGTGGCGCTGGGTTTCGTGGCCGACAGCACCAAGGCCGACAAGAAGAAGTATCCCAAGCACGCGGCAGACCAGTTCTGCCACAACTGCGCATTGTTCCAGGGCAAGGCCACCGACGCAGCCGGCGCATGTTCGCTGTTCGGCGGCAAGCTGGTGCCGGGCAAGGGCTGGTGCAGCGCCTGGGTCAAGAAGGCCTGACCTGCCGGCCTGCCCCCCAGTGGGGGGTTCGGCCGGCTTACATGCAGTGAAGCCGGACAGACGGGGGGCGTCTTTCACATCAGGATGATGTCGTATTGCTCCTGGCCCATCGCTGCCTCGCTTTGCAGCGAGACCGATTTGCCGATGAACTCGATCAATCCCGCCAGGTGCTGACTTTCCTCGTCGAGGAACAACTCGATCACCTTTGGTGATGCGACGACACGGAATTCGCGCGGATTGAATTGCCGCGCCTCGCGCAGAATCTCGCGCAGGATGTCGTAACTTACGCTGCGCGCGGTCTTGACACTGCCCTTGCCCTGGCATGCGGCACAAGGTTCGCACAACATGTGCGCCAGTGACTCGCGCGTGCGCTTGCGCGTCATCTCGAGCAGTCCGAGTTGCGAGAAGCCGCCGGCCATGGTCTTGACCCGGTCGCGCGCCAACTGCTTGCGAAACTCTGCCAGCACTGCGTCGCGATGGTCCTCGCGCACCATGTCGATGAAGTCGACGATGACGATGCCGCCGAGGTTGCGCAGTCGCAGCTGACGGGCGATCGCCTGGGCCGCCTCCAGATTGGTCTTGAAGATCGTATCGTCGAAGTTGCGGGCACCGACAAACCCACCGGTGTTGACGTCCATCGTCGTCAATGCCTCGGTCTGATCGATGATCAGGTAGCCACCGGATTTGAGCTCAACGCGCCGGCCCAGTGCACGCGCAATCTCCTCGTCGATGCCGAACAGGTCGAAGATCGGCCGTTCGCCCTTGTAATGCTGCAGCTTGCCGACGGCAGACGGCATGAACTCGCTGCCGAACGCCTGGAGCATGTCGAACTGTTCGCGTGAGTCGACACGGATCGACTGCGTGCCTTCACCAGTCAGGTCGCGCAGTACACGCTGCAGCAGGCTCAGGTCCTGGTGCAGCAGCGAGCCCGGTGGCGAGCGCAGCGACGCCTGCTTGATGCCGGTCCAGGCCTTGCGCAGATACGCAATGTCCTCGGCCAGTTCGGCATCGCTGGCGTCCTCGCCATTGGTGCGCAGGATGAAACCTCCGCCTTCCGGTTGCGTCAACGCCTGCAGGCGCGCGCGCAACTCATCGCGCAGGGCCGCCGGTATCTTTTGCGACACACCCACATGGTCGTCCTGCGGCAGCAACACCAGCAGCCGTCCGGCGATGCTGATCTGGGTGGACAGGCGCGCCCCTTTGCTACCGATCGGATCCTTGATCACCTGCACCGTCAGCGCCTGTCCTTCGAACACCTGGCGTTCGATCGGTATCTGCGACTGCGCGCTGCGCGCGACCTGGGGCGGTTCTCCATCCGGTTGACGGTGCCAGACATCGGCCACATGCAGAAACGCTGCACGCTCCAGTCCGATGTCTATGAAGGCCGACTGCATGCCCGGCAATACCCGGGCCACCTTGCCCAGATAGACATTGCCGACCAGCCCGCGTTCCAGCGTGCGTTCGACATGCAACTCCTGCACCGCGCCGTTCTCCACCACTGCAACGCGGGTTTCCTGGGGTGACCAATTGATCAGAATATCCTGCTGCATGCTGTGCGTGTCTCCGGCTATCTTGCTATCGTGCGGCCGCACCGGGCCAGCAACTGCGCCGTCTCGAATAACGGCAGTCCCATGATGCCAGAATGACTGCCCGACAGGTGGCTGATGAATTGCGCTGCCTGCCCCTGAATCGCATAGGCCCCGGCCTTTCCCATCGGTTCACCGCTGGCGACATAGCCACGAATCTGCGCCGCGTCCATCGGCGCGAAGCGCACCCGCGAGATGCTAAGCGCCTCGAAACGATGCCGCCCTGCGGCCACCGCCACCGCCGTCAGCACCCGGTGCGTTCGACCGGACAACTCGCCCAGCATGGAGCGCGCCTGCGCGGCATCCAGCGGCTTGCCCAGGATCCGGCGGCCCAGCGCCACCGTGGTATCCGCGCACACGATAGGCGCATCGGGCAGGTCCCGGCGCTTGCGCCGAGCGACCGCCGCGTCGAGCTTGTGGCTGGTGACCCGCACCACATAAGACGCAGGCGCCTCGCCCGGCAATACCGCTTCCAGGGCCTCGGCATCTTCATCGGCATCGGCCAGCAACAACCGGTGCGTCACGCCCAGCTGGTCCAGCAGCTGGCTGCGTCGTGGACTCTGGGAGGCCAGATAGACAAAGGCACGGGTCATGTAAAGTGCACCGGTTCACTCCCGGTGGTAAGGATGGTTGGCATTGACCGACCAGGCCCGGTACAGCTGCTCGACCAGCAGGACGCGGGCAAACGCATGCGGCAGTGTCAGGTCGGACAGTCGGATACGTTCATGGGCGGCCTGCTTGAACGCCGGGTCCAACCCATCCGGGCCGCCGATCACCAGCGCCACGTCCGCGGCATCGTGTTGCCACTGGCGTAGCCGCCCGGCAAGCGCGACGGTGGTCAGGCTGGTTCCGTGCTCATCCAGAACCACGATCCGGCTGCCTGGCGCGATGGCCGCTTCGATGCGGGCGCGCTCGGCCGCCAACAAAGTGGCTACCGTCTTGGAAGAACGGGCCTCGGTCTTGACGGCCCGCAATTCGAACTTGAGTTCGTTCGGAAAACGCTTGGCGTAGTCGTCCCAGGCCGCTTGGGCCCAGGCAGGAATGCGCTGGCCTACCGCGACGACGACCAGTCTCACGGCAGGCGTCAGGCCTTGCGGTTGGTCGGCTTGCGAGTTGCGGGCCTTGGCGCCCCGACTGCAGATTTCTTCGCTGCGGCGACTTTGGCTGCAGGGCGCTTCGCAGCCGGCTTGACCGTGAACTTGACAGGCGCCGATGTCGGCTTGCGGGCCGTTCCGGTGGCCGGTGCGCTCCTGGCCGGTGCGCTCCTGGCCGGTGCGCTCCTGGCCGGTGCGCTCTTCCCAGCTGCACTCTTCCCAGCTGCGGTTTTCGCTGCCACCGACTTTCGCCCGTTCGTCTTGGCTGGCGCTGTACTGGCTTCGACGAACTTTACCGCGGGTTTGCTGGCGCCGAATTTCAGTCGCACCGGCTTTTCGCCCCACAGTTCCTCGAGATGGTAATAGGCACGAAACGTCGGCTGCATGATGTGCACCACGGCCTGCGAACAGTCGACGATGATCCACTCGCCATTGGCCTCGCCTTCGATGCGGGGCTTGGGGAAACCGGCCTCGCGCACCGCGTCGCGCACGCTGGCGGCCAATGCCTTGGTCTGCCGGTTGGATGTACCCGAGGCCACGATGACGCGCTCGAACAGTGAGGACAGATGTTCGGTGTCGAACACCTGGATGTCCTGGGCCTTGACATCCTCGAGTCCATCGACGATGGCCCGCTGAAGTTTCTGGGTATCTCGTTTGGCGGCAGTTTCAGTAGTCATCAAGTGGCTTGGTAAAGGCGATGGAGAACAATATAACGCGCAACGGGTGCACAAACCAGAGGATCAAACCCCTGGCCGGTAGCGGCACGCTCGCGGATGTCGGTGGCGCTGATATCCGAGATCGGCAGTTGCAGTGTGACGAAGCGCGATTGCAACCCCTCCGGTGGCTCGAACGGCTGCGCCTGATTGGGGGCCAGCGCGCGCGCGGCCACACAGATCGTCGCCAGCTCGACAATCGCGCGCCAGTCACGCCAATGCGAGAACGATGCCGCCTGGTCTTGCCCGATGATCAGGAACAACTCAGCCGTCGGATTATCGCCCCTGAGCTCCTGCAAGGTGTCAATGGTGTAACTGGGTCCGTCGCGCTCGACCTCCCGGGTGTCGATCTGCACTCCCGGAACATCGGCAAAGGCCAGTCGCGCCATCGCCACTCGGTGCTTGGCCGGCGACAAGGCGCGGCTCTTGTGCCACGCATCGCCGGTGGGGATGACATGTATCTTGTCGAGCTGCAACTGCGCAAGCGCAGCCTCGATCAGCACCCGGTGTGCCAGGTGCGGCGGATCGAATGCGCCACCGAAGATACCCAGGCGCGGGGGTCGGGTCTGGGGCTGGGTCAAACCCAGTCCTTTCGCACCAGGAACTCGCGCAGCAGTGCATCTTCCGGTGAACCGGGTTGCGGCTGTTCACGGTAGGACCAGCGCACCAACGGTGGCATGGACATCAGGATCGACTCGCTGCGTCCACCCGATTGCAGGCCGAAATGGGTGCCGCGGTCCCAGACCAGGTTGAACTCGACATAGCGACCGCGCCGGTAAAGCTGGAACGCGCGCTCGCGCTCACCGTATGGCATGTCCTTGCGCCGCAGAACGATCGGCAGGTACGCGTCCAGGAAGGCGTCGCCCACGCTTCGCAGCAGCGCGAAACCGGTGTCGAAGTGGCCCGCGCCGTAATCGTCGAAAAAG
This sequence comes from Burkholderiaceae bacterium, assembly GCA_039934375.1. GTDB lineage: Bacteria > Pseudomonadota > Gammaproteobacteria > Burkholderiales > Burkholderiaceae_C > CAISIP01. The sequence continues at coordinate 19,229 of JBDTMH010000027.1, read as the reverse complement.
ATGCCGCCCACGCCACGCTGCTCGTGGCGGTGCTTCAAATAGAAGTATTCGTCGCACCAGGCCTTGAACCGGGGGTGCAGATCGGCTCCGTAGGGGTCCAGAGCGTTCTTGCACTGCTGGTGGAAATGCACCGCATCGTCTGTGTAGCCGTAAAACGGCGTCAGGTCCATGCCGCCGCCAAACCAGACGACCTCGGCCGCTGTTCCCGGGTTCGCTGCCAGCATCCGCACGTTCATGTGCACCGTGGGCACATAGGGATTGCGCGGATGGAACACCAGCGACAGCCCCAGGGCCTCGAACGGCGCGCCAGCCAGTTCCGGGCGGGTCTGCGTCGCCGACGGCGGCAGCGTGACCCCGCGCACATGCGAGAAACCGCAACCGGCCCGCTCGAACACCTCGCCCTGCTCCAGGATCCGGGTCAGTCCATTGCCTTGCAACGGCTCGCCGGCCGGCTTTTCCCAGGCGTCGTCCACGAATGACTTGCCGTCGATGACGACCAGCGCAGCGCAAATGCGCTGCTGCAGCGCGAGCAGGTAATCGCGCACCAGCGCAACCCGGTCAGTGGCCAGCGTGGTCGTTGCGAGATCAGCCCTCACGGCGGTACCTTGGGGCTGTGTTGCGACGAGCCACTGGCAGCCGCATCAGGCTGCGCGGTGACCAATGTCAGCGCGGTATTGCATGCCGTCGAACTGGATCTGGCGCACTACGTCGTAGGCGCGCTGCTGCGCCTGGCGCACGTTGTCGGCCAATGCGGTGACGCACAGCACCCGCCCGCCCGCGGTCAGCACCTCGTCGCCCTGGCGTACGGTTGCGGCATGGAATACGGCGACATCCACCGTCTTGGCAGGCAGCCCGCGAATGCGGTCGCCACTGCGTGCTTGCTGCGGATAGCCCTGGGCTGCCAGCACCACGCCCAGCGCAGTGCGCCGGTCCCACTGCAGTTCGAACTGGTCCAGCCCGCGTTCAGTACCTGTGGCCGTCGCCGCCAGCAGCAGTTCGAGCAAGTCGGTCTTGAGGCGCATCAGGATGGGTTGCGTCTCTGGATCACCCAGCCGGCAGTTGAATTCCAGCGCGCGCGGCTGTCCCTGCGCATCGATCATCAGGCCGGCATACAGGAAACCGGTGTAGTGGATGCCGTCCTTCTCCATGCCCCGGATCGTCGGCAGGATGATTTCGCGCATCGCCTTGGCATGCAGCGTCGGCGTCACCACCGGCGCCGGCGAATAGGCGCCCATGCCACCGGTGTTCGGGCCCTCGTCGCCATCCAGCAGACGCTTGTGATCCTGGCTGGTGGCCAGGGCCAGCACGTCCTTGCCATCGCACAAGACGATGAAGCTGGCCTCCTCACCCTGCAGGAACTGTTCGATGACGATCCGCGTTGCGCCGTCCGCCAGAGCCGGCAGCATCTGGTCGATCGCGGCATGGGCCTGCTCCAGCGTGTGGGCTACCACCACACCTTTGCCGGCAGCAAGACCGTCGGCCTTGACGACGATGGGTGCGCCTTGTGCGTCCACATGGGCATGGGCCTGGGACCGATCGGAAAACGTCGCATGCGCCGCGGTCGGAATGCCGTGGCGCTGCATGAAAGCCTTGGAAAAGGCCTTGGAACTCTCGAGCTGCGCCGCGGCACGGGTCGGGCCGAACACCCGCAAGCCTTTTTCGCGAAACAGGTCCACAATGCCGGCCGCCAGCGGGCCTTCGGGTCCGACCACGGTCAGGCCGATTTTCTCGGCCACGGCCCACTCGGACAATTGCGCCAGATCGGTGATCGGGACATTGCGGATATGTTCGGCCTGCGCGGTGCCGCCATTTCCAGGTGCGACAAACACGGTCTCGACCCGGCTCGACTGGGCCAGCTTCCAGGCCAGTGCATGTTCGCGCCCGCCGCCACCAACAACCAGAACCTTCATAACGCGGCGTTGTGGTAAACCGCCTGGACGTCGTCGAGGTCTTCCAGCACGTCCAGCAGCTTTTGCATACGTGCGGCGCTCTCGCCGTCAAGCTCTATCGGTAGTTCGGCACGCATCGTGACCTCGGCCACTTCCGCGCTGAAGCCAGCGCCTTCGAGGGCGCTACGCACCGCCTCGTAATCCGCCGCGGGTGTCAGCACCTCGATCGCGCCGTCATCGTCGACGATGACATCATCGGCACCGGCCTCGAGCGAGGCTTCCATCAGCTTTTCTTCGTCGGTGCCCGGTGCGTACACCAGTTGCCCGCAATGCTTGAACTGGAACGCCACCGAACCCTCGGTCCCCATGTTGCCACCGTATTTGCTGAATGCGTGGCGAACCTCGGCCACAGTACGCACGCGGTTGTCGGTCATGGTGTCGACGATGATGGCGGCGCCGCCGATGCCGTAGCCCTCGTAGCGGATCTCCTCGTAGCTGACGCCCTCGAGGTTGCCGGTGGCCTTGTCGATGTTGCGTTTGACCGTATCGGCTGGCAGGTTGGCCGCCTTGGCCTTCTCGACCGCCAGACGCAGGCGCGGATTGATACTCAGATCGCCGCCGCCAAGACGCGCGGCCACCATGATCTCGCGGATCACACGCGTCCAGACTTTGCCCCTTTTATCATCCTGCCGCCCCTTGCGGTGCTGAATATTGGCCCATTTGCTGTGTCCTGCCACGCGGAATCCTTCGAAATTTGGTTAACCTACTGGCTGGATTGTACTTTTTGGAACCCTCATGACCGAACCCTTTGTGATTGCGCAACGTGACGATATCCGGTGTTGCCTGCAACCCGACAAGGCCAATCGGCATGGTCTGATCACCGGCGCCACCGGCACCGGCAAGACCATCACGCTGCAAACCATGGCCGAATCGTTTTCGCGCGCGGGGGTTCCGGTGTTCATGGCCGACGTCAAGGGCGACCTGACCGGCATCTCGCAGGCCGGTACGCTGGGCACGAAATTGGGCAAGATCATCGCCGAGCGCAAGCTTCCCACACCCGAGTTTGCGGCTTTTCCCGTGACCTTGTGGGACGTGTTCGGAGAACAGGGTCACCCGGTACGGGCCACCGTCAGCGACCTGGGCCCGCTGCTGCTGGCGCGCATGCTCAATCTGAATGAAACGCAGGCGGGCGTGTTGCAACTGGTGTTCAAGATCGCCGACGACCAGGGTCTGCTGCTGCTGGACATGAAGGACCTGCGTTCCATGTGCCAGCAGGTGGGCGACAACGCGGCGCAGTTCACCACCAGTTACGGCAACATCAGCGCCGCCAGCATCGGGGCGATCCAGCGCGGGCTGATGCAGATCGAGAGCCAGGGTGGCAACAAGTTCTTCGGCGAGCCGATGCTCAACATCGCCGACTTCATGCAGACCGACGGCAGTGGCAAGGGCGTCATCAACGTGCTGGCGGCAGACCAGCTCATGAACGCCCCACGCCTGTATGCCACCTTCCTGCTGTGGCTGCTCAGCGAATTGTTCGAGAACCTGCCCGAAGTCGGCGACCTGGACAAGCCCAAGCTGGTGTTCTTCTTTGACGAGGCGCACCTGCTGTTCACCGACGCGCCCAAGGCATTGGTCGAACGCATCGAACTGGTGGTACGGCTGGTGCGCAGCAAAGGCGTGGGTGTGTATTTCGTGACCCAGAATCCGCTGGATATTCCCGATGCGGTGCTGGCCCAGCTCGGCAACCGGGTACAACATGCATTGCGGGCGTTCACGCCGCGTGACCAGAAGGCCGTCAAATCCGCGGCGGACACCATGCGGCAAAACCCCAAACTCGACATCGCACAGGCAATTACCGAGTTGGCAGTGGGGGAGGCATTGGTCAGCTTCCTGGACGAAAAGGGCCGCCCCGGCATTACCGAGCGGGTATTCGTGTTACCGCCTGCCAGCCAGATCGGGCCGATCTCACCCGAGCAGCGAAAAGCCTTGATCGCCAACTCGATCGTCGCCGGTGTCTACGAGAAAGCCGTCGACCGGGATTCCGCCTATGAGGCCATCACCAAACGGGTCGACAGCCAGATGGCCGACCATGCCACAGCCAAGGAGAAAACGGCATCGATGGCACGGACCGCAGAGGCCCACGGCGCTGGAAAAGCCGCACCGGACGATGCCGGTGGAGGCATCCTGGGCTCGCTCGGCGGATTGCTGGGCGGGGGCCAGGGCCGCACGCGCATGGGCGCCGGCGAACAGCTGTTCAAGAGTGCCGCCAGCGCCATTGGCAGCGAGGTCGGGCGCCAGATCATCCGTGGCGTACTCGGCGGCATCTTCGGAGGCAAGAAGCGCTGAACGGATTTTTCATCTCACAAGCGGCCCAGCAAGCGCCGGCTGCAGTCTCCCCTTCATCGATTTTCAAGGACCCACCGCCATGACAGATCTCGCCCAATTTCCCAATCTACGCCTCGTCGGCCATCCGCTGGTGCAACACAAACTCACGCTGCTGCGCAAGAAGGAAACCAGTACCAACGGCTTTCGCCGCCTGCTCGGTGAACTCAGCACGCTGATGGCGTACGAGGTCACGCGCGACATGCCGACCCAGCCAGTCGAGATCGAAACGCCGCTGGAGACCATGACCGGTACCATGATGGACGGCAAGAAGCTGGTGCTGGTGTCCATCCTGCGCGCCGGCAACGGCATCCTGGACGGCGTACTCAGTGTCGTGCCTGGCGCCCGCGTCGGACACATCGGCCTGTACCGCGATCCCAAGACACTGCAGGCGGTCGAGTATTACTTCAAGATGCCGCAGGACATGCAGGAGCGCGACGTCATCGTCGTCGACCCGATGCTGGCCACTGGCAACTCGGCGGTGGCCGCCATCGACAAGGTCAAGGCGTTGAACCCCAAGTCGGTCAAGTTCCTTTGCCTGCTGACCTGCCCCGAGGGCTTGCGCACTATGCAACAGGCGCATCCGGACGTTCCGGTTTTCACCGCCGCGGTGGACCGCCAGCTCAACGACCACGGCTACATCCTGCCCGGCCTGGGTGATGCCGGAGACCGGATTTTCGGGACCCAGTGAGCGGCCGGACCTGGCGTGTGAGTCTGACCGCAAGCGTGTCGCGCTTTCAGGCGAGCCTGACCAATACGGTGCGCAGCACCATGTCGACCAGCAGTTGCTCACCCGCCTCGAAGTCGGCCGCATCCATCTCTGTTTTGCCCAGAACCAGGCAGATCTGGCTGGCGAAGTCGGCATACGCCTGGGTGGACGACCACAGGATCACCATCAGGTGGGCCGCGTCGACTTTGCGGCAGACACCCAGTTCGGCCCACTGGTTGAACACCGCAATGTCGGCCTGCAAGGCCGGCAACACCCGGTCGCGGATCTCCTGGGCGAACAGCGGTGCGCCGGAGATGACCTCGTTCGCATAGACACGGGAGTCATAGGGATGCTCGCGCGAGAAGCGCAACTTGCCGGCGATATAGCGGCGCAGCGCCAGCTCGGGATTGTCGGAGTTCTGGGTGATCGCCTCCATATAGGACAGCCAGACGTCCAGCACACCGTGCAGCACCCGGCGGTACAACGTCTCCTTGCTGGAGAAGTAATACAGCAGATTCTGCTTGGCGGTGCCAACCTCGCGGGCGATATGGTCCAGCGACACGCCGGCAAAGCCACGCACCGCGAATAGCCGTTTGGCCGCTTCCAGAATCTCCAGTTCCAGCCGCTCCCGGCTGTCACTGCGCTTTTCTTTGGCCGGCGCCGGCTTTTGCTTGCTCTCCATAGCTGCGCATGGTAGCGGCTATTTCCAAGTTCCCTGGCCCGACTCTTGCTGGGCATGCAAAGCGGGTATTCCCTGATTGAACCAGCACTGTTATGACGTTCAAATGCACTGAACATTTACCAAGTGGTAAGAGTTGATGACGCAATGCACCAAAGCGAGGCAAATCCATGAATGCAACTGATTCCGCAACTGCGGCAAGTGCGGACATCCGCGCAGGCCGTCTCGATGCCACTCAGCTTCGGCAGAACTTCTGCGACGCCCATCCACCCTTGAGCCTGGCCGAGGCACGAATCGAAGCCGACCGCTGCTATTACTGTTTCGAAGCGCCCTGCCAGACCGCCTGCCCGACCGGCATCGACGTCCCCAGCTTCATCCAGCGCATTGCCGACAACAATATCCGCGGCTCGGCCCACGCCATCCTCAGTGCCAATCCACTCGGCGGCATGTGCGCCCGGGTCTGCCCGACCGAGGTGCTGTGCGAGCAGGCCTGCGTGCGCAATACGAACGAGGACAAGCCGGTCGAAATCGGCCAGCTGCAGCGCTATGCGACCGACGCCTACTTCGCCCAGCCCGGTGCACCGCTGTTCACCCGTGCCCAGGCCAGCGGCCGCAAAGTGGCGGTCGTCGGTGCCGGGCCTGCCGGTCTGGCCTGCGCCCACGGCCTGGCCCGGCTCGGCCATGCAGTCACCGTGTTTGACGCCAACGACAAACCCGGTGGCCTGAACGAATATGGTCTTGCCACCTACAAGACGGTTGACGATTTCGCGCAGCAGGAAATCGAATGGCTGCTGTCGATCGGCGGCATCGAGATCCGTTCCAATTCGGCCCTCGGCCGCGAGGTATCGCTCGCCCAGCTGGTCAACGGCTACGACGCGGTGTTCCTGGGCATCGGGCTGGCTGGCGTCAATGCCATCGGCATCCCGCAGCCGCAGGCCAGTGGCATCCGCAATGCGGTTGAATTCATTGCCGAATTGCGCCAGACCCGCGACTACACACAGCTACCGGTGGGTCGGCGCGTGGTTGTGATCGGTGGCGGTATGACGGCGATCGACGCCTCCGTGCAATCGAAAAAGCTCGGCGCCGAAGAAGTCACCATGGTATACCGACGCGGCGCCGAGGCAATGTCGGCCTCCGGCTACGAGCAGGACTGGGCGCGCACCAACGGCGTGACGATACGCCACTGGGCTGCGCCGTGTGAAGTGCTGTCGCGCGATGGCCGAGTCACGGGCATGCGCTTTGCGGCGACCGCAGTCAAAAACGGCAAACTGATCGAGACTGGCGAGACTTTCGAACTGCAGGCCGACATGGTGCTGAAGGCGATCGGGCAGGGTTTCCACGCCGAACCCCTGGGCGCGATGGTCGAACTGCAGGCTGGCCGCATCGTCACCGACGCCAAAGGCCAGACCTCCCATCCGAAGGTCTGGGCCGGCGGTGACTGCCGTGTCGGTGGCCGTGACCTGACGGTCGAGGCGGTTGAACACGGCAAGGTCGCGGCCTTGTCCATGCATGCCGTGCTGAGCGCATGAAGCCCGCCAGCACCCCGAATCTGCCCGCCCGCCACCCCATTCAAGGAGCCCGACCATGGCCGATCTGACCACCGATTTTCTGGGCATCAAAAGTCCCAACCCGTTCTGGCTCGCATCCGCGCCGCCGACCGACAAGGAGTACAACGTCGTGCGCGCGTTCGAGGCTGGCTGGGGTGGTGTGGTCTGGAAGACGCTGGGCGAAGACCCGCCCATCGTCAACGTCTATGGCCCGCGTTATGGCACGCTGCTGGGCAACGACCGGCGCGTGATCGGCTTCAACAACATCGAGCTGATCTCCGACCGCCCGCTGCAGACCAACCTGGACGAGATCCGCCGCGTCAAGCGCGCCTGGCCCGACCGGGCCATCGTGGTGTCGCTGATGGTGCCGTGCGAGGAAGCCGCGTGGAAAAGCATCCTGCCGATGGTGGAGGACACCGGCTGTGACGGCATCGAACTCAACTTCGGCTGTCCGCACGGCATGAGCGAACGCGGCATGGGCTCGTCGGTCGGCCAGGTCCCGGAATACATCGAGATGGTCGCGCGCTGGTGCAAGACCTATACCCGCTTGCCGGTGATCGTCAAGCTCACGCCCAACATCACCGACATCCGCTACCCTGCCCGGGCCGCCAAACAGGGCGGCGCCGACGCCGTTTCGCTGATCAACACCATCAACTCCGTGATGGGCGTGAACCTCGAGACCATGACCATGTCGCCCAGTGTCGGCGCAACAGGCTCGCATGGCGGCTATTGCGGCACCGCCGTACGCCCGATCGCGCTCAATATGGTGGCCGAAATCGCTCGCGACCCGCAGACTGCCGGACTGCCGATCTCGGGCATCGGCGGTGTGCATACCTGGCACGATGCGGCCGAGTTCATCGCACTGGGCGCCGGTACCGTGCAGGTCTGCACCGCAGCCATGGTGTACGGCTTTCGCATCGTGCAAGACATGTGCGATGGCCTTTCCAACTTCATGGACCAGCAGGGCTACACCCGCGTTGCGCAGATGGTCGGCAAGGCCGTTCCCAGCCTCACATCCTGGAACCAGCTCAACATGAACCATGTCGAGAAGGCCGTGATCAACCAGGACTCGTGCATCCAGTGCGGCCGTTGCCACGTGGTGTGCGAGGACACCTCGCACCAGGCCATCACCGCCACCCGGGACGGCAAGCGGCATTTCGAGATCAAGGAAGACGAATGCGTGGGCTGCAACCTGTGCGTGTCGATCTGCCCGGTGCCCGAGACCATCACAATGCGCACGCTGGCCGCCGGCGAGATCGACCAGCGCACCGGCCAGCCGGTTGCCGCCGGCTACGCCAACTGGACCACCCATCTCAACAATCCGATGCGCAAGACTGCCGAACCCGTCGCGGCGGGCCTATGATGGACGACGCAAACCCTAGGAGCCGGAGAATCCCATGAGCACTACCCTGATTCGCGGCGGCACGGTTGTCAATGCCGACCGCCAGTTCCGAGCCGATGTCCTGTGTGTGGACGGCAAGATCCACAGCGTCGGTGACAAGATCGACGCGCCGGCCGGCGCCCAGACCATCGATGCCGGCGGCCAGTACGTGATGCCTGGCGGCATCGACCCGCACACCCACATGCAATTGCCCTTCATGGGCACAGTCGCAGTCGATGATTTCTATTTCGGCACCGCGGCGGCGCTGGCAGGCGGCACCACGTCGATCATCGACTTCGTGATTCCCAATCCACAACAGCCACTGATGGAGGCCTACCAGCAATGGCGCGGCTGGGCCGAAAAATCGGCGGCCGACTATGGCTTTCACGTGGCTGTCACCTGGTGGAGCGATGCGGTGCATGCCGACATGGGCCGCCTGGTCAAGGACGAAGGCATCAACAGCTTCAAGCACTTCATGGCCTACAAGAACGCCATCATGTGCGACGACGAGACGCTGGTGAACAGCTTCAAGCGCGCGATGGAACTTGGCGCCATGCCCACCGTGCATGCCGAAAACGGCGAACTGGTCTACCTGCTGCAGCAAGAGGTGAGCAAGATGGGGATCACCGGCCCCGAAGGGCATCCGCTGTCGCGCCCGCCGATGGTCGAAGGCGAGGCCGCCAACCGCGCCATCGCAATCGCCGATGTGCTGGGGGTTCCGATCTACGTCGTGCATGTGTCCTGCATCGAGTCGGCCGAGGCCATTGCGCGTGCCCGCGCCCGCGGCCAGCGCGTCTACGGCGAGGTGCTGGCCGGCCATCTGGTGGTCGACGACTCGGTCTACCGCAACCCGGATTTCGCTTTCGCTGCGGCGCATGTCATGAGCCCGCCATTTCGGCCCAAGATCAACCAGGAGTTCCTGTGGCGCGGCCTGCAATCGGGCAACCTGCAGACCACAGCGACCGACCACTGCGTGTTCTGCGCCGAGCAGAAAGCGGCCGGCCGCAACGACTTCAGCAAGATCCCCAACGGCACCGGTGGTGTCGAGGAGCGGCTGGCCGTGTTGTGGGACCAAGGCGTCAATACCGGCCGGCTGACGCCCAGCGAGTTTGTCGCCATCACCTCGGCCAACGCCGCCAAGCTGTTCAACCTGTACCCGCGCAAGGGGTCGATCAGCGCCGGCGCCGATGCCGACGTCGTGGTCTGGGACCCGCAGGGCAGCAAGACCTTGTCGGTCAAGACGCAGCACAGCAAGGTCGACGTCAATATCTTCGAAGGCATGAAAGTGCGCGGCATTCCCACGCATACCTTGAGCCGTGGCAAGCTGGTCTACGTCAATGGCGACCTGCGGGCCGAGAAAGGCGCTGGCCAATATGTCAAGCGTCCGGCCTTCGGCAGCAACTTCGAGGCCAACAATCGGCGCATTGAAGCCAACAAACCCACCGCCGTGGCGCGCTGAAGCCGCCGAACCTTCCCGCACCGAACCGAACCGCCCAGGAGCCCAGCCATGAATGCAGCCATCGCCGAGAAAAAAAACAAATCCGCCACCGATATCGACAAGCTCCGCATCAACGGCGAGCGCCTGTGGGCCTCGCTGATGGAGCTGGCACAGATCGGCGCGACGCCCAAGGGCGGCGTGTGCCGCCTGACGTTGACCGACCTGGACAAGCAAGGCCGCGACCTGGTGCTGTCGTGGGCGCGCGAAGCCGGCATGACGGTGACCATCGACAAGATCGGCAACGGCTTCATGCGCCGTGCAGGGCGCAACAACGCCCTGCCCCCGATCGTCACCGGCAGTCATATCGACACCCAGCCCACCGGCGGCAAGTTCGACGGCAATTACGGCGTGCTGGCCGGCATCGAAGTGGTGCGTACGCTGAACGACCACGGCATCGAGACCGAGGCGCCGATCGAGGTCGCGTTCTGGACCAACGAGGAAGGCTCGCGCTTCGTGCCGGTCATGATGGGCTCGGGCGTGTTCGCCAAGGCCTTCACGCTGGAGCACGCATACGCAGCCAAGGACACCGAAGGCAAGAGCGTGAAGGACGAGTTGGCGCGCATCGGCTACATCGGTACCGAGGAGCCGGGACAGCACCCGATCGGTGCCTACTTCGAGACCCACATCGAACAGGGCCCGGTGCTGGAGGACAACGACATCACGATCGGCGTGGTCCAGGGCGTGCTCGGCATCCGCTGGTTCGATTGCACGGTCACCGGCATGGAGGCCCACGCCGGCCCTACCCCCATGGCACTGCGCAAGGACGCGCTGCAGGTGGCCACCTACCTGATGCAGGAAGTCGTTGCGGCCGCTCTGCGCCACAAGCCGCACGGCCGCGGCACCGTCGGCATGGTGCATGTGCACCCGAACAGCCGCAATGTGATCCCGGGCCAGGTCAAGTTCTCGATCGATCTGCGCAATGCGACCGATGCACTGGTAGACACGATGGCCGACGAGGTCAAGGCCTTTGCCGCCAAGCTTTCCAAGGACAGCGGCCTGCCGATCGAGCTCAAGCAGGTCTCGGGTTTCCCGGCACAGGCATTTCACAAGGATTGCGTTGACGCGGTCGGCCGCGCTGCCGCCAAGCTGGGCTATTCCAACATGCCCACAGTCTCAGGCGCCGGTCATGACGCGGTTTACATGGCGCAACTGGCCCCGGCCGGGATGATCTTCATCCCGTGCAAGGATGGCATCAGTCACAACGAGATCGAGGATGCCAAGCCCGAACACATCACGGCTGGCTGCAACGTGCTGCTGCATGCGATGCTGGAGCGCGCGGGCACATGAATTGCATCTATTCAAATGGCGCCAGCCGGCCGTCCTGCTGGTCGTTATGCCCCGTGTACCCACTCCCTTGAACCAGAAAGTCTCCAACCATGAAACTGATCGCCCGCCGTCACATCATCGCGCTGGCCGCTGCCATCGCCACACTGGCATCGCCGCTGGCCATGGCCCAGGCCAAACTCAAGGTCGCGGCGGTCTACACCGTGCCTTTCGAGCAGCAATGGGTCAGCCGCCTGCACAAGGCGTTCAAGGCCGCCGAGGCGCGTGGCGAGATCGAATACAAGGCCAGCGAGAATGTCTCCAACGCCGACTATGAACGTGTGATGCGCGAATACGCCACCGGCGGCAACATGCTGATCGTCGGCGAAGCGTTTGCCGTCGAGGCTGCGGCACGCAAGGTGGCCAAGGACTTTCCCAAGGTGTCGTTTCTGCTGGGGTCGTCCGGCAAGCCGCAGGCACCCAATTTCAGCGTATTCGACAACTACATCCAGGAGCCGGCCTATCTGAGCGGCATGATCGCCGGCGGCATGACCAAAAGCAACAAGATCGGCATGGTCGGTGGCTTCCCGATTCCCGAGGTCAACCGCCTGATGAACGCCTTCATGATGGGCGCCAAGGAGATCAATCCCAAGGTCGAGTTCAGCGTCAGCTTCATCAACAGCTGGTTCGACCCGCCCAAGGCCAAGGAAGCGGCGTTCGCAATGATCGACAAGGGTGCCGACATCATGTATGCGGAGCGCTTCGGTGTCAGCGACGCAGCCAAGGAGAAAGGCAAGCTGGCCATTGGCAACGTCATCAACACGCAGGCCCAATACCCGGACACGGTGGTGGCCTCGGCATTGTGGAACTTTGAGCCCTCGGCCGATCGGGCCATCAAGCTGGTGAAGGAAGGCAAGTTCACCGCGGAAGATTATGGCAAGTACTCGATGATGAAATACAAGGGCTCCGAACTCGCACCGTTGGGCAGCTTCGAGGCCAAGCTGCCGGCCGACCTGATGGCCAAGGTCACGGCCAAGGAGAAAGCCATCGTGGACGGCAAGTTCACGGTCAAGGTGGACGACGGCCAGCCCAAGTCGACGGCCAAATAAGTTCCGCGAGGTAGCAGCGACACCCTCAGCGCGGGTGCCCTGCTTTTTCATCCAATGACCGAACCCGTCCTCCAGCTGTCCCACATCACCAAGCGCTTCGGTCCGCTGTTGGCCAATGACGACATATCGTTGCAACTGCAGTCCGGTGAGATATTGGCCTTGCTGGGCGAGAACGGCGCCGGCAAGTCGACACTGGTCTCGATCCTGTTCGGACACTATGTCGCCGACAGCGGCCGGATCACGGTGTTCGGCAAATCGCTGGAGCCGGGCAATCCCGCAGCGGCGCTGGCCGCAGGCATCGGCATGGTGCACCAGCATTTCACGCTGGCCGACAACCTGAGCGTACTCGACAACATCGTGATGGGCTCCGAGTCGCTGTGGCGACCGTTCTCGCGCCAGCGCGCCGCCCGCACGCGCCTGGCCGAAGTGGCGCAGCGCTTTGGCCTGGAGGTCAACCCGGACGCGCTGGTTGGCAATCTGTCCGTGGGCGAACGGCAGCGGGTCGAGATCCTGAAGGCCTTGTACCGCGGTGCGCGCATCCTGATCCTGGACGAACCGACCGCCGTGCTGACGCCGGGCGAAAGCGAAGCCCTGTTCACGGTGCTGGCGCAAATGGTCGCGCAAGGGCTCGCCATCATCTTCATCAGTCACAAACTGGCCGAGGTGTTGCGGGTGTCGAACCGGGTTGCCGTGCTGCGCGCAGGAAAACTGGTGGCCGAGGCTTGCGCGACCTCCACCACGCAGCAGCAACTGGCCCAATGGATGGTTGGCCGTGCGGTCGACGCGCCGCGCGCGCGGCCGGCAACGTCCGTCGGCACGGCCGTTTGCACGCTGGAGTCGGTCAGTGCCGGCAGAGGTCGCGATCGGTTGCAGCAGGTGTCACTGGAACTGCGCGGCGGCGAAATCGTCGCAATCGCAGGGGTGTCGGGCAACGGCCAGACCACGCTGGCCGAATTGTTGTGCGGCACCCGCACGGCCGCCAGCGGCGCGATGCGTCTGCTCGGCCAGCCCATGCCCGGTCGTCCCTCGCAGCTGGTAGCGCTTGGCGTTGCGCGCATCCCGGAAGACCGCCATGCGGTTGGCGTCGTGGGCGACCTGCCGGTATGGGAAAACGCCGTGTCGGAGCGGCTGCACAGCACGGTGTTCGCGCGCGCCTCCTGGATCCGGCGGCACAAGGCGCGCGCGCATGCGCAGCGCGTCCTCCACCGGTTCGACGTGCGCGGAGGCGGTGCCGACAGCCCGGCGCGCGCGTTGTCCGGTGGCAACATGCAAAAGCTGATCCTGGGCCGTGCCTTGCTGCACCCGGACAGCAGCGACTCGCACACCATCGTGCCGCGGCTGATCGTGGCGCACCAACCCACCTGGGGCCTGGACATTGGTGCGGTGTCCTACGTGCAGGATCAACTGATCGCGGCGCGCGATGCCGGGGCGGCAGTACTGCTGATCTCCGACGACCTGGACGAAGTGCTGGCCATGGGCGACCGGGTGGCCGTCATGCATGGCGGACACCTGAGTGCTGCGCTGCCCGTCGGTGCATGGACCCGAGAAGCCATAGGCATGGCCATGGCCGGCGCAGCCGCCCCAGCGGCGGCATGAGCATGCGGCTGGAAAAGCGCAGCAGCAGTTCCACCGCCGCGCTCGTTCTGGCGCCCATCGGTGCCGTGGTGTTCACGCTGCTGGTCAGCTCGGTGCTGGTGATATGGGCCGGCGCCGCAGTGACCGAAACCTATGGTCTGTTGCTCAAGGGCGGCTTCGGTTCGATATTCGCGCTGAGTGAAACCCTGACCCGCGCGATCCCGCTGATCCTGACCGGGCTGGCAGTCACGGTGGCATTCAAGGCCCGCCTGTTCAATATCGGCGCCGAAGGCCAGCTCTACGTGGGCGCACTCGCAGCGGTGGCAGTCGGCGGCATGCACGGAGGTACCGGCTTCGACCTGCCGCCAACGCTGCTGTTCGTGTTGATGCTGCTGGCCAGTGCGATGGCTGGCGCCCTGCTGCTGCTCGGTCCGGCCCTGCTCAAGGCGCGTTTGGGTGTGGACGAGGTGGTCACCACGCTGCTGCTGAACTTCATCGTGTTGCTGTTCGTCTCGATGATGCTCGACGGACCGATGAAGGACCCGATGGCGATGGGCTGGCCGCAGAGCGTGGCCTTGCTCGGCAATCTGGAACTGTCCAAGCTGATCCCCCAGACCCGTGTCCACAGTGGTCTGATCGGTGCCTGTGTGCTGGCTGTGCTGGTATGGGCCATGCTCAAGTACACGGTGTTCGGCTTCGACATCCGGGCCGTAGGCGCCAATGCCCGCGCCGCCGCGTTCGCCGGCGTGCCGGTGACACGCACCGTGGTGCTGGTGGCGATGGTGTCGGGCGCATTGGCAGGGTTGGCCGGTGCCATCGAAGTGGCAGGCCGTACCGGTTATGTCACGCTCGACATGTCGCCAGGTTATGGCTACACCGGCATCGTGATCGCGATGCTGGCGGCGTTGCACCCACTGGCCGTGGTCGCCGCCAGCGTGTTTGTTGCCGGCATGCTGGTGGGCGCCGACAGCATGAGCCGGGCGGTCGGTGTACCGACCTATATCGCCGACGTCATCGTCGCCGCTTCGCTGATCGCGGTGCTGGTGGCCACCTTGTTGACGCAATACCGGGTGCGCTGGAAATGACGTGCCCCGGGCCGATCGTTCTTGCCAGTGCGAATATCCGATGACCGCGGAACTGTTCGACATGCTGGCACAACCGGCGTTCTGGATCGCGGTACTGCGCATTGCCACACCGCTGATCCTTGGGACCCTGGGTGTGTTGTTGTGCGAGCGTGCCGGTGTGCTCAACCTGGGCATCGAGGGCATCATGGTCGCCGGCGCATTGACCGGTTGGCTGGCGGTGTACAGCGGGGCACCCTTGTGGGCTGGCGTCGCGGTGGCCGCAGCAACGGGCGCTGTGTTCGGATTGCTGCATGCCTTCCTGACCGTCACACTCGCCTTGTCGCAACATGTCTCGGGGCTGGGCATTACCTTGCTGGCAACTTCGCTGAGTTATTACGGTTACAGGGTCAGTTTTCCAAAGGTATCGACGCCACCGACCGTGACGCCGTTTGCCGAGATGGATTGGCTGGGCCTGCCAGTGCTGGCACAGCAGACACCGCTGACGCTGCTGGCCTTGCTGCTGGTGCCCTCGCTGGCCTACGTGCTGTACCGCACTCCGGTCGGATTGGCGATTCGCATGGTCGGCGAGAACCCGCAAGCGGCCGAAGGCCAGGGCGTATCGGTGGCGGCCATCCGTACCGGGGCCATCGTCGCGGGGTCGGCGATCATGGGTATTGCCGGCTCGTTCCTCACCCTGTCGGCGTTCAACGCCTTCTTCTTCAACATGGTCAATGGTCGCGGCTGGATCTGCGTGGCACTGGTGGTGTTCGCCTCGTGGCGACCAGGCAAGGCGCTGCTCGGCGCGCTGCTGTTCGCGTTTTTCGACGCCTTGCAATTGCGCCTGCAGCAGTCTGGCAGCGCCGCCCTGCCCTACCAGATGTACCTGATGCTGCCGTATGTGTTGTCCATCGTCGCGCTGGTGCTGGTGGCACGCAAGGCGAGTTATCCGCAGGCACTGATGAAACCCTATCGCAAAGGCGAGCGCTGAGATGGCCGCCGGAAACACCCTGGACGGCATAATGTTCGGCGGCCGCATGGCGGCCCTGGTCCCGACCGTCCGGACGCTGTCTGCCGCTACAGACACACAACCAGAATGACCGACAAGTATTGATGACCGTGGCCGAATCCGATTCAAACAACCCTACTCTGGCCGTCGACGTGCGCAAGGCGTCGCTGATCTACAACCCGCATGAGGCACCGGTGCAGGCGCTGAGCGACATCGACCTGGCGATTCGTCCCGGTGAGTTCGTCTCGCTGATCGGGCCTTCAGGTTGTGGCAAAACCACCTTGCTGCGCGTGATCGCCGACCTGGAGCACATCACCTCCGGCGAGGTACTGGTCAACGGATTGTCGCCGCACGATGCGCGACTGACGCGCGCCTATGGTTATGTGTTCCAGGCGCCGGGGCTGTTTCCGTGGCGCACCGTGCTGGGCAACGTGAAGTTGCCGCTGCAGATCCACGGGCGCAGCGCCAGCGAATGCAACACGATTGCGCGCGAGCAACTGTCAAGGGTCGGCCTCACCGGTTTCGAGTCCAAGTACCCGTGGCAACTGTCCGGCGGCATGCAGCAACGGGTGTCGATCGCGCGGGCCTTGTCGTTCGAGCCGCGCATCCTGATGATGGACGAGCCCTTTGGAGCGCTCGACGAGATCACCCGCGACCGGCTGAACGAGCAGCTGCAACAGCTTTGGCAACGCGAGCGCCGCACCGTAGTGTTCGTCACGCACTCGATCGCCGAGGCGGTGTATCTGTCGAGCCGCATTATCGTGATGTCGCCCCGCCCGGGCCGCATCGTCAAGGTCATCGCGTCGCCATTGCCGGACGAACGCACACTGGACATGCGCGACTCGACGGCCTTCGTCAACGTGGCCCATGAAGTGCGGGAGGCCTTGGCCCATGGCCACGACGAATAAACCCGCGAGCATCTCCCTGGCGCAGACACTGCGCGTGCAGGGCATGCCCGTAGTAGTAGTCACGACGCTGATCATCGTGGCCTGGTACGGCCTGACCGTAGCCCTCAACGCGCAAGGCGCGATCGAACGTGACCTGGCCGACCGGCCCTGGACCTGGATGGATCTGGTCGTCGCCACGATGGACATGAAGCGCCCGGTGCTGCCGCCGCCGCACCAGGTGCTGATCGACCTGTGGGGCAGCCTGACCGGCTGGCCGGTGAATTCGCCGCGCAACCTGCTGTTCCATACCTTTGTGACTGCGCAGTCGACGCTGGTGGGATTCGCCATGGGTACGGTACTGGGCCTGGTGCTGTCGATCTGCATTGTGCATTCGCGCACGCTGGACAAGGCCTTGCTGCCGTGGATCGTCGCGTCGCAGTCGGTACCGGTGCTTGCGATCGCGCCCATCGTGCTGGTCATCCTGGGCAGCATGGGCATGGCCGGCGTGGCGCCGAAAGCGGTGATCGCAATGTACCTGTGCTTTTTCCCGGTCACGGTGGCCATGGTGCAGGGCCTGCGCAGCCCCCAGGTGATCGACACCGAGATGATGCACACCTATGCGGCCAATCGCTGGCAAGCCTTGTGGATGCTGCGCCTGCCGGCGTCCCTGCCCTTTTTGTTCCCGGCGCTGCGAGTCGGTGTGGCGGCCAGCCTCGTCGGCGCGATGGTGGCCGAGTTGCCGACCGGTGCGCAGGCCGGCCTGGGTGCCCGCTTGCTGACCGGCTCCTACTATGGTCAGACCGTGCAGATCTGGTCGGCGCTGGTGATGTCTGCCCTGCTCGGCCTGATATTGACGGCGGCCATGGCAGGACTGGAACGCATCGTATTGCACAGTCGGAGGCAGGCATGAGACACCCTGTTTCCACTCCCAGGCGAATCCGGCAGTGCGCAGCGCCAAGGGGAGTCCAGTGAAACAGCCACACCTCTCACGCTTCCAGTCGGATGGTCGTGGCACCACCTTGCTGGTACTGGCCTCGCTGCTATTGGCCGGGGTATTCCTGTTTTCCCCGCTGGCCACCCCCGCGGCGCCGGTCGGTCCGCTGTTCTGGGCGCTCACCGCCACGCTGGCGACATTGGCGATCGTCGGCATACGGCGCCTGGCCACAATGGAAAGCCATCGCATCTACAGCAGCCTTACCGCAGCCTTGTTCGGTATCTGGATCCTGTACTTCTGGCAATTGCTGGTGGTCGCAAACGACGTGCCACGGGTGCTGTTGCCGGCGCCCTGGCTGATTCTGCAGTCACTGATTGACAACATCGGCACGCTGGGCAACGACTTCGTGCAGACCGTTGCCAAGGCGGTGGTGCTCGGTTGGTTGCTCGGCTGCAGCCTGGGTTTCATCGTCGCCATCGGAATCGACCGGATGCCGTTCCTGCAACGCGGTCTGCTGCCGATCGCCTCGCTGACCAGCGCCATCCCGCTGGTCGGGGTGGCACCGATCGCCGTGATGTGGTTCGGCTTCGAATGGCCGTCCAAGGCTGCCGTGGTGGTGCTGATGACCTTCTTCCCGATGCTGGTGTCGACGCTGGCGGGCCTGCAGGCGTCGAACCGGCTCGAGCGCGAACTGATGCACAGCTATGCCGCCAGCTACACCCGCACGCTATGGTCGCTGCGCCTGCCCAGCGCCACGCCGTTCATGTTTGCTGCGCTCAAGGTAAATGCCAGTCTGGCACTGATCGGCGCCATCGTGGCCGAGTTCTTTGGCTCGCCGACCTCGGGCCTGGGTTTTCGCATATCCATCGAAGCCACGCGCATGAACATGACGCTGGTCTGGGCGGCGGTCGTCGTGTCCGCCATTACCGGCACACTGGCATATGCATTGCTTTCCCGTCTGGAGCGGCGTGTCGCGTTCTGGCATCCGTCGGTACGGGGCAGCAAGTGATGCGCGTCAAACAAGTACTCGACCGAAGGTTAATACCAGTTGAAGTTTCCTCCGTCGTCGCTTACGCTTTTTGCCTACGTCTGTCCCGCACTTTTTTTCAACCCAAGGAGTATTCATGATTCGTCGTTCCATCCTGACCCGCGGCCTGCTGGCCGCCGTACTGGCCGCCAGCGGATTTGCCGCCCACGCGCAGGAGAAGGTCACGGTCCAGCTGAAGTGGCTGCCGCAGGCCCAGTTCGCCGGTTATTACGTTGCCCAGGCCAAGGGTTATTACAAGGCCGAGGGCCTGGACGTGAC
>JBDTMH010000026.1:0-30847 GCA_039934375.1 Burkholderiaceae bacterium | reverse complement strand
AGGGGGCCGTCAGTACCTTCGGAACGGCCGGGCGGTACTGACATGGACTTGTGGAACCAACTCTGGCTGGGGTTTGCCACCGCGGCAACACCGATCAACCTGCTCTGGTGTTTCGTCGGTTGTGCGATCGGCACCGGCGTCGGCGTGTTGCCGGGCATCGGCCCGGCGGTGGCCGTCGCGATGCTGCTGCCGATCACGACCCGGGTCGACGCGACCGCGTCGATGATCTTCTTCGCCGGCATTTACTACGGCGCCATGTATGGCGGCTCCACCACTTCGATCCTGCTCAATACGCCGGGCGAGACCGGCAGCATGATCACCGCGATGGAAGGCAACAAGATGGCCAAGAGCGGGCGCGCCGGCGCCGCGCTGGCGACCTCGGCCATTGGCTCATTTGTGGCCGGCACGATTGCCACCGTGCTGGTGACGCTGTTCGCACCCATGCTGGCGGAATTTGCCGTCCGGCTCGGACCACCGGAATATTTCATGCTGATGGTGCTGGCGTTCACCACCGTCAGTGCGGTGCTGGGGCGCAGCACCTTGCGTGGCATGGTGGCACTGTTCGTTGGCCTGGCCGCCGGCCTGATCGGCATGGACCAGATTTCCGGCCAGGTCCGCTACACCGCCGGTGTGCCGGAGCTGCTCGATGGCATCGAGATCGTGCTGGTGGCGGTGGGGCTGTTTGCCGTGGCCGAGGCGCTGTACGCGGTGCTGTACGAAGGCGGCCCGTCGGACGATCAGAACAGACTCAGCCGGGTCCACATGACCGCATCGGATTGGCGCCGTTCCTGGCCGGCCTGGCTACGCGGCACGGCGATCGGGTTTCCATTCGGCACCATTCCAGCCGGCGGCAGCGAGATACCGACATTTCTGAGCTACGCCGCGGAGAAGAAAGTTGCCAAGGGCGAAAATCTGGCCGAGTTCGGCACCGTTGGCGCAATCGAAGGTGTCGCGGGGCCCGAGGCGGCCAACAATGCGGCGATCACTGCCACACTGATCCCGCTGCTCACGCTGGGCATTCCGACGTCAAATACCGCGGCAATCCTGCTCGGAGCGTTCCAGAACTACGGCATCCAGCCCGGACCACAACTGTTCACCAGTTCGGCCGACCTGGTGTGGGCCTTGATCGCCTCGCTGTACATCGGCAACGTGATGCTGCTGATCCTGAACCTGCCGATGGTCGGCCTGTGGGTCAAGCTGCTGAAGATTCCCAAGCCCTACCTGTACGCCGGCATCCTGATTTTCGCGACCGTAGGTGTCTACGGCATGCGCCAAAGTGCGTTCGACCTGTTGCTGTTGTATCTGATCGGGCTGATCGGGGTGGTCATGCGGCGTTACGACTTTCCGACCGCTCCCGTGGTGGTCGGCATGATTCTGGGCCCGCTGGCCGAGGCGCAGATGCGCAATGCCTTGTCGATCGGCGAAGGCAACTGGATGATTTTCGTCCAGCGTCCGATGTCTGCCAGCCTGCTGGCTGTGGTGCTCGCGGTGCTGTTCCTGCCGCGCCTGGTGCGGTTGGTGGCGCGGCGGCGCAGCGCGTGACCTCCAGCGCGTGAACGCAACGCGCGGACGGCTTCAGCCTCAGCCGGCCGTGGGCTGACCGCGCCGACGCCGCGGCGCAGGCAACGAAGCCTCGGTGGCGGCCAGGTCCGGTACCGAAAAACGGCCTTGCAACGACACCAGCTCCGCCCGGTGCAATTGCACCAGTTGTGCCACCAATGTATTGCCCTGCGGCGTCAGATGCACCTCGACCTTGCGCAAGTCCGTGGTACTGGCCACACGTTGCACCAGGCCCAGTGCTTCGCAGCGTGACACCAGCGCGACCACGCCGTGGTGCTGCGCCTGCAGCCGCTCGGCCAGTTCCGCCACGCTGGCCCAGGCCCGGCCGGGATAGCCCTTGATCTGCAGCAGCAGCAGGTACTGCAGCGGGGTCACGTCTTGTTGACGGGTCACCTTTTCACTGAAGCGCAGGTATTTGCGCAACTGATAGCGGAACTCGGCCAGGGCCTCGAAGTCCACCTTGTCGGTGCCCGTGCGGCTGTTGCGGGAGCTTGTGGTTGGCATGGACGAAATATATCATCCCGTGATATAAATGCGGGGCCGACATGCCATGAAAATCCGAATCCTGTCTGACCTGCACCTGGGCTTTGCCGACCTGGAGTTGCCATTCAACGGCGCCGACCTGCTGGTCTTGGCCGGAGATATCGCTCGGCCGCGCGAGGCCATCGCTTGGGCCTCCACGCTTGGCATGCCGGTACTCTACGTACCTGGCAATCACGAGTTCTACGGCAGCGACCTGCAGACCACGCTTGCCGAGTTGCGTCGCTTGAGCGTCGGCACCTGCGTCGACATCCTGCATGGAACCGAGTTGCACATGGCCGGTGTCCGGTTCCTGGGCACCACCTTGTGGAGCGACTATCGCCTGTTCGGTACGCCGTCGCTTTATGCAGCGGCCATGCGCGAATCCCGCAGCGTGATGCGCGATTTCCAGCGCATACGGGTCAGCCCCGATTCGCAGCGCATCTTCAGCCCGGCCGATGCTGTCGGGCTATTCCGTCGCGAATCCGCCTGGCTGGCGCAGACCATTGCACGTCCGTTCGATGGACCCACCGTGGTCATCACCCACCACGCGCCGTCGCGCAAGAGCATCCATCCGCGATTCGACGGCGCTTTGCTCAACGCCAGTTTCGTGTCGGATGCCGAGTACCTGCTGGACGTCGGGCAGGTCGATCTGTGGATTCATGGACATACCCACGACAGCTTCGACTATCGGCTGGGCGACACCCGCGTGGTGTGCAATCCGCGCGGATACGCTCGTGCCGGGATTGCCGAGAATCCGCATTTCGATATCGATTTCGTGGTCGACATCGACGCGGATTGGGTTCAAGATGGCGACATGAAAGACTTCATCGGGAGCGCAGCGAAATGATTGTGACCCGATTGACCGACATGTTCAATTTGTCGGTGCCACTGGTGCTGGCGCCGATGGGCGGAGTATCCGGTGGCCAGCTGGCGGCAGCCGTGTCCAATGCCGGTGGCCTGGGTCTGGTTGGTGGCGGCTATGGCGATACCGACTGGCTTGCGCGCGAGATCGCGCTGGTGCGTGAAGGCACCCGCAAGCCCTGGGGCGTGGGTCTGATCACCTGGGCCGTGACCACGGCCACTGTGGAGCAGGTGCTGGCCAGCGGTCCGTCGGCGGTGATGTTGTCGTTTGGCGACCCGCGTCCGTTCGGGCGTCTGATCAACAACGCCGGTTGCCGCCTGATCTGTCAGGTGCAGGACATCGAGGGCGCGATCCTGGCGCAGGAGGCCGGCGCCGATCTGATCGTCGCGCAGGGAACCGAGGCGGGCGGCCATGGCGGGACACGGTCCACCTTGCCGTTTGTGCCGGCCGTCGTCGACCTGGTGGCGCCGACTCCTGTGGTCGCCGCCGGCGGCATTGCCGATGGCCGCGGACTGGCCGCCGCGCTGATGCTCGGTGCGCATGGCGCGCTGATTGGCACCCGGTACTACGCGTCGCATGAGGCGCTCGGCAGCGCCATGGCAAAACGGCGCATCACCGGCTCGCTCGGGCTGAGTACGGTACGAACCCGGGTGTTCGATCTGGTCAGGGGCTATGACTGGCCGCAAGGCTATACCGGGCGGGCACTGAGGAACGGCTTTACCAGCCGCTGGGACGGACAGGAAGCGGAACTGCGCACGGCTTTGCCGGCGCAAAATGCGGCCTATCAGAAGGCCGTTGCAGCCGAGGATTGCGATACCGCCGTGGTCTGGGCCAGTGAGGCCGTCGACCTGATCACGCACATCGAAAGTGCCGCCTCGATCACCGCGCGTCTGGCGCAAGAAGCCGAGATGTATCTCGCGCACGGCGCGCAACTGCTGCGTTGACGCGCCTGGCGTCAGCGCGGCCGTAACGGCATTCTCAGCCGGCCTGCATCATGGCCGTGTAGCGCCGCTGCATCTCCTGCGGCGTGAGTTTTTCGATCTCGTGACCGATCATCCAGCGATGGCCGAACGGGTCGATCACAACACCGGTACGTTCCCCGTAGAACTGGTCCTGCGCTGCCATCTGCAGCGTGGCGCCGGCGTCCAGCGCCTGCTGCACCAGGCGATCGGCGTTGTCCACGTGCAGGTGCAAGCTGACCGGCGAGCTGTCGCCGGCCTGCGGGCCTTTCATGCCGAACTCCGGGAACTCGTCGCTGATCATCAGTGTCGTGCCGTTGAAGTCCAGCTCCGCGTGGCCGATTCGGCCCGAAGGTTCGGTCAGGCGGAAAATCTCGGTGGCGCCGAACGCGGCGCGGTAGAAGTCGATGGCGTGCAGACAGTCGGCTACACGCAGGTAGGCATACAGGTCATGGATCACTTGTTCACTCCCACGGTCAGGAAAATTCGCACTTTACGCCTGCAAGTTAATATGCGCCCATGCAAGCACCCCCGGCCACTGCTGACCTTCCTGCCGGTGCCTCGGATGGCCTGCCGTCCGATGCCCAGGGCATCCTGGAATTGGCGGCGCGGTCGATGTTTCACCTGTTCTCCAGCATCAGCCAAGGCATGTTCCTGGTCGATCGCAGCGGTCGCATCGTCTGGGTCAACGAAGGTTACCAGCGTTTCCTGCCGGCGCTGGGATTCGACTCGATCGACCAGTTCATGGGCCACATGGTCGAAGACGTGATTCCGAACACCCAGATGCGCAGGGTGCTGGAGACCGGGGAGGCCTACCTGATCGATCTGCTGACCAACCGGGCCGGCACCTTCGTCGTCAGCCGCATCCCCTTGCGCGACGAGCATGACGCAGTGATCGGCGCCATCGGCATCGTGTTGTTCGACCATCCCGAGACCACGCTGCAGCCGCTGATCAGCAAGTTCGCGCTGATGCAGCGCGACCTGGACGACGCGAGGCGCGAACTGGCGGCCCAGCGCCAAAGCCTGGACAACGCCAGAAGCGCCGGCAGCCGGCCTTCCAAATACACCTTCACCAGCTTCATCGGCACCAGCGCGGCGGCGGTCGAGGTGAAGCGCCAGGCGCGCCGCGCTGCGCAGTCGAACAGCCCGGTGCTGATCCTGGGTGAGACTGGTACCGGCAAGGAATTGCTGGCGCATGCGATCCATGCGGCATCCAGCCGCGCCGCCGGCCCGCTGGTCAGCGTCAATATTGCGGCGGTTCCCGACACCTTGCTCGAGGCCGAGTTCTTCGGCGTCGCGCCCGGCGCCTTCACCGGTGCCGACCGCCGCGGACGCGACGGCAAATTCAAGCTGGCCGATGGCGGCAGCCTGTTCCTGGACGAGATCGGCGACATGCCGCTGGTTTTGCAGGTAAAGCTGTTGCGCGCCTTGCAGGAAGGCGAGATCGAGCCGCTGGGTTCGAACCAGCTGGTTCCGTTCAACGTGCGGGTCATCGCTGCGACTTCGCGCGACCTGGCGGCCGGCATGCGCAACGGCAAGTTCCGTGAGGACTTGTACTACCGGCTCAACGTGTTGCCGATCCGGGTGCCCCCACTGCGCGATCGGCGCAGCGACATTCCGGCGCTGGTCGAGGTACTGACCGACGACATCGCGCTGCGTGGCGGTGGCGTCCCGCTGGACATCAGCGCCGCGGCGCTCGAGCTGCTGTGCGCGCAGCAATGGCGCGGCAACATCCGCGAGTTGCGCAACGTGCTGGAGCAATGTGCGATGCGCAGTGACACAACTCAGATTGAGGCGGCATTGCTGCACAAGGTTCTGGCCGAGTCGGGCATCGATCTGCAGGTGCCAGCACTTGCCGGCGCGCCACTGCAGGCACCGATGCCGGCGCCGTTGTTGCAACTGTTGCGACCGATGGCGGTTCAGGTGGCGCAGCTCGAACACGATGCGATTGCGGCAGCGCTGACGTCCACGCACGGCAACAAGCTGGCAGCCGCAAGAATGCTCGGCATTTCACGCGCGACGCTGTACCAGCGCTTGGCGCAAGATGTCTGATATTGGTACAAATGTCTGAATTAAAGACAGTTTCATTGTTTTGATTTTGCACAATAGCAACAAACCGTTTGGAAAATCAATTGAAATCAACGACTTGCGAGATGGCATGAAGCATGCGGTTATTCAGGGTTCTTCAGGGTTTCTCAGGCTTCGTTCCGACAACAAACAGGAGACTTTCATGCACCGTCGTTCACTCGTCGCGCTGGCCGCCTTGGCCGCCACCGCTGTTCTCACTGTCGCATCCCCGGTCGCAATGGCACAGGACAAGGAAATCCGCATTGCCCATATTCACAGCCTGACCGGCCCGCTGGAGGCTTATGGCAAGCAGACCACCATCGGTTTCAACATGGGTTTGAATTACGCCACCGGCGGCACCATGATGGTCGCCGGCAAGAAGCTGGTCGTGATCGAGAGGGATACCCAGGGCAAGCCTGACCTCGGAAAGAGTCTGCTGGCCGCAGCATATGCCGACGACAAGGCCGATATTGCCGTCGGACCGTCGTCGTCGGGGGTCGCGCTGGCGATGTTGCCAGTGGCCGAGGAATACAAGAAGATCCTGCTGGTCGAGCCAGCGGTGGCCGATTCGATCACCGGCGACAAGTGGAACAAATACATCTTCCGCACTGGCCGCAACAGTTCCCAGGACGCGATCTCCAACGCAGTTGCGCAGGACCAGGCCGGCACCAGCATTGCCACGCTGGCGCAGGACTACGCATTCGGGCGCGATGGGGTCAAGGCCTACAAGAGCGCGATCAAGAAGGCCAAGATCGTGCACGAGGAGTACCTGCCGACCAACACCACCGACTTCACCGCCGGTGCGCAGCGTCTGATCGACGCGCTCAAGGACAAGCCCGGTCGCAAGGTGATCTGGATCATCTGGGCCGGCGGCGGCGGCAACCCGTTCAAGATCGCCGACCTCGACCTCAAGCGCTATGGAATCGAGATCGCCACCGGCGGCAACATCCTGCCGGCAATGGCCGCCTACAAGAATTTCCCGGGCATGGAAGGGGCGACCTACTACTACTTCGGTCTGCCAAAGAATCCGGTCAATGACGCGATGGTGGCGCAGCACTACAGCCAGTTCAAGTCGCCGCCGGATTTCTTCACTGCCGGTGGTTTTTCGGCAGCGATGGCGCTTGTGACTGCGCTGAAGAAAACGAATGGCGACACCAACACCAACAAGCTGATCAAGACCATGGAAGGCATGAGTTTCGACACGCCCAAGGGCAAGATGACGTTCCGCAAGGAAGACCATCAGGCGATGCAGAGCATGTACCACTTCAAGATCAAGGTCGATCCGGCATTCGCCTGGGGCGTGCCGGAACTGGTACGCGAGATCAAGGCCGAAGACATGGATGTGCCGATCAACAACAAGCGCTGATCGACCTGGCGGCCGCTCGATCCATCGGTCGATCGTTCGCTGATCCGGCCACGGTGCACGCAGCGTGGCGGTTCGTGCCAACCCACAACGCGTGCGGCCCAGTGGGCCGAACCGCTGATTTCTGCAAGCTGTGTGCGCATGGACGGGCGCTCACTTACCAAGGTGGCCCGGAGTTGCGGGCCGACGGCCAAGCTTCGGCTTGCGAGGACCATGCTTGAAACCAAAGACCTGACGATCCGTTTCGGCGGACACGTGGCGGTGAATGCTGTCAGCTGCAGTTTTGCGCCGGGCACATTGACCGCCATCGTCGGTCCGAACGGTGCCGGCAAGACCACGTATTTCAATCTGATCTCCGGCCAGCTCAAGGCCAGTAGCGGGTCTGTGTCGCTGGGCGGGCGCAATCTGTCGTCGCTCGGCGTGTCGGCGCGTACCCGCGCGGGGCTGGGGCGGGCGTTTCAGCTCACCAACTTGTTTCCCAACCTTACGGTTCGGGAGAACATCCGCCTTGCGGTGCAGGCGACGCGCTCTGGCAAGCACCGACGCGGACTGAACCTGTGGAGCATCTGGAGCGACCACAAGGCCCTGCTGCGACGCGCTGAGGAGATCCTTGGGACGGTGGCGATGCAGGACCGTGCAGACGCCGTCGTTGCCAGCCTGCCGCATGGCGACCAACGCAAGCTCGAGGTGGCGCTGCTGATCGCGCTCGAGCCGCAGGTGTTCATGTTCGACGAACCGACGGCAGGCATGAGCGTGGACGAGGCGCCGGTGATCCTGAAGCTGATCCGCGAACTCAAGAGAGACAAGCGCAAGACTATCTTGCTGGTCGAGCACAAGATGGACGTGGTGCGTGAACTGGCCGACCGCATCATCGTGCTGCACAACGGCGAACTGGTGGCGGACGGCGATCCGGCTGAAGTGATCGCGTCCCCGGTGGTGCAGGAGGCTTACCTGGGCGCAGGCGCCCGGGACGCTTCGACGCAGGCTGATGCTCCCGCCCATCCCGGCCTTCCGCCTGCAAGGGGCAGGAAATCGGCATGACGAACCAGAACCTGTTGACCCTGTCGGGTGTGCATACCCATATCGGGGCTTATCACATCCTGCATGGTGTCGATCTCATAGTGCCGAAGGGGCAGGTGACACTGCTGCTCGGGCGCAATGGCGCCGGCAAGTCGACGACGCTGCGCACCATCATGGGCTTGTGGCGCGCATCCAGCGGCAAGCTGCATTTCGCTGGCCAGGACATCACTGGCCTGACGACCCCGGAGATCGCGTCGCACAATATCGCCTACGTGCCCGAAAACATGGGCATTTTTTCCGACCTCACGGTGCGCGAGAACATGTTGCTGGCGGCGCGCAGCGCGGCCAGCGAGCGCCAGATGGACCAAGACCGGTTGCAGTGGATTTTCGGGCTGTTTCCGGCGGTGCAGAAGTTCTGGAACCACCCGGCGGGCAAACTCTCCGGCGGCCAGAAGCAGATGCTGGCGGTGGCACGCGCGATCGTCGAACCGCGAGAATTGCTGATCGTTGACGAGCCGAGCAAGGGCCTGGCGCCGGCCATCATCAACAACATGATCGACGCCTTTGCCGAGCTCAAGCGCACCGGTGTGACGATTCTGCTGGTCGAGCAGAACATCCGTTTTGCCCAGCAGCTGGGCGACAGCGTGGCGGTGATGGACAACGGTGTCGTCGTGTATGCCGGCAGCATGTCGGCCTTGTCCGCAGACGCTGCGTTGCAGAAATCCTTGTTGGGGCTGGCGCTATGAAAAATGCCGATTTCGACTGGAAACCGGTCGCATTGGTGCCGCTGCTGGCGCTGCTGGTGTATCCGTTCATCGGCTCGGCGTCGACCTGGCTCACGCTCACCGTGGCCGGGTTGGCGATGGGTTTGATCGTGTTCGTCATCGCCTCCGGACTGACGCTGGTGTTCGGCCTGATGGATGTGCTCAATTTCGGCCATGGCCTGTTCATCGCACTGGGTGCGTACGTGGCAACGACGGTACTGGGGTCGATGACCGACTGGACGCAGTCGGACCAGCTCTGGCGCAACATGCTGGCGGTGTTCCCGGCGATGCTGGTCGCCATGGCGGTCGCCGGTGCCGTGGGCCTGGCCTTCGAGCGTTTCATCGTCAAGCCGGTTTATGGCCAGCACCTCAAGCAGATCCTGATCACGATGGGTGGCATGATCATCGGCGAAGAGTTGATCAAGGTGATCTGGGGACCGCAGCAGATTCCGCTGCCGCTGCCGATGGCCATGCGCGGGTCGATTCTGATCGGTGATGCGGCGATCGAGAAGTACCGACTTGTGGCGGTAGTGGTCGGCATTGTCGTGTTCGGCGCGCTGGTCTGGACGCTGAACCGCACCAAGATCGGCCTGCTGATTCGCGCCGGCGTGCAGGACCGCGAGATGGTCGAGTCGCTCGGCTACCGGATCCGGCGCCTGTTCATTGGTGTCTTCGTGATGGGCAGCGCATTGGCCGGCCTGGGCGGGGTGATGTGGGGCCTGTACCAGCAGACTGTGGTGCCGCAGATGGGCGCGCAGGTCAATGTGCTGATCTTCATCGTCATCATCATTGGTGGCCTGGGTTCGACCGCGGGCGCGCTGATCGGCGCGCTGCTGGTGGGGCTGATGGCCAATTACACCGGGTTCCTGGCGCCCAAGGTGGCACTGTTCTCCAATATCGCGCTGATGGCCGCCATCCTGCTTTGGCGGCCCCAGGGCGTGTATCCGGTGACGAACCGCTGACGGAGGAAAACTGACATGTTGCACCGCATTCTTTCCGACGACCTGCCGCGCAGCCGAATCCTGGCTGCCGTGCTGCTGGTGCTGCTGCTGGGCCTGGCGTTCGCGCCATTCGTGTTTCCGGGGGTGAAGGCGCTGAATGTCGCGGCCAAGGTGCTGATCTTCATCGTGCTGGTGGCCAGCTTCGACCTGCTGCTCGGATACACCGGCATCGTCAGTTTTGCCCACACCATGTTCTTCGGCATCGGCGCGTATGGCATTGCGATTGCCTGCACGCGGTTGGGTGCGACCTGGGAGGCGCTGTTCGTCGGCCTCGCCGGTGCGCTGGGACTGTCGTTCCTGCTGGCACTGGTGATCGGCCTGTTCTCGCTGCGAGTGCGCGCGATCTTTTTCGCAATGATCACGCTGGCGGTCGCGTCGGCGTTTCTGACGCTGGCCTCGCAACTGTCGACCTTCACCGGGGGCGAGGACGGACTGACCTTTCGCCTGCCCGAAGTCCTGATGCCAAGCTTCGAGTTCATGGAGGACGAAATCCTGGGCGTGATGATTGATGGGCGGCTGGCCTCGTATTACCTGTTGTTCGCGCTCTCGCTGGCGCTGCTGCTGACCTTGCTGCGCATCGTCAACTCGCCGTTCGGCCGGGTGTTGCAGGCGATCCGCGAGAACGAGTTCCGGGCCGAGGCCATCGGCTACCGGGTCGTCGTGTACCGGACCATCTCGAGCATCCTGTCGGCTCTGTTCGCCTGCGTGGCGGGAGCGATGCTGGCCCTCTGGCTGCGCTACACCGGGCCCGACACGTCGATGTCGTTCGAAATCATGATGGACGTGTTGCTGATCGTGGTGATTGGCGGCATGGGAACGATGTACGGCGCCGCCATCGGCGCCACGCTGTTCATGATCGCGCAGAGCTACCTGCAGGACCTGCTGCGCCTGGGCAGCGAGGCTGCCGTCAGCCTGCCTTGGCTGTCGGCGCTGTTGTCGCCGCAGCGCTGGCTGCTCTGGCTGGGCGTCCTGTTCGTATTGTCGGTGTACTACTTTCCGACCGGCGTGGTCGGTCGTTTGCGCCTGCGCACTGCGTTCAGGCAGGCGGGAAAGGGGAATTGATGCGCTGTACGTCACATTACCTGCAGTGCCAAGGGCGAGAGATCCACTATACCGAGTGGGGCGGCGGCAACAGCCGCACCGTCATTGCCTGGCACGGATTGGCCCGTACCGGTCGTGACATGGACGAACTCGCAGCCTGGCTCAGCGCGCCCGAGCGTGGCTACCGCGTGATCTGCCCCGATACGATAGGCCGTGGCCTGAGCCAGTGGAGTCCGGACCCTGATCGCGAATATTGCCTGGCGTTCTACTGCCAATTGGCTATGGCGCTGGTCGAGCAACTCGGCCTGCAGCAATTCGATTGGATCGGCACCTCGATGGGCGGATCGATCGGCCTGGTGGCTGCGGCTGGTGCGTTGCGCGGGCGTATCACCCGGCTGGTGCTCAACGACAATGGTCCGGAACTGGCCGCTACGGCGATCGCCCGCATCCGCGCCTATGCGGGCAACCCGTCGGCGTTCGCGTCCATGTCCGAACTCGAGCAATACTTTCGCACCGTGTACAAGCCTTATGGTTTCCTGTCCGACAGCCAATGGCGTCGCTTGACCGAGACGTCGACGCGTCGCCTGCCCGATGGCCGGGTCACGCCGCACTATGACCCGGCCATGGTGCAGCAATTCGTCTGCCATCCCGACGACTACCTGCGCTGGGCGGAATACGACAGCCTGCGCATTCCGGTACTGTGCCTGCGCGGTGAGAGCTCAGACCTGCTGTTGCCGGAAACGGCTGTGGCAATGGCCGGACGCGGACCACGGGCCCGCGTCGAGACGATTGCCGGTTGCGGCCACGCTCCGGCGCTCAATGTGGCCGATCAGCTGGCGCTGGTGACGGATTTCCTGCGTGACAGAGCGCCATTGGGCCTGACCACAGCCTGACGCAGCCCGACGCGGGCGCAATACGCTGCACAGCGCCATGACCCAACTGATGAGTGGCGTCAAGGCCAGGATCGTCAGTATTCATTTGCAGTTTCAGCGAAAAACAAGCGATCAACTGTCGTTTGTAGATTCAACCCCCAATCGCAATCGGTAAACGCCGGCGCCCGAAGTGGCCCGCTTGCGCGTCGAAGCGACCGGCCAGAGGCTGGCCGCAGTCCGGGCAGCGCCCATCTGCCGTGACGCGGTATTTGTCGATCCGGTACCAGTCGCGTTCGATCAGCGTTGCGCCACAGCCCGTGCAGCGCGTGGTGTCACCGTCGCGGTGGTGCACGTTGCCGGTATAGACGTGCTGCAGCCCTTCCCGCTGCGCGATGTCGCGTGCGCGCACCAGCGTCGCGATCGGTGTGGGTGGCACATCGGCCATCTTGTGGTCAGGGTGAAAGGCCGAAAAATGCAGCGGAACATCGGTGCCGAGTTCATGCCGAATCCATTGGCACATGGCGGTGATCTCCTGCTCCGAGTCATTGTGTCCTGGTATCAGCAGCGTCGTGATCTCGACCCAGACATCGGTTTGCCGCCGCAGATAGACCAGCGTGTCGAGCACCGGCTGCAGATGCGAACCGGTGAGCTTGAAATAGAAGTCTTCGCTGAAGGCCTTCAGGTCGACGTTGGTGGCGTCCATCCTGGAGAAGAAGTCGCGCCGGGGCTGTTCATGGATATAGCCCGCCGTCACGGCCACGGTCTTTATTCCGTGCGCGTGGCAGGCGTCGGCGACGTCCATCGCGTATTCGGCGAAGATGACCGGGTCGTTATAGGTGAAGGCCACGCTCTTGCAGCCATGTTGCCGGGCTGCGTCAGCAATCGCATCCGGCGAGGCCTGGTCCGTCAGGCGGTCCATGTCGCGCGATTTCGTGATGTCCCAGTTCTGGCAGAACTTGCAGGCCAGGTTGCAACCGGCAGTGCCGAACGACAACACGCTGGAGCCGGGATGGAAATGGTTCAGCGGCTTCTTCTCGATCGGGTCGATGCAAAAGCCCGACGAGCGTCCGTATGTGGTCAGGATCATCTGCGCGCCCTGGCGTGCGCGCACGAAACAGGCGCCGCGTTGCCCGTCGTGTAGTTTGCAGTCGCGCGGGCACAGGTCGCATTGCATGCGACCGTCGGCATGCCAGTGCCAGTAACCAGCGGCATGGTTCGTTGTCGGATTCATTGACCTGCTCCGATGCCGGTGCTGTCTGCAGTCCGCCTGGTGCCGGACGCTGGCGCATTGGATTCTTCCCATTTGGCGACCGAATAGCGTTGCAGTCGGATCCGGTCGGACCAGAAGTCGGCCGGCAGTCCGGCCTTGCGTATGAGTTGGGCCATGAACGTATCGGCGGTTGGCAACTGCTCCCACACCTGCGGCAAAAACGTACCGCGGTGGCCGTCGAATTGCAGCACGATGCCGTCGATGCCGGGGCGAAGCTGGGCGAGGGCGTCGGCCTGGCTCGCGAACGGCAACGGCTGCATCGGCGACAACAGCGAGACCGAGATCTGTGTCTGGTCGAACTGCGCGGCGGTCAGCGGCGCAAAGCGCGGATCCCGCGTCGCGGCTGCGACCGCATTCGCCTGTACATCTTCAGCCAGGGGCCGCCAGGATTGCAGACTACCAATGCAGCCGTGCAACTGCCCATGCAGCATCAGTGTGACGAAGGTCGCGCCATTTTTCTGCAACCAGGGCGCGCTCGTATCGACCGCATGCGTACGTCCCAGCGCCTGCGCGATCGCAGCGCGCGCGATCGGCAGCAGCGTGGGTCCGAAATCAGTGTGCATCGGTGGGCCCCGCCACAAAATCGAATGCCGCATATCCGACGACGCGCTGCTTGTCGCCTGCGGTGTCGCCGGAGTTGCACTGGCCCAGCAGCCGCGCTTGCAGGCCATGGCGCTGTGCGGCCAGCAGCAATCCGTTGATCGGTGTACCGCCACAGGCCTGCTCGTGCGTCAGTGTGGGGCGCAGGTCCAGGATCTGTTGCGCCGTCACCTGGTCGACTTGCCGCGCCGTTGCAGAGAGCAGGTAATGCGACAGGTCGGAGCTGACGACGATCAGCGTTTCCGGCCCGCCCCATACGCGCTCGAGTACTTCGGCCACCTCGGTGGCGCTCGCGTCGCCGACGGCCAGCGGGAGCAGGGAGAAATCGTTCAATACGGTTTGCAGGAAGGGCAGTTGCACCTCCAGCGAATGCTCCAGCGCATGGGCGGCAGGATACTCGATCACCTGGGGCAACGTGCGGATGACAGCGATGGCGTCCTGGTCGAGCATGATGTCGCCCAGCGGTGTCGCAAAACCTGCAACTCCAGGCAGCGCCAGGCCGCGCAGCGCAACCCGATGTACCGGGCCCAGCAGCACGACGCGCCGAATGGTGCTGCGTGCTGCGGCAAGGCGCGCATAGGCCAGCGCCGCGGTGGCGCCGGAATAGATGTAGCCGGCATGCGGGACGATGATCGCCTTGGGCGCCGTTGCCGCAGCCATACCTGCCGCCGGTGCCGCGTCGGCAAGCAGCATTGCGAGCATCTCCGTCAATGCGCGCGAGCGCGCCGGGTAAAAGGCGCCTGCCACTGCGGGCTCACGAATGGCGTCCATGTCTGTTCCTCCTTGGCGGGTCGGATCGGTTACCCTGACAGATGATGATGAACCGTTCAAAGCCCAGACGCAATAGCTGCTGACATAGCAGCTGGCATAGCAGTCGCACACCCGCCGCGGAAATGGCGGATCCGGGTCGTGACCGCATCGGTGGTACAAACACGCCCATGAAAATCGAAAAAGATACCGTAGTCACGCTGCGCTACAAAGTGACCGATGCCCATCGCCAGTTGCTCGAAGACGGCAAGGACCCGATGGTTTACCTGCACGGGGGTTATGGCAACACCTTTGCCAAGATCGAAGCAGCGCTCGACGGGCAGGAGAAGGGCTACCAGACCACCATCGAATTGCAGCCGCAGGATGCGTTCGGTGAACGCGACGAGACACTGTTGCAGACAATGCCCAAGGCCGAATTTCCGCCGGGAGTCAAAGTCGGCGGGACGCTCCAGGGGCAGGATGGGAGCGGCCATGAGCGGGTGTTCACCGTGCTCAAGATCAAGGGCGACAAAGTGCTTCTGGACGGCAATCATCCGATGGCCGGCAAGACGCTGCGCTTTACCGTTCGGGTCGATGACGTGCGGGCCGCAACGCCGGTCGAGATTGAACATCGCCACGTGCACGGAGAGCACGGGCATCACCACTGACACTTCGCGGCTATCGCGGCCACCGGTGATCCAGGCCGCTGTCCGAGTCTACGGCAGCATCATGTAATGGATCATCGCCGCCATCAAGGCCGACACCGCCACCGTGATCAGCCAGGCGGCCACGAATCTCAGGCGGGTCCAGCGCGACGCCGATCGCACCCCGTGAACATTGCCGTGGTGCGTCGGCACATCGGGGGCGTTCAGTCGATCTTTGCGCCCGACGACTTGACCACCTGGGACCATTTGCGCGTCTCGGCCGTGATGAACTGACCAAGTTGCTCCGGCGTTCCACCCACCGGCTCGGCGCCCAGGCCCTTGAAACGCTCGACGACTTCGGGCTTTTTCAGGATCTTGTCGATTTCGGCCGAAACCCTGTTGACGATGGCCGGCGGCGTGCCGGCCGGTGCCATCAGCACGAACCAGGATTCAGCGGCATAACCTGGCAGTAGCGAGGCGATCGTTGGCACGTCCGGCAGCTGCGAACTCGGCTTCTCGCCAGTAACGCCCAAGGCAATCAGCTTGCCGGCCTTGATGTGGGGCATGGCCGAGGGCAGGTTGTCGATCGCCATCTGCACCTGGCCGCCCATCAGGTCGACCAGCATCGGGCCGCTGCCGCGGTAGGGGATGTGTGTCACGAAGATCTGCGCCCGGCTCTTGAAAAGTTCAGTCGACAGATGGCCGGTGGTGCCATTGCCAGGCGAACCGTAGGACAGGCTTCCCGGTTTGGCCTTGGCGATTGCGATCAGTTCCTTCAGGTTCCTGGCACCGAGCGACGGATTGACGACCAGCACATTTGGAACCCGCACCACGAACGACACCGGCGTGAAATCCTTGGCGGTGTCGTACGGCATCTTGGGGTACAGAAACTGGTTGATGGCCTGCGTGCCAGGGGTTCCCATCAGAAAGGTATAGCCGTCGGGCGCCGAGCGCGCGACCTCGGCCGCACCGATGTTGCCGCCGGCGCCGCCCTTGTTGTCGACGACAAAACTGTGCTTCATGGCCTTGGTCAATTCATCGGCAATGACCCGGGCGGTTATATCGGTGGTGCCGCCAGCGGCAAAGGGCACGACGATGCGCACCGGCTTGCTCGGATAGTCGGATTGCGCCAACGCCGGGGCACCGGCGACGATGGCGGCTGACAACAGCAGCAGCTTCCAGGGATTTGTCGTGTTCATGGGGTCTCCATCAAAAAAAACTGTGGGCACATGGCCCAAGAAAAAGCGACTATCGGATGGCGCATTATCCGTGTCCCGCATCCGGGGCGCCGGCGATGTCAAGGGACCGGCCACGGGCAGTCCGACGGGACCGCACTGTACGCAGGGCCGCGGCAAATGCAGGCGGTGCCCCGTGTTCAGTCCGGTGCGGAACCGGGCGACGCATCGGCTGGCAATGCCGCTTCCCGGTCGCGCAGCTCGGTCTTGAGCACCTTGCCGTAGTTGTTCTTGGGCAGGGACGCGACGAAACGGTAGATCTTGGGCCGCTTGTAGCGGGCGATCTGGTCCAGGCAAAACGCGTCCAGCGCCTGTGCACTGACGCTGGCGCGGGTGACCACGTAGGCCACCACCGACTCGCCCCATTGCGGGTCGGGCCGACCGATCACGCTGACCTCGGAGACCGACGGATGCAGCAGCAAGGCCTCCTCGATCTCGCGCGGGTAGATGTTGTTGCCGCCACTGATCAGCAGATCCTTGCTGCGGTCGAGCAGCGTCAGGAAACCTTCGTCGTCGAGCCGACCGACATCGCCGGTATACAGCCAGCCATCGCGG
The DNA here is from genome assembly GCA_039934375.1 of Burkholderiaceae bacterium. Taxonomy (GTDB): domain Bacteria; phylum Pseudomonadota; class Gammaproteobacteria; order Burkholderiales; family Burkholderiaceae_C; genus CAISIP01. Next base: position 13,765 of record JBDTMH010000026.1, on the reverse strand, counting down.
ATTGCCGCGGCGCTTGCCTCGGGCTGTTGCCAGTAGCCGGACATGACCACCTCGCCGCGCACGCAGACTTCGCCGGGGGTTCCGTCGGGCAATGGATTACCGTCGTCGCCGCGGATCGCGATCTCCAGCATCGGCTGGGCAAAACCGACCGATGCCAAACGCGCGCGCCAGTGCGGGTGGTCGCGATCGGCGATCACGCTGCGCGGCAATACGCTGATGGTCATCGGGCTCTCGCCCTGCCCGTAGATCTGTGCAAAATGCGGGCCGATCACCGCGAGCGCCTGCTCGATGTCGGCCAGGTACATGGGAGCACCGCCATAGACAATGGTTGCCAGGCCCGACGTGTCGCAGGCGTGCTGGCGTGCGTGTTCGGTCAGCCGCCGCACGATGGTGGGCGCGGCAAAACACGAGGCGTTGCGCCAGTGCTGGGCCAGTGCGAAGAATTCGGCGCAATCAAGCGATGCCGCAGTGGGAATCACGTTGACGCCGCCTTGCAGCACATAAGGCAGGTGGTACAGACCGCTGCCATGCGACAGCGGTGCCGGATGCAGCATGCTGTCACCCGGCTGCACCGGCTGCACCGTGGCCAGATAAGCCATCGTCATCCAGCGCAGATTGCGGTTGGTGATCGTCACACCCTTGGGTTTGCCTGTGGTGCCACTGGTGTAGAACAGCCAGGCGGCATCGTTTTCCGTGCGCTGTGCAATGGCGGGCGGCGCGGTAGTGTTGCCTTCCAGCATGCCGAATTCATGCACCTCGTCGCACGCCCTTAAGTTCTGTTGCCGCAGCTCGGCGCCATGGGCGGCATCGGTCAGGCACAGGCTCGCGCCGCTGTGGCCGAGAATCCACGCCGCTTCACGGGCGTGCAGCCGGGCGTTCAGCGGAACCGTAATCGCACCCGCCCACCAGACGCCCCACAGCAAGGGCAGGTATTGCGGATGGTTGTCCATCCACAGACCGACCCTGTCGCCGGGTTTGATGCCGCGCGCCGCCAGCCAACCGGCCACGGCAGCTGCCGCATCGGCCAGATCGGCATAACGATAGACCACGGCTGTACCGTGCGCCACTGCCGGCGCGCCAGCGTACAGGCGGGCTGCGCGGTGCAGCCATAGAGCCAGGTTCATGCAGATTCTCCGAATGTCAGGCACGCCGATCTGGGCCGGGCCGTTGAATGCGCAGCGCGGTTATCGTATCGGACAATTCGCAAATCAGAAAACGGAGTGAGGCATGGGGGAGATTTCGCGTACCACGGTCAACGGGGTGGAAGTCCATATCGAGGGCGACCACCCGCGTATGGTCGTGATGCTCCACGGCTGGCCCGATACCTACCGCCTGTGGGATGCCTCAGTGGCTGCGCTCAAGGACCACTATTGCTGCGTGCGCTTCACCTTGCCCGGCTTCGACACCGCGGCGCCGCCCAGGATCACCTCACTCGACGACATGTGCGAACTGCTGCAGACCATCGTCGACCAGGTCAGCCCCCGTGTGCCGGTGACCTTGCTGCTGCATGACTGGGGCTGCGTCTTCGGCTACGAGTTCGCGGCGCGTTTTCCCGACCGGGTGAGCCGCATTGTTGCGGTCGATATTGGCGATCACAATTCGGCTGCGCTCGCGCATGCGCTGACGCCGGGACAACGGGCACAGGTATTCGCTTATCAGTTCTGGCTGGCGCTGGCTTGGAAAATCGGTGGCGCCGCGGGTACCTGGATGACCCGCTGGATGGCGCGGCAGATGCGCTGCCGCAGCGATCCCGCGTTGATCGGATGGCAGATGAACTACCCCTATGCGATGCAATGGTTTGGCAGCGCCGCCGGATTGCGGCAGCTTGCGCCGGTGCCTTCGGTTTCCCCGATGTTGTACATCTATGGCGAGCGCAAGCCGTTCATGTTCCATTCACCGCAGTGGCTGGAGGCGTTGGCGCAACGGCCCGATTGTGCGGTGCGCGCCTTGCGTACCGGTCACTGGGTCATGGTGCAGCAACCACAGGTCTTCAACCAGTGTCTGCGCGAGTGGCTGGAGGCGTCGGATGCGATCGGCCCCGTGCCGGCCAGTACGCTTGCGCCGAACTGATGCGCCGTGCCGGATGAGCCGGTGCGCCTGCCGGTCTATTGTTTCGCGCCCAGGTCCAGCGCACGCTGCCGCGAAGCCGCGCTTGCTTCGGTGTCGTCACTGCCCGACGTGGGCCAGCCCAGCATGTGACGCTGGGCCAGTTCGCTCAGCGCGGTGATCCATTCCGGCCGGTCGTTCAGGCAACTGATGAAATGGAACTCCTTGCCGCCAGCGCCCAGGAACGCCGCCTTGGCCTCGATGCCGATCTCTTCCAGCGTCTCCAGGCAGTCACTGGTGAACCCGGGACAAACGACGTCGACACGTTTCAGGCCGGAGCGCGCCAGTTTCACCAGGCTGGGTTCGGTATAGGGTTGCAGCCACTTGGCACGACCCAGCCGCGACTGGAATGTCACCATGTAGTCGTCCTTGGACAAGCCAAGCCTTGACGCCAGCAGCCGCGCGGTCTTGTGGCACTCACAGTGGTAGGGGTCGCCTCGCAGCAAATTGCGCTGGGGCAAGCCGTGAAAACTCATGACCAGCGTGTCGCCGCGCCCGTGCATCTGCCAGAAAGCGCGGATGTGTTTGACAAGGGCCTCGATATAGGCCGGATCGTCGTGGTAATGATTGACGAAACGCAGCTCCGGAATCTGGCGCGTGCGGGCTGCCCAGGCGTAGACTGCATCGAACACGCTGGCGGTGGTTGTCGCCGAGTACTGCGGATAGGCTGGCAGCACCAACACACGGGTCGCGCCTTCGGCCTTGAGCGCATCGAGCTGGGTCGCGATCGACGGCTGGCCGTAGCGCATTGCGTGGCGCACCAGCACCGGGTGGCCGCGTTGCCCCAGCCAGCCTTGCAGCAGCAAGGCTTGCTTCTGGGTCCAGACGCGCAATGGCGAACCCTCTGCGGACCAGATGCTGGCGTACTTGGCCGCAGACTTGGCCGGGCGAAAGCGCAGGATGACGCCGTGCAGGATCAGCCACCAGAGCAATCGGGGGATTTCGACGACCCGGGCGTCGCTGAGGAATTCGGCCAGATAGCGCCGTACGGCAGGAGTCATCGCTTCGTCGGGCGTTCCGAGGTTGCAATACAACACCGCCGTGCGCGCGCGCTGACCGTGGCTGAAAACGGGCTCGGCGGCGAATCGGGGTTTGGGCATGCTGTATTCTCCCGCAGCTATGTTGGACCTATCACGAATCAAGGCTATTGGCCTGGACCTGGACGATACCTTGTGGCCGATCTGGCCGACCATCACCCGGGCCGAGGCGCAGATGGTGGCCTGGCTGGCGCAGCGTGCGCCTGCCAGCGCAGCGATTTTTGCCGATCCGGCGCAGCGTCAGTCGCTACGCGATGTCGTGGTGCAAGGCCGACCCGACATCGGTCACGACATGAGCGCGTTGCGGCGCGAGTTGATCCGGCAGGCGTTGGCACGCAATGGCGAGGACGCGGCGCTGGCCGAGCCGGCCTTCGAGGTGTTCTTCGAACACCGCATGCAAGTCGAACTGTACGCTGATGCGTTGCCCGCACTGGTATTCCTGGCGTCGCGCTATCCGGTGATCGCGGTATCCAACGGCAACGCGGACGTTGCGCGCATCGGCATCGGTGCGCATTTCAAGGGCGACGTCAGCGCCCATCTGCTGGGTTTTGCCAAGCCCGATCCGCGCATCTTCCACGCAGCAGCGCGGGCGGCCGGCGTTGCGCCGCATGAGGTGTTGCATGTGGGCGACGACCCTGCGCTCGACGTGCTCGGTGGCCTGGCCGCCGGCATGCAGACGGTATGGGTCAACCGGGGCGGCAATGACTGGCGCCATGCGGAACAACCACATGCCAGCGTGTTGGACTTGCAGCAGTTGTGCGTTTTGCTGGGGCAGGGCGCCTGATGCGGGTGCGTCACGCGTCAGTCGTGCGGTGCTACGCAATCCTCTGTCGCCAGTTCGCCGGCCTTGCGGCGCCAGTTCACCGAGTCCGACTATCGGGTCTGGCGCGACGTGGTGCGCAGTCAGAAATTGGTCATCGAATAGCCGCGATCGCGCTGCGCACGGCGCCCTCCAGCGTGGACGGGTAGGGCCCGTCCACATAGTCGGCGCAGGCCAGCAGGCCACCGGCGATTTCCATCGGCGGACGTTGCAGTGCGGGTGTGCAGGCGATGGTGGCGCGTTTCTCGATCACGGTTTGCACGGCCTGCAACTGCAGCCCCAGCTGGGCCTTGGCCTGGTGCAGCACCTGGGCCTGCAACGCTTCGCGCGTGCCATGGCTGGCACTTATGACGAACGCCAGCAGGCCGGCGGGGCCACCGAGTCGACCCCGGTCGAACACGAACTGTGCCGGCATCGGAGCCGCCGCCGCCGGGTCGGCGCGCAATGTCAGCATTGGCTGGTCCAGTCTGGCGTTGGCGGCCCAGGCATAAACCGTCGCAATCGGCATGTGTTGCATCTGGCGCGCCATGGCGATCCAGCGCTGGGTCGGTGACTGCAGCGGATCCGGCCATTGCGGCGCACTGGCTTGCAACAGATGCAACGCGTCGGGCGCTGCAGTGGCCAGCAAGACCTGGTCGAATTTTTCGCCTTGTATGCACCAGTGGTCGCCCTCGTGTGTCAGGTGCTGCACCCTCGAGCCGATGTGGACGACGGCGCCGCGCTCGCGCAACCAGTGGGCCGCTGCGGTGGGGAACAGGCTGGACAAGTCAATGCGCGGCAACAACAGGTTGGAGCCGCCACTGCCGCCGAACATTGCATCCCGCAGCACCCGCAGGAAAACCTGGCCGCTGGACTCCGAGGCCATCGTGTTGAGCGCCGACACACACAGGGGTTCGATGAGTTCGCTCCGCACGCGGGGCGTCAGTTTTCGGCACAGATCGGTGACCGAAAGGTCGGCGCTGCAGCGAAAGCCGTCGAGCCGCCAGCGCAGTGCCTGCAGCACCAATGCCAGCTTGTCGCGCGCGTGCCAGCCGCGCGCGCATGCGATTCCGGCAAGCGCATCGAGCGGCGCGGGACAACGCGGCAAGGCGATGCCGCTGCCGTCCGGAAAACGCAAGCGCAGTGGCAGGCGCAGCAGCGACTTTGCCGGGTCGACGCCGACCAGCGCCATCAGGCGCAGGCATTCTCGGTAGGCGCCGATCAGGATGTGCTGACCGTTATCCAGCAATACTGGCGTGCCGTCGGGCAGCTCGGCTGACACTGCGCGGGCCCTGCCGCCTGGCGTGCGCGACGCTTCCCACAATGTGACCTGGTGGCCGGCTTGCCGTGCCGTCACGGCGGCGGCCATGCCGGCCCAACCGCCGCCGACGACGGCGATCCTCATGCTGCGCGCCACGTGCCTGGGCTGGGCCCGGCCATGGCTCAGACCCGGCCCAGCGCCTGCACGCGCCAGGCCAGCCAGAACTTGCGCAGCGGCGTCAGGCTGACCCGCTGGTGCAGCACAGCGAATTCGTCGCGCTCGATCTCACGCAGCAGCGTTCGGTAGATGCTGGCCATCATCAGGCCGGGCTTTTGCGCGCGCCGGTCGGCATCGGGCAGCAGCGCAAATGCCTGCTCGTAGAAGCCATGTGCACGCTCGGCCTGCAAACGCATCAAGCGTACAAAGCGCGTACGAAAGTCTGGGTCCGACGGGCGCTTGAGGATTTCATGCGCCTTGACGTCGAATCGCTGCAGTTCGTCGAGCGGCAGATAGACCCGTCCACGCATCGCATCTTCCCCCACATCGCGGATGATGTTGGTCAGTTGCAAGGCCAGTCCGAGCTGGTGGGCATAGGCGGTGGTGCCGGGGTCGGTCTGGCCGAATATGGACGCCGCGACTTCACCCACCACGCCGGCGACCAGATGGCAATACTGCTGCAGCGCTGCAAAGTCCAGATAGCGGGTCTGTCGCAGGTCCATCTGACAGCCATCGATGACGGCCAACAGGTGCCGCGACTCGATGCCGAATTGAGGGGCCAGTGGCATCAGGGCCTGCGTCACCGGGTGGCTGGGTGCGCCGGCGAAGGACTGCGCCACCTCCGACTGCCACCATGCCAGTTTGGTCGCTGCTACGCCGGGGTCGACCATGTCGTCGACAACGTCGTCGACCTCGCGGCAAAAGGCATAGAACGCGGTGATGGCGGCGCGCCGGGGTTTGGGCAGGAACAGGAACGCGTAATAGAAGCTGCTGCCGGATGCGGCGGCTTTATGCTGCACATAATCCTGCGGGGTCATCGCGACGCTCCCGGATCAGGGCGTTGCGCCGGGCCGAATGCACGCCATAACAACAGGGGAATGTCGCTTTTACCCAGCTGCGGCCGGTTGCGCCAGGTGGCGTGGTCCAGCGCCGCGATCTTGTCCAGTATGCGCAGGCCACCTTGCACGACCAGGCGCAATTCCCAGCCGGCACGACCTGCGATCTGGTGCGCCAGCGGCGCGCCCTGCAGCATCATCGCTCGCGCGTCGGCCGCATAGCGGGCCAGCATGCGGCTGGCCGCGGCATGGGGCTGGTCGCGTTGCAGGTCGGCTTGCGTGACACCGTGTTGTGCCATTTGCTCGACACTGGGGTACCAGCGTCCGCGGGCGATGTCGCGCCCCAGGTCCTGCCAGAAATTGATCAATTGCAGGGCGGTGCAAACCTGGTCGCTGCGTTGCAGCGCACTGGCGTCCCGGATGCCGTACAAGTGCAGCAGCAAGCGGCCCACCGGGTTGGCGGAGAGGCGGCAGTAGGCATGCAACTCGGCGTCACTGTGATAGCGCCGTGCGACGGCGGTGTAGCGCACATCCTGTTCGAAGGCATCGAGCAGATGTTCGAGCAGGTCGACGGGCAATTCGAACCGCATGATCATTTGCGCGAGGCGATCGAAGACGGCGCTCCAGCGTGCGCTGTGCGCATGTCCGCGACTGGCGCGGTGCAGGTCTTCGCGGTATTGCGCCAGATCGACCAGACGGGCATCTGCCGTCGCCTGGCCCTCATCGGCGATATCGTCCGCGGTGCGGGCAAACCAATAAATGGCTGCAATCGGGGCCCGCAAGGCGGGCGGACAGAACCAGGAAGCGACCGGAAAATTCTCATAGTGATCGGAGGGCGGTCGAAAAGTGCTGGCAGAACGGTTCACGCGGCCATTGTCGCAGTCGCGCGAGGCGCCTGCGGGCACAGGTTAAAATCGCGGGCTGACGAATTTCGTAGGGGCGGCCTGATCGGCCTCCCCTATTTGTTTTCAGGCGCGGGTGGCGAAATTGGTAGACGCACCAGGTTTAGGTCCTGACGCCAGCAATGGTGTGGGGGTTCGAGTCCCCCCCCGCGCACCAGGATTGAATTTTCGGATGGATCCCGGCCCTGGGACAAGACACATCGGTTCGACGGGCGGCGGGTTTGCCCATGACAAATTAGGAGAAGCAACATGGCAGTTACTGTGGAAACCCTTGAGAAGCTGGAACGCAAGATTACCCTGACCCTGCCGGTCACGGTAATTCGGTCCGAAGTGGAGACGCGCCTCAAGCGCCTCGCCAAGACTGTCAAGATGGACGGATTCCGCCCCGGCAAGGTGCCGATGACGGTGGTGGCCCAGCGTTACGGCTATTCGGTGCACTACGAAGTCATGAACGACAAGGTCGGCGAAGCCTTCTCCAGCGCGGCCAACGAGGCCAATCTGCGGGTGGCCGGCCACCCGCGCATTACCGAAAAGGAAGGCGCGCCTGAAGGCGAGATGGCATTCGATGCGGTGTTCGAGGTGTTTCCCGAAGTCAAGCTTGGTGAACTGGCCAGCGCCGAAGTCGTCAAGCTGTCATGCGAGGTCTCCGATGCCGCGGTCGACAAGACGCTGGACATCCTGCGCAAACAGCGACGCACCTTTTCGCAACGCCCGCACGATGCGGCTGCACAGTTGACCGACCGCGTGACGGTCGATTTCGAGGGCAAGATCGACGGTGAGCCGTTCGAAGGCGGCAAGGCCGGCGATTTCCAGTTCATCCTGGGCGATGGTCAGATGCTCAAGGAATTTGAAGACGCGACCACCGGCATGAAGAATGGTGAGAGCAAGACATTCCAGCTGGCGTTTCCGGCCGACTACCATGGCAAGGACGTGGCCGGCAAGACCGCCGACTTCATGGTTTCGGTCAAGAAGATCGAGGCCGCGCACCTGCCGGAAGTCAACGAGGCGCTGGCCAAGTCGCTGGGTATCGAAGAGGAGACCGTCGAGGGCCTGCGCGCCGACATTCGCAAGAACCTCGAACGCGAAGTCAAGTTTCGCCTGTTGTCGCGCAACAAGCAGGCGGCGCTGGACGCGCTGGCATCGGTGGCCGAACTCGACCTGCCCAACGCCAGCGTATTGTCCGAACTCGAGCGTCTGATCGAAAACGCACGTGCCGACCTCAAGCAGCGTGGCGTCAAGGATGCCGACAAGGCGCCGATTCCGGAAGAGATCTTCCGCCCGCAGGCCGAGCGCCGCGTGCGCTTGGGCCTGGTTGTGGCCGAACTGGTGCGTGCCCATGAGCTGAAGGCACGTCCGGAGCAGATCAAGGCCCACATCGACGAGTTGGCCGCCAGCTACGAGAAGCCGGCTGAAGTGGTGCGCTGGTACTACGGCGACAGCAAGCGCATGTCAGAAGTCGAGGCCATCGTCATCGAGAACAATGTGACCGAGTACATTCTGGCGGGCGCAAAGCTGTCTGAAAAAGCGATCGAATTCGACGATCTGATGGGGCAAGGCTGATCCTGATCCTCGGAAAATTGCGACCTGCCAAGGCTTGCAGTTGCGACCACTGACCCCATTTGCCAAGGTGCAGCCGACCGGGTTGCGGCAGTTCGACTTGGAGACGACATGAACTTTATTGACAACAATCAACAGCCCCAGGGCCTTGGCATGGTGCCGATGGTGATCGAACAGTCCGGGCGCGGCGAGCGCTCGTACGACATCTATTCGCGCCTGCTCAAGGAGCGCGTGATTTTCCTGGTGGGCCCGGTCAATGACCAGACCGCCAACCTGGTGGTGGCGCAGTTGTTGTTTCTGGAGAGCGAGAATCCGGACAAGGACATCTCGTTCTACATCAACTCGCCCGGTGGTTCGGTGTCCGCCGGCATGGCGATTTTCGACACGATGAATTTCATCAAGCCTGACGTCTCGACGCTGTGCACCGGTTTTGCTGCCAGCATGGGCGCTTTTCTTTTGGCTTCCGGCGCCAAAGGCAAGCGCTTCTCGCTGCCCAACTCCAAGATCATGATCCACCAGCCTTCCGGCGGAAGCCAGGGGCAGGCGACGGAGATCGAGATCCAGGCGCGCGAGATCCTGAAGACCCGCGAGCAGCTCAACAAGATCCTGGCGGATCGCACCGGTCAGCCGTTGGAGCGGATCGCACGCGACACCGAACGCGACTACTACATGTCGGCCGACGAGGCCAAGGATTACGGCGTCGTCGACCAGGTCATCAGCAAACGCGCCTGATGGATTGCCATCCGCCTGGGGCGCGGCAGTCCGGGTTCTGCCCGGATGCTCTCCCAGTGCCCGGGTCATGACCCGGAGATTTCCGCCTGCCGCTGGTATTTCGGTATCATGGCAACACCATCCGCAAAGGGTTCGATTTCATGGCCGAGAAAAAAGGCACGTCCAGCGAGAAGACGCTCTACTGCTCGTTCTGCGGCAAAAGTCAGCACGAGGTGAAGAAGCTGATCGCCGGTCCCTCGGTGTTCGTCTGCGACGAGTGCATCGAGTTGTGCAACGAGATCATTCGTGACGAACTGCCGGCCGGAACCGTCACCAAGGACGGCAAAGGCGAATTGCCGACCCCGGCCGAGATCAAGGCCAATCTCGACAACTACGTCATTGGTCAGGAACCGGCCAAACGCACGCTGGCGGTCGCGGTGTACAACCATTACAAGCGACTGCGCCACAAGGAGAAGGCCAAGAAGGACGATGTCGAACTGGCCAAGAGCAACATCCTGCTGATCGGCCCGACCGGCTCCGGCAAGACCTTGCTGGCGCAGACGCTCGCGCGCATGCTCGACGTCCCGTTCGTGATGGCCGATGCCACGACGCTGACTGAAGCCGGCTATGTGGGTGAAGATGTGGAGAACATCGTCCTCAAACTGTTGCAGAGTTGCAACTACGAAGTCGAGCGTGCGCAGAGGGGCATCGTCTATATCGACGAGATAGACAAGATCTCGCGCAAATCCGACAACCCATCGATCACCCGCGATGTGTCGGGCGAGGGCGTGCAGCAGGCGCTGCTCAAGTTGATTGAAGGCACGATGGCCAGTGTGCCGCCCCAGGGCGGCCGCAAGCATCCGAACCAGGATTTCGTGCAGATTGACACCACCAACATCCTGTTCATCTGCGGTGGCGCTTTTTCCGGGCTGGAGAAAGTCATCGATAACCGCACCGAGTCTTCCGGCATCGGCTTTGGGGCAGCGGTCAAGAGCAAGGCGCAGCGCAGCCTGACCGAGGTTTTCAAGGACGTCGAACCGGAGGATCTGATCAAGTTCGGCCTGATTCCGGAACTGGTCGGCCGCATGCCGGTGGTCGCCACGCTGGCCGAACTGAGCGAGGACGCGATGGTGCAGATCCTGCTCGAACCCAAGAACGCGCTGGTCAAGCAATATGCCAAGCTGTTTTCGATGGAAGGCGTTGATCTCGAGATCAGACCCGCCGCCCTCAAGGCGATCGCCCGCAAGGCGCTCGCGCGCAAGACCGGCGCGCGCGGCCTGCGCTCGATCCTGGAGCAATCGCTGATCGACACCATGTTCGACCTGCCCACGATGGCCAACGTCGAGAAGGTGGTGGTCGACGAATCGACGATCGAGGAAAGCAAGCCGCCACTGCTGGTTTACCGGGAACTCGCGAAAAAAGCCTGAATCCGAATATCCAAAGCCTGATCTGGCAGGTATTCATGCCAGTTCGACCGGCACCGGTTGTCTGTACGCAATTCATAATGAGCCGTGGGTTGAAATTCACGCTGCGTCAACCATGTTGAATTGGTAACCACTAAGAGGTCTCTCATGTCTGGATCCACCTTGCTCCCGTCCGCACCCATCGATCTGCCGCTGCTGCCGTTGCGCGATGTGGTCGTGTTTCCGCACATGGTCATCCCGCTTTTCGTCGGCCGGCCCAAGAGCATCAAGGCGCTCGAGGCCGCGATGGAGGCGGAGCGTCGCATCATGCTGGTGGCCCAGAAGGCCGCCGCCAAGGACGACCCGCTGGTGTCCGACATGTTCGATGTCGGATGTGTCTCGACGATCCTGCAGATGCTCAAGCTGCCCGACGGTACCGTCAAGGTTCTGGTCGAGGGGCAGCAACGGGCCTCGGTCAACAAGATCGAGGAGGGCGAGTCGCATTTCATGGCCAACGTCACGCCGGTGCAACCGGTGGTCGAAGGCGCCGGTGCGACCCGTGGCCAGGCCAGCGAGATCGAGGCACTGCGGCGCGCCGTGATGCAGCAGTTCGACCAGTACGTCAAGCTCAACAAGAAGATTCCGCCGGAGATCCTGACATCGATCTCCAGTATCGACGATGCCGGCCGGCTGGCCGACACCATTGCCGCGCATCTGCCGCTCAAACTCGAGAACAAGCAGACCGTGCTTGGCCTGGCCAGCCCGAAAGACCGACTGGAGAACTTGTTCGAACAGATCGAGCGCGAGGTCGACATCCTGAACGTCGACAAGAAGATCCGTGGTCGCGTCAAGCGTCAGATGGAGAAAAACCAGCGCGATTTCTACCTGAACGAGCAAGTCAAGGCGATCCAGAAGGAACTGGGCGAGGGCGAGGACGGTGCCGACATCGACGAAATCGAGAAAAAGATCAAGTCCGCGCGCATGCCCAAGGAAGCGCTGAAAAAGGTCGAGGGCGAACTCAAGAAGCTCAAGCTGATGTCGCCGATGTCGGCCGAGGCAGCGGTCGTGCGCAACTACATCGACGTGTTGACCGGCCTGCCGTGGAGCAGCAAGACCAAGATCAAGCACGACCTGGGCAATGCCGAGGCCGTGCTCAACGAGGACCATTTCGGCCTGGACAAGGTCAAGGACCGCATTCTGGAATACCTCGCGGTTCAGCAACGTGTTGACAAGGTCAAGGCGCCGATCCTGTGCTTGGTCGGCCCTCCCGGCGTCGGAAAAACCTCGCTGGGTCAATCAATCGCCAAGGCCACCGGTCGCAAGTACGTGCGTGTCGCTCTGGGCGGCATGCGCGACGAGGCCGAGATCCGTGGCCATCGACGCACCTACATCGGGGCGATGCCGGGAAAGGTGCTGCAGAGCCTGTCCAAGGTTGGCACGCGCAATCCGCTGTTCCTGCTCGACGAGATCGACAAGCTGGGCACCGACTTCCGGGGCGACCCCTCCAGCGCCTTGCTCGAGGTGCTCGACCCGGAGCAGAACCACAAGTTCGGCGACCATTATGTCGAGGTTGACTTCGACCTGAGCGACGTGATGTTCGTGGCAACGTCCAATTCGATGAACATTCCGCCGGCCCTGCTGGACCGGATGGAAGTGATCCGCCTGTCGGGTTACACCGAGGACGAGAAGACCAACATCGCGATACGTTACCTGTTGCCCAAGCAGTTGAAGAACAACGGTGTCAAGGACAACGAACTTGAGATCGGCGAGTCGGCGGTGCGCGATATCGTGCGCTACTACACACGCGAGGCCGGGGTGCGTTCGCTCGAGCGCGACTTGTCCAAGATCTGCCGCAAGGTGATCAAGGGCCTGCAACTCAAGAAGATGATAGCGCCTGTCATCGTGACGGCTGACAACCTGAACGACTTCCTGGGTGTGCGCAAGTACACCTACGGCCGTGCTGAAGACAACAACCAGATCGGCCAGGTGGTGGGACTCGCGTGGACCGAGGTCGGCGGCGACCTGCTGACGATCGAGGCTGCTGTGATGCCGGGCAAGGGCGTCATCACGCGAACCGGCTCACTCGGCGACGTGATGAAGGAATCGGTTGAGGCAGCGCGCACCGTGGTGCGTAGCCGCGCCGCCCGGCTGGGTATCAAGGACGCGGTGTTCGAGAAGAAGGACATTCACATCCACGTGCCCGATGGCGCCACGCCCAAGGATGGTCCGAGTGCCGGTGCGGCAATGACGACGGCCTTCGTGTCGGCGCTGACGGGAATCCCGGTACGCGGCGACGTGGCGATGACCGGCGAGATCACGTTGCGCGGTGAGGTCACGGCCATCGGTGGCCTCAAGGAAAAGTTGCTGGCCGCGCTGCGAGGCGGTATCAAGACTGTGCTGATTCCCGAGGAAAATGCCAAGGACCTGCAGGACATTCCCGAGAACGTGAAGAACGGGCTGGAGATCGTTCCGGTGCGCTGGATCGACAAGGTGCTGGAAGTCGCTCTGGTGCGCATGCCGGTGCCTTTGACCGAGGAGGAGATCGCGGCATCGGCGGCAGCGGCTTCGACAGTGCCGGTCGCCGTGGCCGAATCGCGGGCGGATGGAGAACGTTCGATCAAGCATTGATCCATGGTCGGATCAAGCCTCGCGCGGGCGGAAAAAATTGCTTCCGACGCGCGATCCGCTGCAGAAATTGTTATATACTTCAGGGCTTGAAACGCGGGAATAGCTCAGTTGGTAGAGCGCAACCTTGCCAAGGTTGAGGTCGAGAGTTCGAGACTCTTTTCCCGCTCCACATTCCATAAAAAAGGGAAGCCAAGGCTTCCCTTTTTTGTCGGTGCATCGTTCACCCGATGAAGCCGACAATCGCAAGGAATACTGGCGCGATAGCAAAGCGGTTATGCACCGGATTGCAAATCCGATCAGCCCGGTTCG
>JBDTMH010000025.1:0-31527 GCA_039934375.1 Burkholderiaceae bacterium | reverse complement strand
CGTGCCAGGCAACTGGTTGGGCCGCGCAACAGGCATCGTCCTGATCGTCTGCGGCATTTGGCTGGCACTTCAAGCGCAGTGAAGACATGGGCGGGCCCGCCAAGATTCCACGAAGTGATTGCCCGACACACAAGCGAAGAAAAATTGCCCGGAGATTGTCGAATAATCAACTGCAGAACTCCGATTCAAGCCGCAGCCGGGTTGGGGTGGACGCGGGTTGAGATGACGCAGGACTGAGCGGCGGCTCCTTGCCATCAGTTGCCTCCCAGCGGGAAAATCGATGGCGCGACAGTGGCCGTCGAGTTTGCTGCGAAAGCGGGCGTCCCATTTGACGGGTCGAAATTCTGGATCCGACCATGAGCGATTGCACTTGAATGGCGGCTCTGCGGCGTCTCGCTGCGGCGCGGCCGCTTAGGCGAACTGCTCAGATTGACCTCGCGATCTACGCCAACTTCCGGCGCCGATCTCAGGTTCCTCGCCGCCACCCCCGAAGCGCCGTTAGTCGAGCGCATTTGCCCCGAGTATTCGTCGGGAACTGGAACAGCCGACCGCACCCAGCCTGCCAAACTGGAAGCCAAGACCGCCAAGGCTGCGCGACAAGACCCAGCGGCGGCGCCAGCAGGTTGCCCCGGTCTGCTGGTCGCCGTCGCATCAGGGTCCGTCCACCAATAGCCGCACTTCCTGCGGCTGCAGCCCTTCGCCTGGCGCAAAGCGCAATACCAGCGTGCCCTTGCCGCCCGGCGCGATGCGCAGCTCGCAATGCGCGCCGCCAGCGAGCAGCATGCCTTCGCGACAGCCGCCGTCGGCGGGCAGTGTCCAGCCCTTGGCTCGCAGAAGTGCCAGCCGCGCCGGCGGCTCGCTTTTCGAGCGCGGGTTGTTGATCACGATGCGGTCACTTTGCCGCTCAACGCGCCCGTCGCGCAGTGCACGCAGCCACAGACGGATCGCGTCCAGCCGCGCATCGGTCAGCGCCGGATCGGCCAGCACCGATTCCATCGACACGGCCCCGCGCGGCTGCGCCATTGCCCGGCGCATCGTCTGCGCATCCGCAGCTGCCGCGCCGGTGGCGACGATGCGTCCAACGCCCTTGTCCTGGCTCGGCGTCGGTGGCCGGCCGTGGCAGGAGCCGCAGCTTTTCACGTAAGTGCCTAGTGGCATCATGTAAGCCGGCGGCTCGGCGCCGGGCGGCACCGGTGGGTCGGTAGCGGGGTGAGCCATTGCCGTCCTTTCTCCCGGTAGCGGACCGGGCGCGGCAAGCAGCGCGCGCGCCCAGCCGGCGTGCGAGGTGAAGAAGAACAGCTTCCACTGCTTGCCCTCACGGCGCAGCCGGGCGTAAGACGGATCGCTGTCGAAGCTCCGTGCGTACTTGCCATTCTTGCGTGGTAGCACGCTGACGCGCTCCTTCAGTTGCGCCGCCACCGTGCCGTCGGGCAACGCTTGCAGGCTCACGACCTCCCATTGCAGGTCGGTTCGGTGAATGTTGTAGTCGAGCAGGTTCAGCATATTGGTGCGGCCCTTGAAGCGCTGATAGAAGCTGTCGTCGACCTCGCTGAACCAGACGTCGTCGGTGACACAGGCATCCGCAAAGATCTTCGGCACGTGCCGATTCCAGGCCGCAACGCAACGGTCGAGCGCGGCACGCACGCCCGCTTCGTCGGGCAGCGGCTGCGCCACCGCCGGCAGCGGCACAAGAGCGGCCATGACCGCAGCTGCAATGCCCATCATCGTCGTGCGGGGCTTCATCGTCTCCTGCGCGAGGCGAACCAGCACCGCAGGGAGTTGCCGAATCCTGAAAAATGACGAGATTGGCATGCGCGCTACTCCTCGCGTGAAATGAGCAATCGCTTCGCTCGCCCGATGGCTTGATTTGACTGTCTGCGTGCGACCGGCCATAGGCTCAGCTTCGTTGCTTTGGCTGGTCCGTGTCCCGAACAAACGCCGAAATTTTTCCGAAACCGTCGCCTCACGGCGCCGACGACTGGTTCGTCGACGGCGTCACTGGCGACCTGACCGCGCGCGTCTCCACCTGGCCGGAGGCGACAGTCATCGGGCGCGTGGTCTGGTCGGAGATGCGCGATGTGCCGCGCGCCGAGCTCGCCAGTCTGATCGGCGATGCCGCCGGCGGCATTGCGCGCACCTTGATGGTGGAGTTCGGCGACGCGGTGGCGGCCGCCGCGCCCGCGCTGGCGCCCGAACAGGCACTGGCGCAGCTCGATCTGATCGCCCCCGACATGCTCACCACGCACACGTGGACGACTGCTTCAAGGCTGTCAACCTGATCGCCTAAATGCCCGGTTCAGGTCGGATGTCGGTGAAGGTGACACCGATCGGTAGGTCAGCTTCCCGCCAACGGATAGGGGGAGGGAACGGCTTTCGCCGTCCCCTCCGTCCGAACCCGGTGTGCGGTTCTCCCGCGACGGGCTCTCCAGTCAGTTGTTTCCTCGTCGGGATTGGCACGCCAATTGATGGGCTGCAGACATCGTGAACAGCCCAAGGTCAGCGAAGAAAGCATTTAAACAAGCTACCTGAAGTGCACGCATGATTCTGCAACGACTTCAGACGACGGCGAGGTGGCGGACTATTCGCCGAGAGACTAGCGGGCGAATTGGAACTCGCACGCTCGGCCAGTCAGTCGTTCGCCGACGCCGCCGCCAGGCTCGAACTGCGCCTTGACGCGGTAGGAATATTCCTTGCCGCGCTGCGCATCGTTGATGGCGTACTTCGGGTTGTTGACAATGCCGTCGAGGCGCAGGGTTGCAGCACCGTCGTTGCTGATCTTCCCGTGGAGGTAGTGCCAGCCGGGTTCGCCCTCTTTTCCGTGGGTGCCCCGGAACCGGCCGCTGCGAACTTCGGCTGCAAAGCGATGGGTGTACCCCTTGGCATCGTCGTCGTCCAAGCTAAGAGGCGGGCATTTCATGACGACGCTCCATGCTCCATCGAACGGCGTTGCTGGTGTCTGCGCGCGAACTTCCGCGCCCCATGAAGCGATCAGAATGGCAATTGCAACGATAACCTTCGCAGGAGAGCAGGTGTTCATGAGCGGCCTAATGAATAGCGTTGGTCTGCTGCGACGAGAAGCCTTTTGAAACCAAGAGCACCTCCGGCGGCAGATAAACCTTGTTGGACTGAACTACTCGATGCCGTGGCCAGCTTCGATGCCAAAGGGGGATTGATTGCGCGACCCAGTTCAGGCCGACCCCGCCTCGGACGATACACGCTGTCGATACTCCCGCAGCATCTCGCTTCGCGTATAGGGCGCGCTGCGCCCCGACAGCCGCAGCGACCACTGCGTAACCACCGAATGGGAATTGTAGGCGGGACCGAAGGCCGGCATCAGCGTGAACCACACGGCGAAGCCCAGCGGCACGGCAACCGTGGTGGCCAGCGACATGCGCGGAAGTCCGCGCGGCAGGCCTTGCCCGATCAGCACCAGCGCGGTGACCGCACCACCGACGGCCAGCCCGGCAACCACTTCCGACCAGGAATGGGCACCTACGTAGACGCGCGACACGCCCACCAGCAAAGCCAGCGCGATACCGGCACCGAACGCCAACCAGCGCCCAGCGACGGACCGGGACGGAACCAGGGTTGCGAGCAATACCGGATACAGGGCCGCGGACATCATCGCGTGGCCGGACACACCGCTGAAATTGAAGGCAGGCAAGCCGAACCCCCAGCCGATGAATGCCAGCTTGCTGGCCAGTGTCAACAGGATGGCCAGCCCCAGGCAGAGCAGCCACACACCGGCCGTGCGCCAGCTGTCGCGCCGCACGACCAGAACCAGCGCCGCCAGCAATGCCGCCGGCAGCAGGATCTGGACTTCGCCCATCCGGGTGATCAGGTGCCAGAGCATCATCGCTTACAGACTCGCTGAATCACGGGCCGCAGCAATCGGGCAGATAGGTCATGGCAAACCATACCAGCCAGCCGCAGAAGATGACGGCCAGCAGGCAGACCAGCAGCAGGCGGCCGAAGCGAAGTTTCGGCGCCGGAGCTGGATCGTTCAGTGATTGCGCTGGAGTGTTCTTGTGTGGTGCCATGTCGCCTCGGCGGCCCTGCCCCTTGGCAGGTCAGCCAGGGATGGTACCGTGAATCGTCCAGGCAGCGCCATCGTGGGCAGCGAAGTGGCATGGTTGTGGCAAGGGGGTTCACTCACAGGCGAGGCCTACTGCTCCCGGCATGCGATATGCGCTACAGTGGCTGGTCACCCGCCTGCGCGGGATCACACACAGGGATGGACCAGCATGATGAATATGGGATACGGCGGCCTGTTCGGCGCACTGATACTGGTCGGCGACATCTGGGCCATCATCAATATTTTTCAAAGCAGCGCGTCGAACGAAAAGAAGCTGATCTGGATTGTGGCCGTGGCGCTGCTGCCGCTGTTGGGTCTGGTGTTGTGGTTCTTTCTGGGCCCGCGCGGCCCCGGCACACGCTGACTCAGCGTCGCATGTGATGCCCATCGGCGCCGTCCGCGCCGCTGTGCGGCGCCGTGATACGGTGTGAACTGTTCCTGCATTGCCAGCCCAACGCCGATTCCAACGGTTTGCAGAGCAGCGCGGCCCAAACACGGATGCTCTGGCAACATCCAGGCTTGGAGTCCTGGGCCCGGACTAGTTCATTGCGCTGTCGGCGGGCCATGGGCAGATTCGCGCCACCCGGTGCCGCAATCAGTCCGGCAGATTGCGGACCCTTGATCGCCGAGGCCTGAGCAGCGCTCAGTCGGACGGCGCATCCACGCGAAACGGGTCGGCGACTCCGAGTTCCGCACACAGGTCGGCGATGGTCCGGCGCAACTGCGCCACCTGCGTTTCCAACTGTTCGACGCGTTGCGGGAGCTCGCCATCCATCACACCTGCAGGTACGGCTTGTGCGCCGACGACCAGCGCAACCGGGCCGCACAGCAGATGTGCCCAGCGCTGCTCCCGCGCACCCGCAGCGCGCGGCAGCTTCAGCACCAGCGGGCCGCCTTTCTCGGGCGGCCGATCCAGCAACTCTTCCAGAAAGCCTTCGACCGACGAGATATCGGCAAACGGGTACCAGCGTTCGGCGTTCAGCCGCAGTTCGCCCGCAGTCTGCGCTCCGCGCAACATCAGCATGCCCAGCAACACGGCGGCCTGTTCGTAGACGCCGATTCCGCGCTGAAAATTGTGCGAGAACCTGGCCACTCGTCCACCAGTCGATTCACGCACCAGTTCGAGCGACTGCAGGCGGTCCAGCGCCGTGGCCGCCTGTGCCTCGTCCAGGTTCATCAATGGCTCGCGACTGGTCTTCTGGTTGCAACCGAGTACCAGCGTATTGAGGGTCAACGGATAGCTGTCGGGAACGGTTCGCGCCTTTTCCATCAACGTGCCCAGCACCCGGGCTTCATTGGCGGTCAATACCGGCGTGATTGGCGATTCGGGCGCAGGATTCAAGGTGATCGATCGGGCAGGTTGGTGACTGTGGTGGCTGAGGGCGCGGTGAACCGACAGCCACGCGGCGCAGAGATTGTCGCGCCAATCAGGTTTTCGGCGCCGCCAGTGCACCGGCATGTGCCGCGTTTCTTCTTCGGCCCGAGCCGAACTTCCCTTCACGCAGGCCGTGTGTTCACGTTTCAGGGTGCGTCTGCCCGATAATCGCTGGCCGCGGTCCAAATGCGGTGGCGCGATCCTTGCGTCCACTGCGTGTGTGGATCCGAAATGCACCGAATTGGGCCCCATTCAGAATCTCACCGCAAAGTTGTCTTGCCCATGTCTCTCCCCACCGCCGGCAATGGCATCCATTCGCCGCCCATCGACGACCCCATGATGCGCAACGTGGTGCGCGTCTCATTGCGCAGCCACCACCATTCCGCTGCCAACCGCCATCGCGCGCGCGAACTTGCCTGGCAATGGGTAGCCGCCAAATGGCCCAGACTCGTGCCCTCACGCGAACAGATGGAGCGTCACCAGTTTGCCCATGCCGTACCCGGACAGCAGATCGTCATGTCGAGCGCCGTCGACCACTCCAGCTGGTCGCTGGCAATTGCGTTCGACGAGAAGAACGGTGCGCGCACCTGGATCACGCAGGTCGAGGTGGTCGACGACGGCGCCTTTGACGTACTGCGCTTGCAGACTTCTTGCACCGGCGTGGTCGATGCGCCGTTGGTCGTGGCCCCGCCACGGCTGCTGGGCAGCTGGGTCGAGCGCATGCAACTGGACGACGGTCCGTTTGCCGTGCTGGGCGAACCGCGCGAGGTCAATGACGCGAATCAGCTGCAGGGGTTCCTGGCCCACGTGTTGTCGCATCAACGCACCTTGCCGGTCATCGCACTGGCCAATCGGCCGCAAACGCGCTTTTACGGCGTCGACCCGCGCGGCCTGGCGACCGCGGTGCGCGGACTGGCCCACGTGATCTGCCTGGATCCGGCGATTGCGACCGAGGTAGCCGAGCAACTCGGCCCGCGCCTGGGTGTGGTGCCCGGTGCCGCGCGCATTTACAGCGCCAAGCTGCCGTTGATAGCCAACTCGCACGACCATCCGCTGATACGCAACACCCGCGTCTTCGGCACCGCGCAGGACAGCGCCGGCGCATTCCGTCGGCAGCTGTGCCAGAAAATCTGCGCGATGAGCGTGCGCGAGCACGGCGACGATGCCGCGCTGAACGGCACTTCGGGAACCCCGCGCGTCTGAGCCTGCGCGCGGCACCCGCAGGCCGCATCAAGGCATGTATTGCCCGCCATTGACCTCGATCACCTGGCCGGTCACATACGAGGCCAGCTGCTCCGAAGCCAGGTACAGGAACGCACCCACGCATTCCTCGACGGTTCCAAGGCGGGCCATTGGAATGGTCTTGCGCATGGTCTCGAGCTGCTCGGGTGTGGAGAACTTGTCGTGAAACGGCGTCGTGATGACACCGGGTGAAACCGCATTGACTCGTATCCCCTTGCCCACCAGTTCCTTGGCCAGGCCCTTGGTCGCAGTCGTGACAAAAGCCTTCGAGCCGGCATACATGGCCGCGCCCGGGCCGCCGCCATTGCTGGCCGCAATGCTGGTCAGGTTGATGATGCTGCCGCCCGGCGCCATGTGGGACACCGCAAACTTGGTGCACATCATCATCGAGCGCACGTTCAGGTTGAAGATGTCATCGAGCATGGCATCGGTCAGCTCGGCGATGGGCTGGCGTTGCACCAGAGCGCCAGCGTTGTTGACCAGCACGTCGATGCGTCCCATGCGCAGGGCGGCCTCGCCCACCACGCGTGCGCACTCGGCGGAAGTACGCAGGTCCCCCTGCACCACGAAGGCGTCGCCACCCGAGCCCTTGATCGCCTTGGCCACGGCGTCGGCGGCCTCTTTCGAGCTGTTGTAGTGCACAGCCACCGTCGCGCCACGCGCGCCGAATGCCAGCGCACAACCTGCGCCAATGCCTGTCGACGCACCGGTGATCAGAATCGCCCTGCCCTTGAAATCGTCCATGTGCCGGTTCCTTTCATATCGATGGCAAGACAGGCCCAGCCTGTCGCCCACCCACCAGTCTATGCGATGCCGCGGAACGGTGATGCCGAGAACGCGTGCAGCCAGCGTGGCCGCCGTGTGCGCAAGGTCGTCATGCGCGTCGCTGAAACTGTCCGACCTGCACCTGGTTCTTGCCCGCGCGCTTGGCCAGGTACATCAACGCATCGGCATGCCCGAGCGCATCATCGAAATCGGCCGGCCGACCGTCAACCACACTGACGCCTATGCTGCATCCCAGCGGCCAGCCCCGGCTGTGCGCCATTTCGACGAGTTTGACGTGCAATGCCTCGAAGAACACCTTGGCGCCGGCCAGATCGGTCTGCGGCAACATTACGGCAAACTCATCCCCGCCCAGGCGACACGCGACATCGGATATGCGCAATCGTTGCGCGATCACTTCGGCCACCGCGCACAGCACCTGGTCGCCGACGTCGTGCCCCATGGCATCGTTGATGCCCTTGAACTCGTCCAGGTCGAGATACCCGAGCGCCAGCGGCTGCGTATGCCGCGCCGCCAATTCGAATACGGAGCGGCAACGCTGACGGAAGGCGCGCGCATTCAGCAGCCCGGTCAGGCCGTCCTGCTCGGCCATGATTCGGTGCTGTTCGAGCGCCGCACGCAGGCGCGCGAGCAGGACGGCGATGATGACGAAGAAGCCCATGCGAACGCCGGTATTCCAGACGGCAACCCATAAATGAAGGTGCACGTGTCCCGACAGCCGATCGCTCGACAGCCATGTCGCAGCCGACAGGCCACAGATCAGCAGCCCCGACCTGCGGCCCAAGTACCAGGCGGCCAGCGCAATCGGTGCGACGTAGAAAATCGAGAATGTCAGTTCGTACCCGGTGTGATAGTCGAGCGCACCCGTCAGCAGCACCAGACATGCCGACAACACCAGCATCGTGGCTGGCGCCAATCGCGCCAGCCAGCGGGTCATGCTGCTCAGCAATGCGGGCTCCGGGTGGGCACGGCCGCACATTCGCGCTGCCAGCAGTGGCTGTGCCACAACAAAGACCTCAGACCATTCGACATGACGGGCACCCGAACAGGAAAGCAGGTCGACATTCAAGTTCGACCCGGTGGCAGCACTGTAACGCGACGCTGCCCAAACAAGCCTTCGTCAACGAACAGCGGCTGCGCAAGTGCCACGGGTCGGCTGGATCACCATGCACTGGTGACCCGACCGTTTTCTCGTTTGCTCAGCGCTCCACGGTGCGCGTATAGGTCTCAGGTCGGCGGTCGCGGTAGAACTGCCAGGCGTTGCGCACCTCGCGCAACACCGCCATGTCCAGATCACGGATCACAATCTCGGACTTGTCGGTGCTGGCCACGGCGCCCACGTAGTTGCCACGCGGATCGACAAAGTAACTCGAGCCGTAGAACGTGACCGCGCGGTCGCCGAACTCCTGGCTTTCGTTGCCGATGCGGTTGTTGGCGGCGACGAAATACTGGTTCGCCGCGGCCGCGGCCGGTTGCTCGAGCTCCCACAGACGGTTCGACAGGCCCGGCTTGGTGGCCGACGGATTGAACACGATCTGCGCGCCGGCCAGGCCCAGTTCGCGCCAGCCTTCGGGGAAATGCCGGTCGTAGCAGATGTAGACGCCGATGCGGCCGACCGCGGTGTCGAACACCGGGTAACCCAGCGTGCCGGGCCGGAAATAGAACTTCTCCCAAAACTGCGGCAGGTTGGGAATGTGGTGCTTGCGGTACTTGCCAAGCACTTTGCCATCGGCGTCGATCACCACCGCCGTGTTGTAGTACAAGCCCGGCATCTCCTCTTCGTAGATCGGCAACACGATCACCAGTTGCAACGCACATGCGAGAGAGGCGAAACGTTCGACCGTCGGGCCCGCGATGGATTCGGCATAGGCGTAGTACTTGGGATCTTCGATGATGCCGAAGTAGGGCCCGTAGAACAGCTCCTGAAAACAGATGATCCGCGCGCCCTGGGCCGCCGCATCGCGGGCAAACTGCTCATGCTTGGCGATCATCGTTTCCTTGTCGCCGGTCCAGTCCGTCTGGGTAATTGCTGCTCGCACCACTTGCATCGTCGCCTCCTTTATCGCGATTTCGGCATGTCGGCATGCCGCGTTGTTGCACGCACGGGTGGACGCATGCCACCCATGCATCGGGCCGCCCGACGGTAACCAGGCGTACTCGCTGCCATTGGACGCGGTCTGCCTGGAATCAAAGACATCAGTATGGTCTGGTGGCCGCCAGGAGTCCAGCACAACAAGGTCCGCGCGGGTCCCGCCCTGGTCGGCCCATCAAACCCGCGACACCGGCCCGGTGTCTTCGGCAGCCGTAACTCTGTTACAACAGCCCGAATCGACGGCGTGTAAATGGTGGGATGATCAGCACCCGAAGGCAGGACGGTTCTGCCTGGATACCGCTGGCGGAGGATTCACGGGATGCGATGGGCCAAGACAAGTTTGCGCAACAGTTTTTTCGGTTGGATGGCCAACGAACCGGTTGCAGAATCCAACGATGATCTGGAAGTCATCCGCATGGCCATGCTGCAGACGCTTGACCAAAGCACCGACCGAACCAACTCCGCCATTGAGCGCAAGTTGCTGTTCGCGCACGACGTCAACCAGCTCTGGTACGCCCGGCCCGAACTGATGAATGCCATCGCGGCCAGCAAGGGTGAGGCCGCCGCCAATGTTTGCCTGGCCGAAATCACGCTGCTATTCGAAACACGCGCTCCCGATCGCTTCAAGCGCAAGGGCCGTCCGGCCTCGCGCCGTGGTTGAACCCGGCGCGGCAGCCATCCCGGCCCAGCGACTACCGAGAAGCGTGCCGAGCCGGCACAATGGGGCCTTTGCGGATGACGCTAAAGGACTTGTATGGGCTCCGGAAAAATTCTTGTCGCACAAGGTGGTGGCCCGACAGCAGTGATCAACCAGTCGATGGTCGGTGTCGCGCTGGAGGCACGCCGTCACCGCGGCGTCGAGCGGGTCTATGGTGCACGCCATGGTGTGCGCGGCATTGTCGATGAGGATTTCGTCGACCTGACCCAGGAGACCAGCCACAACCTGGAACTGGTGGCCGCCACACCCTCATCGGCGCTGGGCTCGACGCGCGACAAACCGGACGCGAAATACTGCCACGCCATCTTCGAGGTCTTGCGCTCGCACGAGATCGAGCACTTCTTCTACATCGGCGGCAACGATTCGTCCGACACGGTACGCATCGTCAGCGAGGAGGCGCAAAAGGCCGGCTACCCACTGCGTGCCATCCACATCCCGAAGACCATCGACAACGACCTGGTGGGCAACGACCACACGCCCGGCTTTCCGTCGGCCGCGCGCTTCGTCGCGCAGGCCTTTGCCGGCGTCAACCTGGACAACGCGGCGCTGCCCGGTGTCTATGTCGGTATCGTGATGGGCCGGCACGCCGGCTTCCTGACTGCAGCGTCCGCGCTGGGCAAGAAATTCGAGGACGACGGCCCACACCTGATCTACCTGCCCGAGCGCACCTTCGACCTGGCGCAGTTCCTGGCCGACGTCAAGGCCACGTACGCGCGTTTCGGACGCTGCGTGGTGGCGGTTTCCGAGGGCATCCATGACGCATCGGGCACACCGATCCTGAGTTTGCTGGCCAAGCAACTGGAACGCGACGCCCACGGCAATGTGCAGCTCTCGGGCACTGGCGCGCTGGCCGACTTGCTGTGCGAAGAGATCCGCAGCAAGCTGGGTATCAAACGGGTGCGCGGCGACACCTTCGGCTACCTGCAGCGCTCGTTCATCGGCTGCGTGTCGGATGTCGACCAGCGCGAGGCGCGCGAAGTCGGCGAGAAGGCGGTGCAGTTCGCGATGTGGGGCGAGCGAGACGGCTCTGTGGCGATCCGGCGCACCGGCTTTTACTCGGTCGACTACACGCTGCTCGAGCTGGCCGCCGTGGCCGGCAAGACCCGGGTCATGGAGGACGCCTTCATCAGCGCCAGCGGCACCGATGTGACCGATGCGTTTCGCATGTATCTGCGCCCGTTGCTGGGCTCGGGCATGCCGGACGCGTTCCGCCTGCGCGCAGCCCCGGTACCCCGGCGCGCCAGGACCTGACAACCGCACCGATGTTTGTTGCCTCCAAGCTGCTGGCGTTTCTGATCGAGCCGCTGTTCTGGGTCCTGCTCTTGCTGTTGGCGGGTGTGTTGCTGTCTTGGCGCCGCCCACGGCTGGGCCGCACCCTGTCCTGGATGGCGCTGCTGGTGCTGTTGCTGAGCAGTTGGACCTCGGGTCCGCAGGCGCTGCTGCGCGCGCTCGAGTCGCGTTATGCGCCACCACCCGAGCTGAGCCTGCAGAACTACGTCGGCATCGTCGTTCTCGGTGGCGCCTTGAGCAACCCGGAGTTGTGGGAAGCGCACCCCCAAGTGGGATTGAACGAACAGGCCGAACGCATGACCGAGGCCGTCGCGCTAATGCGCCGCCACCCGCAACTGCAGTTGCTGTTTACCGGCGGCAATGCCAGCATCTCCGGCAAAGGCGTCAGCGAGGCGTACCGCGCCAAGGTGTTCTTCGACGCCATGGGTGTGGATCCGGCGCGGGTGCGTTACGAGTCCGTGTCGCGCAATTCCTACGAAAACGCGTTGTTGACGGCGTCGATGCCCGGTGTCGACAAGACGCAGCCCTGGATCTTGTTGACATCGGCGTTCCATTTGCCGCGCGCGATGGGGGTGTTCACGCACGCCGGCTGGAACGTCACCGCCTGGCCGGTCGACTACCGGATATCAGCGCACGACTCCTGGTTCGAATTCTCGCTGCATTCCGGCCCCGCGCTGTGGGAGCTGGCCCTGCATGAGTGGCTGGGCTACGCCGCCTACCGGGCGGCTGGCTGGCTGTGAACCTCAGGTGTCGGTAGATTGCGCGATCTGCTCCGGCGTGAGCCGGGTTGCCAGCAATTTGTCGATGCGCCGCCCGTCCAGATCGATCACCTCGAAACTCCAGCCGGCACACTCGATCTTGTCGCCCTCGATTGGCAGACTGCCCGACACCGCCATCAGCAGGCCGGCGACCGTGTTGTAGCGCCCGCGTGCCTCGTCGGGCAGCCCGTCGATGTCAAGGCGCGCCTTGAACTCGCCCACCGGCATGGCGCCGTCGATCATCCAGCTGCCATCTTCGCGCGGCGTCGCCCAGGCATCGACCGGCGTATAGGGCTGCAACTCGCCGGTGATCGCCTCGAGCAGGTCATTGGGCGTGATCAGCCCCTGCACGTCGCCATACTCGTCCACGACCAGCACCATGCGGGCGGTCTTGGTGCGGAACTGCTCCAGCAACTCCATGCCCGACAAGGTCTCCGGCACGAACACCGGTGGCTGGACATGCGCGCCGATGGTGCCGGCGTCTTCGACGCCGAGTTCGATCAACTTGCCCAGACTGATGGTGCCCATCACGTTGTCCAGCGAGCCCCAGCAGACCGGATACCACGAAAATGCCCGCTTGGCGCCGCCTTCACGTAACTGCTCCAGAATCTGCCCGGCGGACTGGCTGGCATCGAGCCACTTGATATCGGAACGTGGCAGCATCATCGAGGTCAACGGCCGATCGTCCAGCAGGAACACGTTCTGCACCATCTGGCGTTCCTGCTCCTCGATCACGCCGGCATCCACGCCCTCCTCCAGGCTGGCACTGATCTCGGCCTCGGTCACGGCGCGATTGCCGACGTTGTCGATGCGCAGCATCCTGAGCGTGGCGTGGGTGCAGGCGGACAGCAGCCAAACGAACGGCTTGGCGATGCGCGCCACCCAGGTCATCGGCCGCGAGACCACGCGCGACACCTGCTCCGGGTATAGCTGACCGATGCGCTTGGGCACCAGTTCGCCAAACACGATGGTGGTGAAGGTGATGACGGTCACCACCAGCGCGGTGGCGCTGATGTCGGCCACGCCGGTGGTCACATGGAACGTCTGCAGCCATGCCGACAGGCGGCTGCTGAAGGCAGCCTCGCCAATGATTCCGTTCAGAACCCCGATCGACGTGATACCGACCTGCACCGACGACAGGAAGCGGGTCGGGTTCTCCAACAGCACCAGGGCCGCCGCCGCGCCGTGATCGCCGTCGTCAGCCATACTCATCAGGCGCGCCTTGCGGCTGGCCGTGAGCGCCAGTTCGGACATTGCAAAAGCTGCGTTGAGCAAGGTCAACAGCGCAATCAACAAAAAATCCATTAATCCGGCATCAGAATCAACACCATGGGAATGTACCTGATCGGCGACGTACAAGGCTGCGACAGCGCTCTGCAGCGCCTGCTCGATCGCGTCGACTTTTCACCGAGCCGCGACACGCTGGTGCTGCTGGGCGACCTTGTCAACCGCGGCCCGGACTCACTGGCCGTGCTGCGCCGCATCATGCCACTCGGCGCTGCGGCCCGCTGCGTGCTGGGCAACCACGACCTGCACCTGCTGGCGATCGCCCAGGGCACGCGCGCGCCGCACCGCAAGGACACCCTGAACGCCATTCTGGCGGCACCGGATCGGCAAGCCCTGCTGGCCTGGATACGCGCGCAGCCGCTGGCGCTGCAGGATGTAATCGACGGACGCAGTTTGCTGATGGTGCATGCCGGCGTTCTGCCGTCGTGGACAGCCGAGCAGACCGTGGCGTTGGCCGACGAGGTGGCGCAGCTGATGGCCGGGCCGGATTTCGGCGACTTCCTCGACCAGATGTATTCGGACGTGCCGCTGCAGTGGTCCGCCGCGCTCACCGGCATGACACGCCTGCGCGCCATCGTCAATGTGTTGACCCGGCTGCGCTTTTGCAGCGCCGACGACCGGATGGAGTTTGCGACCAAGGAAGGGGCCGACGCCGCGCCTGCGGGCTTCTGGCCCTGGTTCGATGCGCCCGGGCGCATGACACGCGACGTGACGGTGGCGTTCGGGCATTGGTCGACATTGGGCTGGCTCGGGCGCAGCGACGTGTTGTCGCTGGACACCGGCTGCGTATGGGGGGGGCATCTCAGCGCGGTGCGTGTCAATCCGCTGGGCAAGGGACGGGGTTTCAGCACGGAACTGCTGCAGGTGCCTTGCGCCCAGGCCCAGCGACCAGGCCAATGAGCCGGCACCGGGCAGTGTTCAGGACTGGGATTCGGTCTCTTTGACTATTGCCTCCGGCTTGAACAACGCGGCCACACGCCGGCGGGTCTTGATGTTCGCCGAAATGCTGCGTGCGGGCCGCGGCTGCGCAGACTCCCAGGCTGGCATGTCGGCCACCGCCGCAGGCGCCTCGTAGGGCTTGTCGAAGAACGGATCGCGCGACACCGGCGGCGGACGCACCAGGTCGCGCCGCGGCGCACGCTCGCGCCGTGGGGCATCGCCATCGGCACGCGGGCGGCCAGCGGCACGGGGTTCAACCGGAACCCCGCCCTCATCGGCGTTGTACATGCGCCGGCCGTCGTTGATGCGGCCCTGGCGGCGGATGTCCGGACTATCTTCATCGAACTCGATCGGCTCGATCTCGAGCTTGGCCTTGAGCAGCTTTTCCAGATCCGCCACCAGCCGTGCATCGCTGCGCGTGACGAAGGTCACGGCCAGCCCGGAAGCACCGGCGCGACCGGTGCGGCCGATGCGGTGGATGTAGTCCTCGGCATTGAACGGAATGTCAAAGTTGAATACGGCCGGCACATCCTTGATGTCCAGGCCACGGGCCGCCACGTCGGTACACACCAGCAGGTCGACCTCGCCCTTCTTGAAGGCTTCGAGCGCCTTGAGCCGCTCGTCCTGGCTTTTGTCCCCATGCAGCGCCGTGGTCTTGAGGCCTTCACGCTCGAGCGAACGCGCCAGACGGGCGCAGCCGAGCTTGCTGTTCACGAAGACGAAGGCCTGCGTCACCGCATGGCGGCGCAGCAGCTGGTGCAAGGCATGGCGTTTGTCGTCGTCGCCCACGCTGTAGAAGTGCTGCTCCACGGTCGAGGCCGCGGCATTGGGCCGGGCCACCTCGATCGTGACCGGATTCTGCAGGTAGCTGCCGGCCAGCCGCTTGATCTCGGGCGAAAAGGTGGCGGAAAACAGCAGCGTCGTGCGCTGCTTGGGCAGGTAACTGAGGATGCGCTGCAGGTCGGGCAGGAAACCGATGTCCAGCATGCGGTCGGCCTCATCGAGCACCACGTACTCGACCTGATTGAGCACCGCGTTCTTGGCCTCGATATGGTCCAGCAAACGGCCGGGCGTAGCGACCAGGATTTCGACGCCGCGCTTGAGTTCGGCGGTCTGAGGCTTCATGTCCATGCCGCCAAAGACAACGGTACAGCGCAGCTGCGTGTATTTGGCATAGGCCTTGATGGCCTGGGCCACCTGGTCAGCCAGTTCGCGGGTGGGCAGCAGTACCAGGGCCCGCACCGGATGGCGTGCCGGCGAGGTCGACGTGTTCTCGTGCGCCAGCATACGCTGCAGCAGCGGCAGCGAGAACGCCGCGGTTTTACCGGTGCCGGTCTGGGCGGCGCCCATCACGTCCAGCCCCTGCAAAACCTGCGGAATGGCCTGCGCCTGGATCGGCGTCATGCTCTCGTAGCCCAGTTCGGCGACGGCCTTTGCCAAGGGTGCTGCCAGTTGCAGCTGAGCGAAAGAATCGATATGGGAAGCGGTAACGGGTTCGGTCATCTATACCTGTGCGGGGTCGAGCCCGAGGGCCTGTTTTGGGCGCCTGGGCGGGTGGTGCCCGCGGTACGGGCAAGCCGCCATTATCCCCCCATCGGGACAAGACCCTCCAAACGGGCTACAAACTGCGTGCCGAAAAGGTGTCACAGCCCTTGATCGTGCCACCCTGCAGGCCGTTGTCGAACCAGTGCTGGCGCTGGGCGCTGGTGCCATGCGTAAAGCTCTCCGGCACCACGGCGCCGCCGCCGGCCCGCTGCAGCGCGTCGTCGCCGATTTTCGCGGCAGCGTTCATGGCTTCCGCAACGTCGCCATTCTCCAGGATCTGGCGCGACTTCTGCGCATCGTGGGCCCAGACACCGGCCAGGCAATCGGCCTGCAGTTCGAGCCGCACACTCAGCGCGTTGTACTGGACCTGGCTCACCCGGCTGCGGGCCTGTTCCATCTTGGCGGTGATGCCCAGCAGGTTCTGCACATGGTGTCCGACCTCGTGCGCGATCACGTAAGCCTGGGCAAAGTCGCCCGGTGCACCCAGGCGATCCCGCAGCGTCTGGTAGAACGCCAGGTCGATGTAGACCTTCTGGTCGTCGGGGCAATAGAACGGCCCCATCGCCGCCTGGCCGGTGCCGCAAGCCGTCGGCGTCACGCCGCGGAACAGCACCAGGTGGGGTTCCTGGTATTGCGCGCCAGCGCGGCTGAACTGGTCTTTCCAGACATCCTCGGTATCGGCCAGCACGGTGGACACGAAGCGCGCCATGGGGTCGTCGGCCGGTGGGCGGGTGGCCGGGGTCTGCTGCTGCACCACCGAGCCGCCATCACCGCTGAGCGCGCCCAGAATGGTCAGCGGATTGATGCCGAAGATCCATCCCCCCACCAAGGCGATCACGATGGATCCGATGCCGATACTGCGCCCACCGGAAAAACCGGTGCTGCCGCCGGCACCGCGCCGGTCCTCGACGTTTTCTGACTGACGGTTACCGTCCCATTTCATGGAAACCCCCTTGTGCGAGACAAATCGCGTTACATTGCCGCCATGTTACGAAAACCGCTTGAGTCGAGCTCCCAGCAGGGCCGGCTCGCACCAGTATCCAATCATGCCTCGCCCAGGGCAACTGTGCTGTTGACCGGTTTCGCCCCGTTCGACGGCGCAACCGTCAATTCCAGCTGGGAGGCCGTCCAGGCCTTGGACGGCGAGCAAATCGGTGGTCATTCCGTTGTCTGCGCGCAACTGCCCACCACTTTCTACGTGTCGCTCGAGCAATTGATGGAGCTGGTGCGCGAACATCACCCGGCACTGATCGTCTGTGTCGGACAGGCCAGCACGCGCCGGGTCATCTCGCTCGAGCGTGTCGCGATCAACGTCGCCGACGCCCGCATCCCGGACAACGTCGGTGCCCAACCGATTGACAAGCCGGTGGTCAGCGGCGGTCAGCCGGCCTATTTCACCAGTCTGCCGATCAAGGCCATGCTACGCGACCTGACCGAGGCCGGCCTGCCGGCCGAGGTCTCGCAAACCGCGGGTACCTTTGTCTGCAATCACCTGTTCTACGGCCTGATGCATGACCTGGAGCGGCGCCGAGCGCTGACCGGCGTGCGCGGCGGGTTCATCCATCTGCCCGCCCTGGATGGCGACACTGCGCAAGCCATGCCGCTGCAGGACATGCAAAGGGGTCTGCGGATTGCCATCACCAGCGCGCTGGCCACGACCCAGGACGTCAAGATCGCAGCCGGCTCCCCCGTCTGAACGCCGTCGGCCCCGCTGGGGTCAGGCCCGTGGCAACGTCACGCCTTGTTGTCCCTGGTACTTGCCGCCCCGGTCCTTGTAACTGGTCTCGCAGACCTCGTCGCTCTCGAAGAACAGCACCTGGGCACAGCCCTCCCCCGCATAGATCTTGGCCGGCAGCGGCGTGGTGTTGGAAAATTCCAGCGTCACATAACCCTCCCACTCGGGCTCGAACGGCGTCACGTTGACGATGATGCCGCAGCGTGCGTAGGTGCTCTTGCCCAGGCAGATCGTCAGCACATTGCGCGGAATGCGGAAATACTCCAGCGTGCGTGCCAGCGCGAAGCTGTTCGGCGGGATGATGCAGACATCGTCGTGAAAGTCGACAAAACTCTTGGCGTCGAAGTTCTTCGGATCCACCACCGTGCTGTGGATGTTGGTGAACACCTTGAATTCCGGCGCGCAGCGGATATCGTAGCCATAGCTGCTGGTGCCATAGCTGATGATCTTGTGGCCATCGCGCTCGCGGATCTGTCCGGGCTCGAAAGGCTCGATCATGCCGGTGGTCTCCGCCATGCGGCGGATCCATTTGTCGCTCTTGATAGTCATGCTGGGGGTGAACAGGTCGGGTCGGTATCGGGACACCGATTGTAGGAACACCGCTGCTGAGTGCCGACGTGGCTCCTGGCGCCTGCGCTGGCAGCGCCTTCCCGGCCCTCCAAACGGCCGGCGGCAAGCCTCAGCCGGCGCCAGCGATCACCGTGCGTTCGACCAGTCGGTCGTCACCGAGCACGATCATTGCGAACAGCAATTCGTCCAGACTGCCAGCCAGCGAGGTGCGGCGATCGAGCAAGGCGGTTGCGCGCGGATCGAGCACGATGAAGTCGGCCTCGCAGCCTGGCTGCAGATTGCCGATCACCCCACCCAGCCCCAGCGCCAGCGCAGCACCGGCGGTATGCTGCCACCACAACTGCTGCGGTGACAGGCTCAGGCCGGCCTTGGTCTGCCCCTCCCGGCCAACGTAATACGCGGCCAGCATGGTGTGAAATGGCGACAGCGAGGTGCCGCCACCGACGTCGCTGGCCAATCCGTAGCGAAAGCCGACCCGGTCGGCGCCGGCATAGTCGAAGAATCCACTGCCCAGGAACAGGTTGCTGGTCGGACTGACTGCCGCCGCAGCGCCGGTGTCGCGCATCAGCGCGCGGTCTTCGTCGTCGAAATGGATGCAATGCGCATAGATGGCGCGCGCGCGCATCAGACCGAAATCGTCATACACCGAAAGATAGGAGCGCGAATGCGGAAACAGGCTGTGTACCCAGGCGATCTCGTCCTTGTTTTCCGCCACGTGTGACTGGATCCAGACATCCGGATAACGCGCGGCCAACTCACCTGCGCCGCGTAATTGCGCCTCGCTGCAACTGGGCGCAAACCTGGGCGTGATCGCGTAGCCAAGCCGGTCCACACCGTGCCAGCGCCGGATCAGCGCCTCGGTGTCGACCAGGCCTTGCACCGTATCGTCGCGCACGCCGTCCGGCGAATGCCGGTCCTGCAGCACCTTGCCGCAGATCATGCGCATGCGCCTGCGAGCCGCCTCGGCGAAGAATGCCTGCACCGAGGACGGGTGCGAGGTGGCGAAAGTGAGCGCGGTGGTCACCCCGTTGCGCATCAGTTCCGTCAGGAAGAAATGGGCAGTGTCGGCACAATGCGCCGGTTCGACGAAACGCGCCTCCTGCGGAAACGTGTAGTTCTCCAGCCATGGCAACAGGCCGCTGGCCGGCGAACCCATCACGTCGATCTGTGGGAAGTGCACATGCAGGTCGACGAATCCGGGAGCGATGATGCGACCTGCAAGATGCTCCAGCGGAATCTGGCCGTACCGGTCGATCAACGTGTCGTAGGCACCGACATCCAACACCCGCTCGGTTGCCGAACCGTCGGAGCCGACCACCAGCAGCCCGTCCTTGTCGAACACGGCTTGTTGCTGCGCGTCGAAACGCAGGATGGCGGCGCGGTAGGCTTTCATGGACACCGAGCTTACCGAAGAAATCCGCTGCGCGGCATATGGCGCTTGCCATACTGTTCATGGCGCATGGACGGACTTTGGCCCCGTCAATCGGCGGCTGGTTGCGCACGATCGACCTGCCGGCCGCCGCGAACCACCGTTCAGGGTCGCAGTTGTGGCGCCAGCACTCCCTGCACCAGATAGTCCATCGCCAGAATCTGCGCGTCGCTCAGGCTCTGGCGGGCGGCGATCACCGTATGC
Organism: Burkholderiaceae bacterium; assembly: GCA_039934375.1. Lineage (GTDB taxonomy): Bacteria > Pseudomonadota > Gammaproteobacteria > Burkholderiales > Burkholderiaceae_C > CAISIP01. The sequence continues at coordinate 11,485 of JBDTMH010000025.1, read as the reverse complement.
CCGGCGTTGTCCAGCACCGGCTGCGTGAAGGCGCGAAACGGCTGTAGCCGGCCGGCCGCAATGTCCTGCTGCCGCGCCAGCACCTCGTCCTGCACGGCTTGCGGCACGCGCGGCCCGAAATCGCCCACCCGCACCATGCCTTCGCGGATACCGCCCCAGACGTTGCCGCTGGTCCAGCTGCCATCGAGCAGCGCCCTGGTTCGCCGGGTGTAATACGCCCCCCATTCATGCGTCACGGCCAGAATCTGGGCCTGTGGCGCCACGGCGCGCATGTCGGAGTGGTAGGCCACGGCCATCTTGCCGCGCTCCTGCGCGGCGACCATGACCGCATTGGATGCGGTATGAAACGCCAGCACATCGGCGCCCAGGTCCATCAGCGTCATCGCCGCGTCGCGCTCGCGCGCCGGGTCGAACCAGGTCTGCAACCAGATCACCTTGACGCTGGCGCGGGGGTTGACCGAACGCATGCCCAGCGTGAACGCGTTGATGCCCTGCAGCACTTCGGGAATCGGGAACCCCGCCACGTAGCCGGCCACGTTGCTGCGCGTCATCCGTCCGGCCGCCACGCCGGCCAGGTAACGGCCCTCGTAATACCGCGCATTGGCAACCGCGACGTTGGCCGCCGTCTTGTAACCGGTGATGGACTCGAAGCGCACTCCGGGAAATTCGCGGGCAACCTTGAGCGTAGGCTCCATGTAGCCGAAGCTCGACGTGAAGATCAGCTTGTGTCCCTGACGCGCCAAGTCGCGGATCACGCGTTCGGCATCAGGGCCCTCGGCCACGTTCTCGACATAGGTGGTCTCGACCCGGGGCGACGCGGAACCTGCCGGGTTGAGCGCAGCCAGCATGGCCTTGCGGCCCTCGTCATGCTGGTGTACCCAGCCCATCGGTGCCAGCGGCGCCACATAGACGAAGCCGACCTTCAAGGGTGGCGCGGTCGTCTGGGCAAACGCCGACGAAAAAACGGGAGACGAAAAAAAGCAGGCGGCCGCGAACGCGGCAGCGAGGTTTTTGTACATGGTGGTCCTCTACATGGCTCCGAACACAAATGACAAGGCCTGCCGGAGCAGCAGTCCTTGATGCGATTTTAGCGCCGACCCTTGATCGGCCGGCACGGGGTGCCAGCGGCGATGGGGCGATTCAGTCGAAGGTCTCGAAGTGTGCGTGCAGCCGCTCGAGGTGGCGGCGCTTTTCGGTGTCGGTGATGAAACTGGCGTTGAAACTGTTGGCCGCCAGTTGCCAGGCCTGCTGCGCCGACAGACCCAACGCGGCAAAGGTCTGCGTGAAGTTCTCGTTGACATAGCCACCGAAATAGGCCGGGTCGTCCGAATTGACCGTGGCCACGATGCCGGCATCGAGCATGCGACCGAGGTTGTGCTGCGCCAGCGTATCGAACACGCGCAGCTTGAGGTTGGACAACGGGCATACCGTGAGTGGAATCTTCTCGCGCGCCAGGCGCTGCATCAGGTTCGCGTCGTGCATGGCCTGCACGCCATGGTCGATGCGCTCGACCTTGAGCTGGTCCAGTGCGCTCCAGATATAGGCCGGTGGTCCCTCCTCGCCAGCATGGGCGACCAGCCGGAAACCCAGTTCGCGGCATCGCGCAAACACCCTGGCGAATTTTTCCGGCGGATGGCCGAGCTCGCTCGACGCCAGCCCGATGCCAACGATCTTGTCACGCAGCGGCAGCACCTGCTCGAGCGCCTCAAACGCGTCGTTCTCGCTCAGGTGGCGCAGGAAACACATGATCAGCGAGGCGCTGATGCCGAACTCGGCACTGGCATCAACACAGGCGCGATGCAGGCCTTGGACGACCAGCTGCGCATCCAGGCCATGGCCGGTATGGGTCTGGGTGTCGAAGAAGATCTCGGCATGGACCACGTTGTCGGCATGGGCACGCGCGAGGTAGGCGTGCGTCATGTCGTAGAAGTCCTGCTCGGTGTGCAGCACCGTGGTGCCGGTGTGGTAGATGTCCAGGAAGTCCTGCAGCTTGCTGAACACATAGGCCTGGCGCAGCGACTCCACATCCGGGTAATGCAACGACATTCCGTTGCGCTGCGCCAGCCGGAAGATCAGCTCGGGCTCGAGCGAGCCCTCGATATGCATGTGTAACTCGGCCTTGGGCATGGTCCGCAGCAGGGTCGGCAAGCGATCGGCGGCAAATGGTCTGACATTCATCGAGGAATCCTCCCGAAAAAACAAAAGGGCTGCACGCTGGCAGCCCCGAGATGGGTGCAGGCACGCAGACGCGCGCCTGCCAGCCGGACTGCTTACTTCGCGCCCGGCACCTTGCCTTCCACGCCCTTGACGTAGAAGTTCACGCCACCGAGGAACTTGTCGTCGGCGACAGCGTCCTTGGCCAGGATTTCCTTGCCGTCCGAACCCATGATCGGGCCCTTCCAGATCACGAAGCTGCCGTCCTTCAAGCCTTTCTTGATCTCGTCGATCCTGGCCTTGGTCTCGGCAGGCACGTCTTCGGCAATGGAAACCAGGTCGATCGCGCCTTCCTTGACACCCCACCACGAGCCAGTGCCACCCTTCCAGGTTCCGTCGAGCACGTCCTTGGTGGTCTTGATGTAGTACGGCGCCCAGTTGATGATGGCCGATGCCAGGTGGGCCTTGGGTCCGTAGGCGGTCATGTCGGAGTCCCAACCGAAGGCGCGCTTGCCTTTGTCCTGCGCGGTCTTGAGCACGGCCGGCGAGTCGGTGTTCTGGAACAGCACGTCGGCGCCGCCATTGATCAGCGAGGTGGCAGCCTCGGTTTCCTTGGGCGGGTTGAACCACTCGTTGACCCAGACCACCTTGGTCTTGACCTTCGGGTTGCTCGACTGTGCGCCCATCGTGAAGCTGTTGATGTTGCGCAGCACCTCGGGGATCGGCACCGAGGCGACCACGCCTAACGTGTTGGTCTTGGTCATCTTGCCGGCGATCACGCCAGCCATGTAGGCGCCTTCGTAGGTACGGCTGTCGTAGGTACTCAGATTCGCGGCCTGCTTGTAGCCGGTGGCATGCTCGAACTTCACATCCGGGAAGTCCGGCGCGATCTTGAGCATGGTCTCCATGTAGCCGAAGGTGGTGCCGAAGATCAGCTTGTTGCCCTGGGTAGCCATGTCACGGATGACACGCTCGGCATCGGCCGACTCGGGCACGTTCTCGACAAACGAGGTGACGACCTTGTCGCCAAATTCCTTTTCGATCGCCTTGCGCCCCAGGTCTTGCGCGTAGGTCCAGCCACCGTCGCCCACCGGGCCGACATAGGCGAACGCGATTTTCAGCGGCTCGGCCTTGGCAGGTTCAGGCGCAGATGCAGGCGCTGCTGCCACCGGCGCCGGGGCTGGAGCGGGCGTCGGCGCTGGCTCTTCCTTCTTGCCGCAGCCAACCAGTGCGGCAGCAGCAACAACGGACATCGCTGCCAACTGAATCAGGGATCGTTTCTTCATGTCTGTCATGGGGGTCCTCAAAAGGAAGGGTTGCAGGAAATCGCTCATTATGCGGCCCCGATCGGGCCTTTCGTCATGAGCCAGGGTAAAACGGCTTGCCAATGGACGCCGGCATGTTGATGCGGATCCATTGCGGGTTGCGCGAGATCAGCGCCAGCACGACGATGGTGGCCACGTAGGGCAGCATCGTGAGGAACTGGCTCGGCACCTCGACACCGATCGCCTGCAGGTGGAATTGCAGCATCGTGACACCGCCGAACAGATAGGCACCCATCAGTACGCGGGCCGGCCGCCAGGTCGCAAACGTGGTCAGCGCCAGCGCGATCCAGCCCTTGCCAGAGACCATGCCCTCGACCCATAGCGGCGTGTAGATGATCGACAGGTAGGCACCGGCCAGGCCGCACATGGCGCCACCGGCGACCACCGCCAACAGGCGGATCCGGCGCACCGGGTAGCCAAGCGCATGGGCCGATTCCGGGCTCTCGCCGACGCTTCGCATGATCAGTCCGCTGCGGGTGCGGTACATGAACCAGATCAGGGCCAAGGCGAACAACACCGTCAGGTAGACCAGCGGATGGTGGCGGAACAGCGCCGGACCGACCAGCGGAATGTCGGACAGCCAGGGGATCGCAAAATTGGGGCGCTCCGGCATGCGGGCCTGTACATAACCGGTTCCGACAAATGCCGAGAAACCGCCGCCGAACAGCGTCAGCGCCAGACCGGTGGCGTACTGGTTGGTGTTGAGCCATATCACCAGCAGACCGAACACGGCGGCCAGCACCGCGCCGGCGGCGATGCCGGCGGCAAAACCCAACCAGTCGCTGCCGGTATGGACGACAGCGGCAAAGCCGGCGATCGCCGCGCACAGCATCATGCCTTCGGCGCCCAGGTTGACGATACCCACCTTCTCGTTGATCAGCAGCCCCAGCGAGGCCAGCGCCAGCACTGTGCCGGCATTGAGTGTGGCGGCGATCAGCAGTGCGTACGAATCCATCATTGGCCTCCCGAGCGGCCCAACCGGAGCCGGTAATTGACCAGGGTATCGCAGGCCAGCAGACTGAACAGCAGCAGCCCCTGGAACACGCCGGTCAGCGACTTGGTCAGGCCCAGCCGTGACTGCGCCATCTCGCCGCCGATGTAGAACATGCTCATCAGCAAGGCCGAAAACACCATGCCGACCGGGTGCAACCGCCCGACAAAGGCCACGATGATGGCGGCAAATCCGTAACCCGCCGGCAGATAGGTCGTGAGCTGGCCGATCGGACCGGCCACCTCGAGCGCGCCGGCCAGTCCGGCAGCGCCCCCGGAGATCAGCAACGCGACCCACAAGGCCTGGCGCGACGAATACCCGGCGTAACGCGCGGCCGCGGGCGCCAAGCCACCGACCAGCTGGGCGAAGCCGGCCCGGGTGCGGAACAGGAACACCCACATTCCCAACACGCCGAGCAGCGCGAAAACCACCCCGATACTTACGCGCGAGCCGGCAAACAGCCGGGGAATGCGCGTGACGGCATCGAAGCTCTTGGACTGCGGAAAGTTGAAGCCCATCGGGTCCTTCCACGGCCCGCCTACCAGGTAGCTCAGCAGCTGGACCGCTACGTAGACCAGCATCAGGCTGACCAGGATCTCGTTGGCGTTGAAGCGGTCGCGCAGCAATGCGGTGATGGCGGCCCACACCATGCCGCCGATGACACCGGCCAGCAGTATCGGAACGACGATCCAGCCGCTGCTCGACTTGTCGGCCAGCAGCGCCACGCCCCCGGCGAAGATCGCGCCGATGATGTACTGGCCTTCGGCGCCGATGTTCCAGACATTGGAGCGGAAACACACGGCCAGGCCCAGCGCGATGAGCAGCAGCGGCGTGGCCTTGACCAGCAGTTCACCGACCGCATAACCACTGTTGATCGGCAGCCAGAAGAACATCTCCAGGCCACGCAACGGGTCTTTGCCCAGCGAGACGAACATCACGACACCGATCAGCACCGTGAGCAGCAACGCCAGCACCGGCGAGCCGTAGCTCCACAGCTGTGATGGCTGGGGACGGGCTTCAAGCCGCAGCATGGTCCACCTCCCACAAGCCGCTCATCCATTCGCCGATTTTCTCGATCGTGGCCTCGGCGATCGGCACCGAGGGCGACAGCTTGCCCTTGGCGATCACGTGCAGGCGATCACTGAGCTCGAACAGCTCGTCGAGCTCCTCGCTGACCACCAGCACCGCGCAACCCTGGTCGCGCAGGCCCAGGATCTCGCCGCGAATCTGCGCCGACGCGCCGACATCCACGCCCCAGGTCGGCTGCGAGACGATCAGCAGTTTCGGCTTGGCGTCGATCTCGCGCCCCACGATGAACTTTTGCAGGTTGCCACCCGACAAGGACCGCGCCGCGGAGTTCGGACCACCGGCCTTGACATTGAAGCGCCGGATGATGTCGGCCGCCTGCGCATGCAGCTTGCCCAGGCTGATCCATTGGATGCTGCCCGACAAGGCCTCGTTGCGCGTCAGCAGCAGGTTGTGCGCCAGACCCAGCGTGGGGACGGCGCCGCGCCCGAGCCGCTCCTCCGGCACGAAATGCAGGCCGAGCTTGCGCCGCGCACCCGGATGTTGCGCCGACATATCGATCTCGCCCATGCGAATGGTTCCGGCGGCACTGCGGCAGTCCTCGCCCGAGAGTGCGTACAGCAACTCCCTCTGGCCATTGCCCGATACACCGGCAATCCCGACCACCTCGCCGGCACAGACCTGCAGCGTGATGGCATCGAGATCGACGCCGAACTGGTCTTCGCGCGGCAGGCTCAGGTCGGACACCTGCAGCACCGGCGCACCGGGTTGCTGCGCGCGGTGCTGCAATTCGGGCGGCTCGGCGCCGATCATCAGGCGCGACAGTGAGGCATTCGATTCTTCGGCCGGATTGCAGACTCCGGTGACGACACCGCCGCGCAACACGGTGCAGGCGGTGCACAACTCTCGGATCTCGTGCAGCTTGTGGCTGATGTACAGGATGCTGCAGCCCTCGGAGGCCAGCTTCTTGAGCACGACGAAGAGTTTCTCGACCGCCTGCGGTGTCAAGACCGAGGTCGGCTCGTCGAGGATCAGCAATTTGGGGTTGGTGAGCAGCGCCCGGATGATCTCGACCCGCTGCATCTCGCCCACGCTCAGCGTATGCACTGGGCGCACCGGGTCGATGTCCAGCCCGTATTCGGTGGCCTTGGCAACGATGGAGCGGGTCACCGAGTCAAGGCTCAAGGACTTGTCCAGCCCCAGCCAGACGTTCTCCGCCACCGTGATGGTGTCGAACAGGCTGAAGTGCTGGAACACCATGCTGATGCCCATCTGCCGCGCTTCCTGCGGGTTGCGGATATGGACCACCTCCCCGTTGAACGACACGCTGCCAGCGTCCGGCTTGACCGAGCCGTAGATGATCTTCATCAGTGTTGACTTGCCGGCGCCGTTCTCGCCCAGCACCGCATGGGTTTCGCCGGGCATCACCGTAAGGGAAACGCCGTCGTTGGCCACCACGGACGGATAGCGCTTGGTGATGCCGGTCAACTGCAATCGCGGGGTACTGGTCATAAGGTTTGTCTCTCGTGTCTCTTGTTGTTGTGCCTTGTCTCGGCCTTGGCTGCAGTCGGCTTTTGTACCCCGTACCGACACGGGCACCGTGAGCCTAACCCGATCCGGGCGCTTGCGACAATCCGCCCGCCACGAGTTTGACGCGTTCACGCAACCACTTGCCTGCCGCAGACACATGGCTGCGTTCGTGCCAGAGCTGGTAATAACGCATGCGCGGGAAGGAAACAGGGCATGCAAGAATGGTGACCGGCAACCGCCCGACATACCGCTCGCAGTAAGCACGCCCTGTCGTGAGCACTAGCAAGGTTGATGCCACCATGCTTGGGATCAGGCCGAAATGGGCCACCCGGGTCGTGATGTTGCGCTGCAGACCCAGGCTCTGCAGATGTTCGTCGATCACCCCCTTGGCGCCAGGATGGGTCCGGCCCGGTGCCACATGTTCGGCCGCCAGCCACTCCTGCGGGCTCCAGCCGCGCCGCGAAGCCGGATGTTGCTCGGACACCAGCGAGACCACCTCGTCGTCAAACAGCACGCCCAGATGCAGGTCGTCCGGTGGGGTGCTCCAGTTGCCGATCACCACATCGACGTCTCCTTCTGCGAGGTGCGTGCGGTAGTCCGAGTCGCCGGAAAGCGGCAGGATGTCGATATGGCACATCGGTGCCTGCGACTTGATCTGGGCCACCAGGCGCGGCAGGAACTGGCTGTCGAGGTAGTCGCTGGCGGCAATCCGGAACGTATGTTCGGCGCTCGCCGCTTCGAAGCCGCGTACGCTGCTGAACAACATCTCGGCACCCCGCAGGATGGTCGAACTCGGCTCGATCATGCCGAGACCGGCCTCGGTGGGCACCATGCCGCTGCCGGCACGCACCAACAAGGGGTCCTGGGCAATATCGCGCAGGCGTTTGAGCGACGCACTCACGGCCGGCTGGTGCATGCCCAGTCGTACGGCGGCGCGAGAAACACTTCGTTCAGTCAACACGGTATGCAGGACCCTGATCAAATGAAGGTCGATCTTGTCGAAGATGGCGTGATCTCTCATACTGGCGTAAACATTGCACACATATGCTAGCGTGTATGGCAGGAGGACGGAGATGTATTAATGTCGACTGGACGCGCGCACGAATCCGCCCTTGCCGACGCCTGGCCCGAAAGGCGACGCAGCGAGCACCGGCGCCAGACCGGATGTTCGTCATCCCAACACCACTCCCGTGCCCCAGGAACGCCCACCATGACCCCACAACCCATCCGATTCATCCGGCGCGGCGCCGTCGTCACACTCGACGCCGTGGCGCCCGAGCGCACCTTGCTTGAGGTGCTGCGCGAGGACCTGGCCTGTACCGGCACCAAGGAAGGTTGCGGTGAAGGCGATTGTGGCGCCTGCACCGTCGTACTCGGCGAGTTGCAGGACGGTGGCATCACCTACAGCGCCGTCAACAGCTGCATCCGGTTGGCCCACGCGGTCGACGGCCTGGCACTGTGGACCGTGGAAGATCTGGCCGCACCCGACGGCCAGTTGCACCCGGCCCAGCAGGCCATGGTCCAGTGCCACGGCTCGCAATGCGGCTTCTGCACGCCCGGTTTCGTCATGAGCCTGTTCGGCATGTACCAGAACCACCTGGCCCAGGGCCGCACCATCACTCGAGCGCTGGCGCAGGAAGAACTTTCGGGCAACCTGTGCCGCTGCACCGGCTACAAGCCCATCCTGGAGGCAGCGCAGAAAATGGGCAACTATCCGGCGCTGGCGGTCGATGAAGCGATGCTGATCCGGCAATTGGCCCAACTGGAGGCAAATCGCACGGCCGCCAGCGGTGCGCCTTATCTCGCCCCGCGCAGGTTGGTCGACCTGCTGCAGGCGCGTGCCGAATACCCCGATGCGCAGCTCGTGGCTGGCTGCACCGACGTGGGGCTGTGGGTGACCAAGATGCACAAGCAGTTCCCCCAGGTGCTTGACGTGACCCGGGCTGCCGAGCTGCGCCGCGTCGAGCGTTACCCGCACCACATCGCGATCGGCGCGGCCGCCAGCCTGACCGAGGCCTACGCGGCATTGGAGCAGGACCGGCCGCAACTCAAGGTGTTCGCCAACCGCTTTGCCGGGCTGCCGGTACGCAATGCCGGCACACTGGGCGGCAACGTCGCCAACGGCTCGCCGATCGGCGACAGCATGCCGCTGCTGATCGCATTGGGCGCCAACGTGGTGCTGATGCGCCAGGGCGGCCATCGCGAATTGCCGCTGGAGGCGTTGTACACCGGCTACCGCAAGAACGTCATGGCGAGCGACGAGCTGCTGGCCTGGATCAAGGTGCCGCTGCCGCTGCCAAGCGAGTTCATGCGAGTCTACAAGATCTCCAAGCGTTTTGACGACGACATCTCGGCGATCTGCCTGGCTTTGAGTCTGCAGCTGGACGACGCGGGCATCGTCACGGCGGCCTCGATCGGCGTAGGCGGCGTTGCCGCAACGCCGGTGCGGGCGGTCAAGACCGAACTGGCGCTGGTCGGCAAGCCATGGACGGCCGAACTGGCGCGCGCCGCGGCGCAGGTGCTGCGCGGCGAATTCCAGCCGATCAGCGACATGCGTGCCAGCGCTGCTTACCGCAGCCAGGTACTGGGCAACCTGCTGCAGCGCTTCTGGCTCGAGAGCCAGGGCCAGCAGGCGGTCAACCTGGAGTCTTTTGTCCTGCAAGGAGAAGCCGCATGAACGCACCCGAAAAACTGCCATCGCTCGCCAGGCCGACGCGCGCGCGCCGTGGCGTGGCCCGCCCGGCCATCGACCCGACCGGAGCTGCCGGCGTGTCGCGCCCCCATGAAAGCGCCCGCGCCCAGGTCGCCGGCAGCGCCACCTACGTCGACGACATCATCGAGCTGCGCGACACGTTGCACGCGGCGCCGGTGATGTCGCACGTCGCCCATGGACGGCTGCGCGGTATCGACACCCGCGCGGCGCTGGCCATGCCCGGCGTGCGCGACGTGATCCTGGCGCGCGACATCCCCGGCCACGCGCTGCTGGCATCGTTCATCGGCGACGAACCGATATTTGCCACCGACACGGTGCAGCATGTGGGCCAGGTGGTGGGCCTGGTGCTGGCCGATACGGTGATGCAGGCACGCCGTGCCGCGCGCAAGGTGCAGCTGGACATCGTGCCGCTACCGGCCATCCTGGATGTGCACACGGCACTGCAAGCCGAGAGTTTCGTGTTGCCGCCGGTGTTCGTGCGCCGCGGCGACGCGCAAGCTGCGCTGGCGCGCGCCCCACACCGGCTCGAGGGTACGCTGGAGGTTGGCGGGCAGGAGCATTTCTACCTCGAAGGCCAGGTCGCTTACGTGGTGCCGATGGAGCAGAACCAGTGGGTGGTGTATTCCAGTACCCAGCACCCCGGCGAGGTGCAGCACTGGGTTTCACACGCGCTGGGCATCGCCAACCATGCGGTACGGGTTGAATGCCGGCGCATGGGAGGTGGTTTCGGTGGCAAGGAGACGCAGGCCGGTCACATGGCGGTATGGTCGGCGATTGGCGCGGCCAAGCACCGTCGTCCGGTCAAGCTGCGACTGGACCGCGACGACGACTTCATGATCACCGGCAAGCGCCATCCGTTTGCCTACCGCTACACGGTCGGTTTCGACGACGACGGGCGCCTGTGCGGGCTTGACCTGCAGATGCTGGTCAACTGCGGCTTTTCGGCCGACCTCAGCGGCCCGGTGGCCGACCGTGCGGTGTTCCACTGCGACAACGCGTATTTCCTGGAAGACGTGGCGATCGCGTCCTACCGCTGCAAGACGCACACCCAGAGCCATACCGCGTTTCGCGGCTTCGGCGGGCCGCAGGGCGTGATCCTGATCGAGACCATCATGGGCGATATCGCGCGCCGGCTCGGGCGCGACCCGCTCGAGGTGCGCCAGCGCAACCTGTACGGCGTACAGGAACGCAACGTGACGCACTACCAGATGCCGGTCGAGGACAACATCCTCGAGCCGTTGCTGGCGCAACTGGCAAAAACCAGCGACTACCAGCGCAGGCGTGCCGACATTGCAGCCTGGAACGCCAACAGCCCGGTGATCAAGCGCGGCATCGCCATCACGCCGGTGAAGTTCGGCATCTCGTTCACCGCCACGTTATTCAACCAGGCCGGTGCTCTGGTGCACGTGTACACCGACGGCAGCGTGCAGGTGAACCATGGCGGCACCGAAATGGGCCAGGGCCTGAACACCAAGGTCGCGCAGGTCGTGGCCGACGAACTCGGCGTGGCCTTCGAGCGCGTGCTGGCGACCGCCAGCGACACCAGCAAGATCCCGAACGCGTCGGCCACCGCGGCGTCAGCCGGCACCGATCTGAATGGCCGTGCGGCCCAGTTCGCTGCCCGCCATGTGCGCGACAACCTGGCCCAGTTCGTCTGCGGGCTCGATGGCTGTGGCGCCGGCGCGATCCGGTTTGCCAACGGCCAGGTGGTATCGCCCACGGTCACGCGCAGTTTCGAGGAAGTGG
>JBDTMH010000024.1:0-33145 GCA_039934375.1 Burkholderiaceae bacterium | reverse complement strand
CGTTCGACGTCTCGATCATCGAGATCGCCGATGTCGATGGCGAGAAGCAGTTCGAAGTGCTGTCGACCAATGGTGACACCTTCCTGGGTGGCGAGGACTTCGACCAGCGCGTGATCGACTTCATCATCACCGAGTTCAAGAAGGAACAGGGCGTCGACCTGGGCAAGGACGTGCTGGCGCTGCAGCGGCTCAAGGAAGCTGCCGAGAAGGCCAAGATCGAGTTGTCCAACAGCGCGCAGACCGACATCAACCTGCCGTACGTGACGGCCGACGCATCGGGTCCGAAGCACCTGAGCATCAAGCTGACCCGCGCCAAGCTGGAGTCGCTGGTGGAAGACCTGATCGAGCGCACCATCGCGCCTTGCCGCACCGCCATCAAGGATGCCGGCGTGAATGTAGCCGACATCCATGATGTGATCCTGGTTGGCGGCATGACGCGCATGCCCAAGGTGCAGGAGAAGGTCAAGGCCTTCTTTGGCCGTGAGCCGCGCAAGGACGTGAACCCGGACGAGGCCGTTGCCGTGGGCGCGGCGATCCAGGGCCAGGTGCTGACCGGTGACCGCAAGGACGTGTTGCTGCTCGACGTGACTCCGCTTTCGTTGGGCATCGAAACGCTGGGCGGCGTGATGACCAAGATGATCACCAAGAACACCACGATACCGACCAAGTTCGCGCAGACCTTCTCGACCGCCGACGACAACCAGCCAGCGGTCACGATCAAGGTGTTCCAGGGCGAGCGCGAGATTGCCGCCGGCAACAAGATGCTGGGCGAGTTCAACCTCGAAGGCATTCCGCCGTCTGCCCGCGGTACGCCGCAGATCGAGGTGTCGTTCGACATCGACGCCAACGGCATCCTGCACGTTGGCGCCAAGGACAAGGGCACCGGCAAGGAAAACAAGATCACGATCAAGGCCAACTCCGGCCTGACCGAGGCCGAGATCCAGCAAATGGTGAAGGACGCCGAGCTCAATGCGGCCGACGACAAGAAGAAGCTCGAACTGGTGCAGTCGCGCAATCAGGCCGAGGCCAGCGTGCACAGCGTCAAGAAGAGCCTGACCGAGTTCGGCGACAAGCTCGACGCTGGCGAGAAGGAGAAGATCGAGGCGGCGATCAAGGAGCTGGAAGAAGCCCTCAAGGGCGAGGACAAGGCCGCGATCGACGAGAAGAATACCGCGCTGATGACGGCCAGCCAGAAACTGGGCGAGCAGATGTACGCCGACATGCAGGCCAAGCAAGGTGGCGATCAGGCTGCCGGCGGCGGCATGGGCGACGACGCGCAAGCAGCACCGCAAGGCGCTTCGCGTGCGGCGGACGACGACGTGGTCGATGCCGAGGTGAAGGAAGTCAAGAAGGGTTGATGACAGCCTCGCTGTCACAGCAAACGCCGCGCCCGAACGGTTCCCTCGCGGAATCTTCGGCGCGGCGATCTGCATTGATGGAACGACTCAGCGCAGCAGGCGATAACCGCGTGGCTGCGCGCTGACAGAGAACGACGATGGCCAAGAGAGACTATTACGAAGCGCTGGGTGTTCCAAAGAACGCATCGGACGAAGAGATCAAGAAAGCCTATCGCAAGCATGCGATGAAGCACCACCCTGACCGCAATCAGGGTGACGCTTCCAAAGCGGCGGAAGAGAAGTTCAAGGAGTGCAAGGAGGCCTACGAGATGCTGTCCGACCCGCAGAAGCGGGCGGCGTATGACCAGTATGGCCACGCCGGCGTGGACCCGAACATGCGTGGCGGCCCGGGCGCCGAGGGCTTCGGCGGATTTGCCGAGGCGTTTGGCGACATCTTTGGCGACATGTTCGGTCAGCAGCGCGGGCGCGGCGCCGGTGGGCGCCAGGTGTTCCGTGGCGGCGACCTGAGCTATGCGATGGAGATATCGCTCGAGGAAGCTGCGCGCGGCAAGGATGCACAGATCCGGATACCGAGCTGGGAAGCTTGCGACACCTGCCATGGATCGGGCGCCAAACCGGGTACCCAGGTCAAGGCCTGCGCCACCTGCGGCGGCGCAGGCACCGTACAGATGCGCCAGGGGTTCTTCAGTGTGCAGCAGACCTGCCCCACCTGTCGCGGCGCCGGCAAGGTCATCCCCGAGCCCTGTATCGCTTGCCAAGGCCAGGGCAAGATCAAGAAGCAAAAGACGCTTGAAGTCAAAATTCCGGCCGGCATTGACGGCGGCATGCGGATCCGCAGCACCGGCAACGGCGAACCCGGCACCAATGGCGGCCCGGCCGGGGACCTGTATATCGAGATCCGGCTAAAGAAGCACGATATCTTCGAGCGCGACGGCGATGATCTGCACTGCACGGTGCCGATCAACATCATCACCGCTTCGCTCGGCGGCGAGATCGATGTGCCGACGCTGGCAGGCAAGGCGGTGATCGACATGCCGGAAGGCACACAGACCGGCAAGCAGTTCCGATTGCGCGGCAAGGGCATCAAGGGAGTGCGCGCGAGTTACCCTGGCGACCTGTATTGCCACATCCTGGTCGAGACGCCGGTCAAGCTCAACGAAGCGCAGCGCAAGCTGCTGCGTGACCTGGAGGAGTCGTTCCAGAAGGGCGCGGGCAAACATTCGCCAAGCACCGAGAGTTGGACCGACCGCTTGAAAAGCTTCTTCACTTGACCGCCATCAAGCCCCACGTCGGGGCCCGATACCGAATGCAGGCTGCAGGAATGCCCAGCTGCCGGAGCACGGCTCGATCTGGCTGACCTGAGTCTGCGGCCGCAGAGACCTGAGTCTGCGGCCGCAATCGGCTCTATCTTGCCGGCGTGGCGCATGCCGATCGATGCACAATCGAGGCCTTTCGAGAAACAGGAGCGCGGCCACGCAGCCGGCAAGTCGCCAAGTGAACAAACCCCATCTGCCCGTCTGGATGCGCGGCATATTCATCATCCTGTCCCTGGTGGGGATCGGGTTGCTGCTCAAGAATGCGGGGCTCGACCATATCTTTGAACGCGAATGGATCAATGCCAACGTGCGTGGTCACGGACTCAAGGGATATGCCGTTTACCTTGCCGCCGGTGCTGTCATCTGTGCGGTAGGGTTGCCGCGCCAGATGGTCGCCTTCTTCGGCGGTTACGCGTTCGGTGTGCTGACTGGCACCGTGCTTGCGGCGGTGGCAGCGCTTGGCGGTTGCATTCTGGCCTTCTACTACGCGCGGCTTTTCGGACGTACCGTCGTAAAACGCCTGTTTCCCGAACGGCTGCGGCGCTTCGACAACTTCGTCCGCGGCGACCCGTTTTCTATGACCTTGTTGATCAGGTTGCTACCCGTGGGCAGCAACCTGATCACCAATCTGGTGGCCGGAGTGTCGAACATTCGCAAGCTGGGATTTTTTGCGGGCAGCTTCGTCGGCTATTTGCCACAGGCGCTGATATTCGCGCTGGCCGGTGACGGGCTGACGGTGGAATCGCACTGGCGCATCGGATCGTCGATTGTGCTGTTTCTGCTGGCCGGCTTGCTGGCGTTGCCGCTGTACCGTCGCATGCGCCATGGCCGCAGCTACGACGAGACGCTGGATACCGACGCGCCCAGCGAAGCATGACAACCTCGAGCAACAGAGCCTTGCTGACCGCGCCAGTGCAGGCAGCGCCGTGCCGGATGCCGCACCGACTGCGCCATCAGAACAGGCTCTGCTGCGGTGACAAAGCGGCGGCACGGAACTGCGTCAGGTCCAGCGGCGTGCGCATGCGGTTCAAACCCAGCCGCGCACAGGTCTTCTCGAAGCGCTGGCCCAGCAACTGCGCCCAGACTCCGCTGCCTTTCATGCGGGTGGAAAAGTCGGCGTCGTAGTCGCGCCCACCGCGCATTTCGCGGATGCGTGCCATGACCCGCGCGGCGCGCTGCGGGTAATGCAGCGCGAGCCATTGCTGAAATATGTCGTTGAGTTCCCAGGGCAACCGCAACACCGAGTAAAAAGCAGATGTGGCGCCGGCCTCGGTCGCCGCTTCCAGCACTTTTTCCATGTCTTCGTTGATGAAGGGAATCTGCGGCGCCACACTCACACCTACCGGAATGCCGGCGTCGGCCAGTGCCCGTATCGTGCGCAGGCGACGATGTGGCGCGCTGGCACGCGGCTCCAGCTTGCGGGCCAACGCCGCATCCAGCGTGGTGATCGTCACATATACCGCGGCCAGGTTTTTCGCCGCCATGGCGCCGAGCAGGTCCACATCGCGTTCGACGCCGCTGCCCTTGGTCACAATCGCCAACGGATGGTCACAACGCGCCAGCAATTCGATGACTGAGCGGGTGACCCGCCACCGCCGTTCGGCCGGCTGATACGCGTCAGTGACCGAGCCGATGACGATCTGGCTGGGTACGTAACTTCGCGACTGCAGTTCCCGGGCCAGTTGCTCGGCAAGGTTTGTCTTGGCGAAGATGCGGGTCTCGAAATCCAACCCCGGCGACAGGTTCAGGTAGCTATGGGTGGGCCTGGCGTAACAATAGACACAACCATGTTCGCAGCCACGATACGGGTTCAGACCGTAATCGAAATGAATATCGGGTGACTGGTTCCGGCTGATCGCGCTGCCGGCGGTCTGCGCCTGAATGCGGGTTGGCACACCAGATTGCGGAGCGCTGCCGTGGGCCTCATCCAGGGTTCCCCAGCCGTCGTCGAACGCACAACTCGTGTGGGCTGAGAAACGGTGCGCCAACTGGTCGGCAGAACCGCGGCCCTTGATGGCGTGCAGCGGAATCGAGACTTCAGGCACGCGGCGTCCCGAACTGCAGCACATTGACAGACGGCGAAGTATTGTTAACTACGATCCATTGACTGTTCATGCATACAGTATATGGATTGACGCACAACGGGTCAACCCGTCAACCCGAACTGACACCGTTCAACCCGAGCGCGACCCAAAAATCGCCTGCCTCAGATCCCGATGTCATGGCACGCGCCTGCTGGCCGCTTTCGGCGCTGCGACTGGCGCCGTCGGCGTCAGGCCGTCGCAGGCGAAAGCAAGCGGGCCCGCGCAGCCTCGTATTCGCGGCGCAGCCGGGCCACGAAGTCACCCGCACTCTGGAGCTTGTCGACCGCACCGATACCCTGACCACAACCCCAGATATCCTTCCACGCCTTCTTGGCGTCGCCGCCAAAATTCATGCTGCTGGGATCACTGACCGGCAGGTTGTCCGGGTCCATGCCGGCGGCACGAATGCTCGGCGCCAGGTAATTTCCGTGGATGCCGGTGAACAGATTGCTGTAGACAATGTCGTCTGAATTTCCGTCGACTATCGCCTGCTTGTAGGCATCAATGGCGCGTGCCTCCTCGGTGGCGATGAAGGCCGAGCCGATGTACGCGAAATCCGCGCCCATGGCCTGCGCGGCCAGCACGGCGCCACCGGTGGCGATGGCACCCGACAGTGCCAGCGGACCATCGAACCACTGGCGAATCTCCTGGATCAGCGCAAACGGACTCTTGACGCCCGCGTGACCACCGGCACCGGCTGCCACTGCAATCAGGCCGTCGGCGCCCTTGTCGATCGCCTTGTGGGCGAACCGGTTGTTGATGATGTCGTGCATCACCACGCCACCATAACTGTGTGCCGCCGCGTTGATGTCCTCGCGCGCGCCCAGGCTGGTGATGATGATCGGCACCTTGTACTTCACGCACAGGCCCATGTCGTGTTCGAGCCGGTCGTTGCTCTTGTGCACGATCTGGTTGATGGCAAACGGCGCGGCGGGCTGCTCGGGGTGGGCTTTGTCATGGGCCGCCAGCGTCTCGCTGATCTCGGCCAGCCAGTCCTCGAGTTGCGCCGCCGGTCGCGCATTGAGCGCCGGCATCGCGCCGACGACGCCGGCGACACATTGGGCAATCACCAGTTTGGGATTGCTGATGATGAAAAGCGGCGCGCCGAAAATGGGCAGTGGCAGTTGGTTCAGATGTGCTGGCAGTTTCGACATGGGGTCTTGTGGGTGGGTGGATGGCTGGCAAGCCGTTCAGTAAGCGTCCAGCGCCAGCGCGTTAACGCTATCGGAACCCTCGACGATGGCATCGCGCAAACCCGGGGCACGCGTCAGGATATGGTCGCCGTAGAAACGCGCAGTCGTCACCTTGGCTTGCATGAAGGCCGTGTCGCTGCCTGCTGCCAATTGCTCCCGTGCCACCAGCATCGCGCGCGCCATTTGCCAGCCGGCCATCAGATTGCCGGCCAGCATCAGATACGGCACGCTACCGGCAAACACGGCGTTGGGCGATCCCTTGGACTGATCGGCCATGAATTGCACGACATCGGTAAACGCCACCCGCGCCGCACCCAGCCGCCCGGCCATGGCTTTTGCGTCAGCCGAGCCATTGGACAGCAACGCCTTTTCGGTGGCCTGCACCTGCGCAGCAATCGCCAACGCCGTCTGTCCGCCATCACGACTGGTCTTGCGTCCGACCAGATCGTTGGCCTGGATCGCTGTCGTGCCCTCGTAGATCGGCAGGATGCGCGCATCGCGGTAATACTGCGCCGCCCCGGTCTCCTCGATGAATCCCATGCCGCCGTGCACCTGCACGCCCAGGCTGGTGACCTCCAGGCTCATTTCGGTGCTGTAGCCCTTGATCAGCGGCACCAGATACTCATAGAAGGACTGGTTCTGCTTGCGCACCTCGGCGTCCGGGTGATGGTGCGCCGCATCGTATGCTGCAGCAGCAACCGAGGCCATGGCGCGGCAGCCTTCGGTAAGTGCGCGCATCGTCATCAGCATGCGCTTGACGTCGGGGTGGTGGATGATGGGCGCACTGGCCTTGATCGAACCATCGACCGGCCGCGACTGCACGCGCTCGCGGGCAAAGGCCACGGCCTTCTGGTAGGCCCGCTCGGCGATTGCGATGCCTTGCACACCGACCGCATAACGCGCGGCGTTCATCATGATGAACATGTACTCGAGCCCGCGGTTCTCCTGACCGACCACGAAACCGACGGCGCCGCCGTTGTCGCCATATTGCAGCACCGCCGTCGGCGATGCCTTGATGCCGAGCTTGTGTTCGATGCTGACGCAATGGACGTCGTTGCGCGCACCGACACTGCCGTCGGCATTGACCATGAACTTGGGCACGACGAACAGGCTGATGCCCTTGACACCTTCCGGCGCACCGGCAACCCTTGCCAGCACCAGATGGACGATGTTCTCGGCCATGTCGTGCTCACCGTAGGTGATGAAAATCTTGGTGCCGAAGACCTTGTAGCTGCCGTCTGCTTGCGGTTCGGCACGCGTGCGCACCATGGCCAGATCCGAGCCTGCCTGGGATTCGGTCAGGTTCATGGTTCCGGTCCATTTGCCGCTGACCAGGTTTTCCAGGTAGATGGCCTTGAGATCGTCGGAGCCGGCCGTCAGCAAGGCCTCGATCGCCCCGTCGGTGAGCAGCGGACACAAGGCAAAACTCATGTTGGCACTGTTGACCATCTCGATGCAGGCCGTGCCAATCGTCTTGGGCAGGCCCTGGCCGCCGAAATCAGCCGGATGCTGCAAGCCTTGCCATCCGGCCTCGGCAAACCGGGCATAGGCCTGTTTGAAGCCGGCCGTTGTCGTGACCACACCATCCTTAAAGGTCGACGGATTCAGGTCGCCGTCCCAGTTCAGCGGGGCAAGCACTTCCTGGTTGAAGCGCGCGGCTTCCTCCAGCACGGCCTGCGCCGTCTCCAGACCGGCATCCTCGAAACCGGGCATGGCAGCGACCTGCTCCAGACCGGCCAGATACGTGATGTTGAACAACATGTCCTTGACGGGTGCGACGTAGCTCACGATAACCTCCAGAACCAAAAACGCCGCGCTGCTCCGACCGGGGGACAAACAGACGCGGCGCGTATTACCACCGAGTCGCACACCGCTCGGTGCGCGGCCGACTCATGAAAATCAGCTCACAGCGCCTTGACCAACTCCGGGACTGCGACAAAAAGATCGGCCTCCAGGCCGTAATCGGCGACGCTGAAGATCGGCGCCTCCGGGTCCTTGTTGATCGCGACAATCACCTTGGAGTCCTTCATCCCGGCCAGATGCTGGATGGCGCCGCTGATACCGCAAGCGATGTACAAATCGGGTGCCACGATCTTGCCGGTCTGGCCAACCTGCCAGTCGTTGGGCGCATATCCGGCGTCGACCGCGGCACGCGACGCACCCATGGCGGCACCCAGCTTGTCGGCCAGCGGAGTCATCACTTCGGTGAATTTCTCGGCGCTGCCCAAGGCTCGGCCACCACTGACAACAATCTTGGCGGCGGTCAGCTCCGGACGGTCGTTCTTGGCGATTTCACTGCCCACAAACGTGGTGTTGGCACTGGCGGCCACGGCGGCAACCGTCTCCACCGCGGCAGAGCCACCTTCGGCGGCGGCGGGATCGAAACCGGTGGTACGCACCGTCAGCACCTTGACTGCATCCAGGCTCTGCACGGTGGCAATCGCATTGCCGGCGTAGATCGGACGTTCGAAGGTGTCGGGGCTGTCGATCTTGATGACATCCGAGACCTGGCCAACGTCCAGCTTGGCCGCCACGCGTGGCGCGATGTTCTTGCCGGATGCCGTGGAAGGAAACAGGATGTGGCTGTAGTCCTTGGCGATGGCCAGCACCTGGGCCGCCATGTTCTCCGCCAGGCCATGGGCCAGGCCCGCCTCATCGGCGTGCAGTACCTTGGTCACGCCGGCAATCTTGGCAGCTGCCGCTGCGGCTGCGCCGGCGTTGGAGCCCGCCACCAGCACGTGAACGTCACCGCCGCACTGCAGCGCTGCGGTCACGGTGTTCAGTGTTGCGACCTTGATGCTGTTGTTGTCGTGTTCGGCAATTACGAGTGAAGTCATGTCAGATTACCTTTGCTTCGTTTTTCAGCTTATCGACCAGTGTGGCGACATCTGGCACCTTGACACCGGCACTGCGCTGTGGCGGTTCCTTGACCTTGAGGACCTTCAGGTGGGCCTTGACGTCAACGCCCAGGTCAGCCGGCTTGAAGTTGTCGAGTTGCTTCTTCTTGGCCTTCATGATGTTGGGCAGAGTCACGTAACGTGGCTCATTCAGGCGCAGGTCGGTGGTCACGATCGCCGGCAAGGTGATGGAGACGATTTCGAGTCCGCCATCGACCTCTCGGGTCACGTTGGCCTTGCCGTCGGCCACTTCGATCTTGCTGGCAAACGTCGCCTGCGGCAGGTCGCACAGCGCAGCAAGCATCTGGCCGGTCTGGTTGCAGTCGTCATCGATCGCCTGCTTGCCAAGGATCACCAGGCCTGGCTGCTCCTTCTCGACCAGGGCCTTGAGCAGTTTGGCCACGGCCAGCGGCTGCAGCTCTTCGCTGGTCTCCACCAGGATGGCACGATCGGCTCCGATCGCCATTGCAGTACGCAGGGTTTCCTGGCACTGCAGCACACCACAGGACACGGCGATCACCTCGGTGGCGACACCCTTCTCGCGCAGGCGTACCGCCTCCTCGATGGCGATCTCGTCGAACGGATTCATGCTCATCTTGACGTTGGCGATGTCCACCCCGCTGCCGTCCGACTTGACGCGCACCTTGACGTTGTAGTCCACCACACGTTTCACAGGCACCAGTACCTTCATTGCTGCGACTCCATAGATTGGTAAAAATTGCGTTCCTGATTCGGACGTCGAGCGTCCGCACAAAGCCATTCATTCTATGCGTCGAGAATCGTCACACGCTTCGCTGGCGCGACAAGTCCCGAATAACCTGCGACATGCGACGCCTGGGAAAAGAACGATCGTGCTTATTCATGATAGCAAGGCATAGGTGCGGGCTTTGGCGGGCACGTCAGGGCGGGTGAACGGCTCCGCGAATGTCCCCCTAAACGGGCTGCGCCCGTTTCTCCTCCTTTATTTCGCTGCGCCGTCCACCCACCCTGACGTGCAAGCTTGCTTCTTTGGGTCCCAACCCGCCGACCCATACCCAACACACCGATCAGGTCGTTGTGGCAGTCTGAGCAGCGAAATAAAGGAGGAGGCCGAAGGCCGGTGGACATTTGCGGAGCAGATTGCCGCATCGGCCTGATTGCGCGAACACCCGACACCACACGGTACCGAACCTGCGAACCTGCGAACCTGCGAAACCGCGGATCTGCGAACCAGCGATCAGGCGAACTGACGACCAGTCAAGCAGACGAACAGACACTCTTCAATATCAAACGTCGGCCAATACCCGAAGATGCGCCTCCACGCTGCGCGCCAATGCACTGAGGTTGTAACCCCCCTCCAGACACGACACGATGCGCCCGTTGGCATGGCGCCGCGCGACGTCCTTGACGCGCTGCGTGATCCAGGCGTAGTCCTGCTCGACCAGGCCGAGCTGGCCCATGTCGTCTTCCCGGTGGGCATCGAAACCGGCACTGATGAAGATCATCTCCGGCCGATGCTCCTCCAGCGCCGGGATCCAGCTGGCCTCGATCATCGCGCGAATTTCGGGCCCCCGGGTATAGGCCGGGACCGGCAGATTCACCATATGGGCGGCGTTCGAGCTTGCACCGCCATTCGGGTAAAACGGATGCTGGTAGATGCTCACCATCAGGATGCGCGGGTCGTTGGCGACGATATCCTCAGTGCCATTGCCGTGGTGCACGTCGAAGTCAACGATGGCCACGCGCCTGAGGCCATGGCGCTGCAGCGCGTATTTCGCAGCCACGGCCACGTTGTTGAAGAAACAAAAACCCATCGCCTGTGCCCGGCCGGCGTGGTGACCGGGCGGGCGCACGGCACAGAAGGCATTTTCCAGTTCGCCGGCGATCACTGCATCGGTGGCGGCCAACGCAGCTCCGACCGCATGCAGCGCGGCATCCCAGGTGTGGATTCCGAGCGTGGTGTCGGGGTCGATCTGCACGTGGTCCGGGCCACCGGCGTCGATTTCCTCGCGCAAACCATCCGCCAGGCCGCGCAAGGATGCGACATACATGCGGTCATGCGCCAGCTCGATGTCGACCAGCGGAGCCGGCGGTGCCTCGCGCCGCTCCAGCGCGTCGCCGACGCCGCAGATCAGCAGGCGGTCTTCAATGGCGTCAAGCCGCTGGGGACATTCGGGATGGCCCTGCCCCATATCGTGCTGGCGGCACAGGCTATGTGCAAAGTATCCGGTCTTGTTCATGAGCCCCGCATCGCGCCAAAATTTTCATGTAACGTCATACCATGCATCCACAAGAAAAAGTCCAGCAGTTGCTGGGTCAGCTTAACACGGTGATCGTCGGAAAGTCGGCCCAGATCCAGGATTGTGTTGCCTGCCTGCTGGCCGGCGGTCACTTGCTGATCGAGGACGTTCCCGGAGTTGGCAAGACCACGCTGGCGCACGCACTGGCGCGTAGCTTCGGACTAGATTTTTCGCGCGTGCAATTCACTTCCGACCTGATGCCCAGCGACCTCTCGGGCGTATCGATCTACGAGCGCGGCAAGGAAGCTTTCATCTTTCATCCGGGCCCGATATTTGCGCAGGTTCTGCTGGCCGACGAAATCAACCGCGCCAGCCCCAAGACCCAAAGTGCATTGCTCGAAGCGATGGAGGAGAAGCAGGTTACCGCCGAGGGGGAAACCCGCGCCTTGCCGGATCCCTTTTTCGTTATCGCCACGCAGAATCCGCATGACCAGCTCGGCACCTATGCGCTGCCCGAGTCGCAGCTCGACCGCTTCCTGATGCGCATCTCCATTGGCTACCCGGATCGGGCATCCGAGCGCCAACTGCTGCTGGGAAGCGACAGGCGCGCCATGGTCGACACCATGGACAAGCTGATGTCGCCACAGGAGTTGATGCAGTTGCAACAGCAGGTGCTGGCGGTGCATGCCGCCGAACCGCTGCTGGACTATGTGCAGGACTTGATCGCGGCCACGCGCTCGGGCCAGTGGTTCCTGCAGGGGCTGAGCCCGCGCGCAGGCATCGCCGTGCTACGGGCCGCCAAGGCGCAGGCCCTGCTCAGCGGGCGCGACTACGTGGCACCCGATGACGTGCAAGCGATTCTGCCGCAAACCATTGCGCATCGCCTGCATCCGGTGGGCGACGCCGGCCGCGGCGCCGTCGAGCAGGTACGGGCAATGCTGCTCGCGGTTGCACTGGCCTGAAGCGGGCGACGCAGACGATGGCTCTGACGCAGCCACTGCCTCGCTTCTTGCGGCATCCCGCACGCTATCTGCAGGCGCGTTTGCGCCAGTGGCTGCAATTGCGCTTGACGCCGCGTGACGTGATGCTGCTGACGCAGCGCAATGTCTACATCCTGCCGACCCGTCCCGGACTCATGCTTGCCGCGACACTGCTGGTGCTGCTGGTGGCATCGATCAATTACCAGCTCAATTTGGGTTACCTGCTGACCTTCCTGCTCGCCGGCAGTGCGCTGGTCGGAATGCATCTGTGCCATGGCACTTTGCGTGGCCTGTCACTACAACTGCTGCCGGTGGAACCCGGCTTTCAGGGCAGCAACACCCTGCTGTCGGTGGACCTGGTCAGCACACGCAAGCGCGTGCGCCATGGCATCGGCATGCGCATGTTCGATGGCAACCATTGGGTCTGGACCGATGTTCCGTCCCAGGGGCGCGCCACTGTCCACGTCGCGTTCACGCCAGGGCAACGCGGTTTGATCGCTATTCCGGCCCTGAGCGCCGAGACCCGCTTCCCGCTGGGTACGTTTCGGGTCTGGACCGTCTGGCGACCGGCCTCGCGGGTGCTGGTTTATCCCGCCCCGGAACTGCGACCACCACCGCTGCCCGAGGGCCAGCCGATCGCCAGCGACGCTGCCCAAACACAGGCATACCGCGCCAGTGGCGAGTTCGACGGCGTGCGCGCCTACCAGCGCGGCGACCCACTCAAGTGGGTGGTCTGGAAAAAGTGGGCCAAGGCCGATGAACTGATCAGCCGCGACACGCATCAGGCCCAGCGCCACCAGCTATGGCTCGACCTGGCCCAGACCGGATTTCCGCTGACGCTGGTGGGTACCGGTGCCCCGCTGGAACTGGCCTTGTCCCGTCTGTGCGCATGGGTGCTGCAGGCCGACCGGCAGGGCCTGGATTTCGGCCTGCGCCTGGGCGCACAGCAGATCCGCCCCGCCAGCGGCGAATTGCACAAGCGGCGCTGCCTGGAGGCACTGGCACGACATGGTTTTCCCGCATCATGACGATGCTGGAAAAGCTGCGCCATCTGCCGCGCGATGCCCGCGACACGCTGTTCCTGCTGTTGGTCATCGCCGGGGTGCTGGCACCGCAATTCGGCCACTTGCCATTGTGGTGCTCGGCCCTGGCACTGGCGGTGCTCGGCTGGCGCGCGACGCTGGCCTGGAACGCGCGCCCCCTGCCCTCGCGCTGGTGGCTGCTCGGACTGCTGGTACTGACGACGGGCGCAACCTTGTTGACCCATCGCACACTGCTCGGGCGCGACGCAGGCGTCACGCTGCTGGTGGTGTTGCTGTCGCTCAAGACGCTCGAGTTGCGCGCGCGGCGCGATGCCTTCGTGGTGTTCTTCCTGAGCTTCTTCACGATGCTCACCAACTTCTTCTTCTCGCAATCGCTATTGACCGCGGCTGCCATGCTGGCGGCACTGATGGGTCTGCTGACCGCGCTGGTCAATACCCACATGCCAGTCGGAAAACCGCCATTGCGCGAAGCTGCCGGCATTGCATTGACCATGGCCGCGCTGGGCGCCCCGATCATGCTGGTGCTGTTCATGCTGTTTCCGCGCCTGGCACCGCTATGGGGAGTGCCCAGCGATGCCATGGCCGGGCGCAGCGGGCTGTCGGAGACGATGGAGGTCGGCGCCCTCGCCGAACTTGCACTGGACGACAGCATCGCGATGAGGATCCGGTTCGACGGCCTGCCGCCGCCGCAATCCGAGCTGTATTTCCGTGGGCCGGTGCTGTCCACGTTGCAGGGTCGCCAATGGCAGCCGCTGCGCTCCAGTTTCCCGCCGCGGATGTTGGACGCCGCTGCTCTGCAGGTGAGCGGTGAACCGATCCGTTACCAGGTCACGCTCGAGCCCAACAACCGGCCGTGGATCTTCGTGCTGGATGCAGCACCGGACAGGCCCGATGCCCGCGCCATGCCGATGCACATGTCGGCGCAGCTGCAATGGATCGCCGAGCGCCCTGTCGCCGACCTGCTGCGCTACCGGGCGCAAAGCTATACCCAGTTCAGCCATGGGCCGACGCGCAGGACCGCCGCGCTGCAGGACGAGCTGGATCTGCCGCCGGGCCTGAATCCCCGTACCATGGCCTGGGCCAGCGAACTGCGGCGCGACCCGGCGTTGGGGTCCGACCCGCAGAAGCTGATCGACGCGGTGCTGCAGCGTCTGCGCACCGGCGGCTACAGCTATACGCTGGAACCCGGCGTCTATGGCCAGAACACCGCCGACGAATTCTGGTTCGACCGGCGCACCGGTTTCTGCGAGCACATCGCATCGGCATTCGCGATCACGATGCGTGCGCTCGACATTCCGGCGCGCATCGTCACCGGCTACCAGGGCGGCGAAGTCAATGCCGTCGACGGCTTCTGGACCATACGCCAGAGCGATGCCCATGCCTGGGTCGAAGTCTGGCTGTCCGGGCGCGGCTGGGTTCGCGTTGACCCGACGTCGGCGGTGTCGCCCGGACGCACCGGTAGCATGCAACGGTTGCGCCCACCCCAGAACGTCGTGGCCACGGCGATGCAGGCCGTCAATCCGCAGATCTGGGCGCAACTGCGCGCCACCTGGGAAGCGGTCAACAACGGCTGGAACCAGTGGATACTGAACTACAACCAGAGCGCGCAACTTGACCTGCTCAAGGGCATCGGCTTCGATGCACCGAGCTGGGAGGACCTGGGCTATGTGTTGCTCGCGCTGATCGTATTGACCAGCCTCGTGGGTGTGGCCTGGACCTTGTGGGACCGACACCGGCAAGACCCCTGGCTGCACCTGCTCGAACGCGCCGCGCGCCATCTGCGTGCGGCCGGCTGGCCGGTCCCGCCCGGAACACCGCCACGCAGCATGGCACACGTCGTGCGCGCGCAGTGGGGTGCCGCAGACGGTCGAACGCAGGCACTGACGCGCTGGATGTTGGCACTGGAGACCTTGCGTTATGCCCGCGCCGATGCGGCAGGCGCGCTGCGGCTGGGCGATTTGCGGCGAGAATTCTCCCAACTTCCGTGGCCCAAGTGATGTCCGCTCCCACCCGTTCGATCCTGCTCGCATTGCTGCTGTGTGTATGCCTGCCCACTGCGGATGCGGCCAACGCCAGGCACAACAGCAAACGCAAGGTGGTGGCGGGCGCCAGCACCGAAGTCATGTATGCGAAGCGCGCGGACGCAATGCGTTTGGCCGACGACATTGCCGAGAACCGCGGGCTCGATCGCGCCTGGGTGCGTCGGGTGATAGGGCAATCACGCTTTCTGCCGCAAGTAACACGCTGGGTGCTACCGCCGGCCACTGCGACGGCCAAGAACTGGAGTGCCTACCGCAGCCGCTTCATCGAGCCGGTCCGGATCCAGGCCGGC
The DNA here is from genome assembly GCA_039934375.1 of Burkholderiaceae bacterium. Taxonomy (GTDB): domain Bacteria; phylum Pseudomonadota; class Gammaproteobacteria; order Burkholderiales; family Burkholderiaceae_C; genus CAISIP01. The sequence continues at coordinate 17,723 of JBDTMH010000024.1, read as the reverse complement.
GTCGCGTTCTGGCAAGCCAACGAGGCCGAACTCGCGCGGGCCGAACAGATCTACGGTGTGCCCGCGGAAATCATCGTTGGAATCATCGGCGTGGAGACGATCTACGGCCGCAATACCGGCAATTTCCGCGTCATGGATGCACTGGTCACACTGAGTCTGGATTTCCCGGATACCCATCCCCGGGCCGCCGAGCGGCGCGTCTTCTTTCGCGGCGAACTCGAACAGCTGCTGTCGCTCGCGCAGCGTTCGTCGACCGACGCGATGAGCTACAAGGGCAGTTATGCCGGTGCCATGGGCATGCCGCAGTTCATGCCCTCGAGCTGGGTGCGTTACGCGATCGACTTCGATGGTGATGGGCGCATCGACCTGTTCGACAGCGCTTCGGACGTGATCGGATCGGTGGGCCACTACTTGCAGGCTTTCGGCTGGCAAAGAGGCATGCCGACCCACTACCCGGTGACATTCGACAATTCTGTGCTCGACCTGGACAGTCTGTTGGCTCCCGACATCCTGCCGACCTTCAGCGTGCAAAGTTTCATGGCCAAGGGAGCGATACCCGACTCGGCCGGCCAACGCCACCAAGGGCCGCTGGCCCTGATCGAATTGTTCAATGGCGATGGGCCGCCGACGTATGTCACCGGCACCGAGAACTTCTATGTCATCACGCGCTACAACTGGAGCAGTTATTACGCACTGGCGGTGATCGAACTGGGCCAGCAGGTCGCGGCCGCACGCGCGCGTTAACCGGCCGCTGGCGACCCGGGCGCCGCGACCGAACGCTGGCGCAACCAGCGCAGCAATTCCTCGCGCGGCATGGGCCGTGCGATCAGGTAACCCTGGATGTCGTCGAATCCGAGTTCGCGCATCAGTCGCAACTCCAGCTCGGTCTCCACACCCTCGGCAACCGTGCGTAACTCCAGCTTTCCGGCCATCGCCATGCTGCTCTCCAGGATGGCGCGTGCCGCGGCGTCCCGGGTGCCGCGCTGCACGAAGCTGCGGTCCAGCTTCATTTCGGTGAACGGTATGCGGCCGAGTTGCTCGAATGACGAGTAGCCGATGCCGAAATCGTCGATCGACAGGCCGAAACCCTTGAGTCGCAACCGGGTCAGCACGTCCAGCGCAATGGCGATATCCTTGGTCACACCGGTCTCGGTGACCTCAAGCGTGATGTCGGCTGGTTGCAGGCCCTGCTCCTGCGCGGAGCGCAGCAGCAGATCGGGCAGGTTCAGGTCATCCAGCCACAAGGCCGAAAGGTTCAGCGATATCGCCATCGGGAAGCCCGCCGCATGCAGTGCGGCGGCTTCGCGCAGCGCTATCTGCAGCAGTTCGCCGGACAACGCACCGATGATGCCCGCACGTTCGGCGGCCACAATGAACAGATCAGGCGAAACAAAGCTGCCGTCAATCTGACGCCAGCGGGCCAGCGCCTCGACACCGACCGGTACCAGCGTTTGCGCATCGACCTTGGGCTGCAACCAGATCGAGAACTCGTGCTTGTGCATGGCCGCCAGAATGGCCTGCGGTGTCGTGACGGAGCCAGCCGCCGCGCTGCGCAGACCGGCCGCCATCGGTACCGAGCGCCGCAGCAGCGCGCGCATCTGCTGCGGCGTTGCCGGCTTTTGCACTTGCCCGAGCACGGAAAGGCCCTGCAGCTGCGCCAGGTTGCCAACCGTGGCCAGCAGTTGCTCGTCGGCTCCGCTCATCAGCACCAGGCCGCCGCGAAAACCGCTCTGGCCGAAGCGCCGGATCATCTCGACGCCGTCCATTCCGGGCATGTTGAGGTCGCAGATGACGACATCGAACGGCGCCGAGCGGCCGGCCATGCGTACGATCGCTTCTGCGCCATCGCGCGCCGTCAGCACCTCCCGCACCCCGATTCCGCTCAACATGTGCTGCATCTGCATCAGCACGACCGGATCGTCGTCCACCACCAGCACCGAGTCACACATCGGCGCAAGATGGTGCCCTGCGAGCTGGGCACTGCGGGATTCACTTTGGGAGCGGCCCGGCGGCTCCGCCAGGGACGGCGCCGACATCGACGTCGCCTGCTGGTCGTCGAGCGCGGCGGCCTGCGCCCGCACCTGCTCGAGTGCAACGTGCAAGTCGTCCAGACCGGAACCCGCAGGCAATGGCGACTGCCCCCGCGCCCGCTGCTCCAGTGCCTGTGCCAGCTCGGCATAACGCATGGCGCCTACGGTACGCGCCGATGCCCCCTGGCGATGCATTTCGCGCACCACGACGGCGTTGTCGACACCGGGTCGAGCCAGGGCCTGCAGCCCACCTTCGGCGGATTCGAAGAACGTGGCCAGCAGTGCCCGTGCCTTGTTGAGACTGATCCGTCCCAGCACACGGTACAAAGCGTCAAGATCGAGCACCGGCGCCGGCGCAGCGGCCTGTGCCGCGCTGGCGGGCGCGCCGCCGGCGTCGACCGTCGCGCCCGCTGGCGCCAGCCAGCGCCGCAATATCACGGTCAGGTGTTCCAGCGCTATCGGCTTGGTGAGCATGTCGTCCATGCCGGCGGCAATACAACGCTCCCGTTCACCGGCGAGCACCGCAGCGCTGATGGCGATGACAGGGACCCGCGCGCCACCGGTCTCGCCCTCCTGGCTGCGGATCGCCCGGGCCAGCGCTTGCCCGCCCATGCGTGGCATATCCAGATCACTCAGGACCATCGCGTATGCCTGGGTGTTCCAGCGCGCCAGTGCTGCAACGCCATCACTGACCACGTCCACGTCGCATCCCAGCAGCATCAATTGCTGGCGCAAGACCTCCTGGTTCGGCCCGTAGTCCTCTGCTACCAGCACCCGCGCTCGAGGCAGTTCCAGCCCCAGGCCGGGGCGCGCGATCGGCAGCGTAGCGCCCGCATGCGGCGACGCCAGTTTGACGGCATGGGCCGCTGGCAGGTCGATCCAGAAGGTACTGCCCTCCTGCACCCGGCTGTCAAAGCCGATCGTTCCGCCCATGGCGCTGACAAGGCGGCGCGAAATCGCCAACCCGATACCAGTGCCTTCGATCTGGCCGCGCTCGGCGCCAAGTCGCTCGAACGCGGAAAATACACGGCTGGCCAGCGCTGGCGCGATGCCGGCGCCGGTGTCTCGCACTGCAATGCGCACCAGGTTCGGCTGCTGGTCGGTCGTCGCACCGCGATGCACGCATGACACCCGTACCGTTCCATCGGGGCGGTTGTACTTGATCGCATTGGACAACAAGTTGATGATGATCTGGCGCAGCCGAACCGCATCGGCTGACACCAGCGCATTGCGCGCGTCGCCGCCTTCGAACACGACCCGGATGCCTTGATTTGCCGCCAGCGGTGCCACCATCGACAGGCTCTCGTTGATGACGGCCTCGACCGCCACCGACGCCATCGTGAGCTCGAGTTGGCCGGCCTCCACGCCACCGAGTTCGATCAGATCATCGACCAACGACAGCAGATGGCGCCCGGCGCGCTCGATCTCTGCGGCATTGTCGCTGGCGATGCGGGACACCTGAGCCTCGGTGCGCAGCAGCTGCGAGAAGCCCAGGATGGCATTGAGCGGGGTTCGCAGTTCATGGCTGACACTGGCCAGGAACGCACTTTTGGCGCGATTGGCACGTTCGGCCTCGTCCTTGGCGGAACGCAAGGCCTCTTCGGCCCGCTTGAGTTCGGTGATGTTGACGCCGAAGCCGTAGTAACGCTGCAGTCCGCCCTGGCCTTTGGCGCCCATCACCTGCGTCACTTGCAAATATACCGGCGCGCGGTGGCCGTTGCCTTCGTAATAGCGCTCGACCACCACGTTTTCGCCCACGCGCAGACGCTCGACTTCGCTTCGGTTCTGCGCATATCGGCGCTCACCCATGAAGTCGCGCACATGGCGTCCGACCATCGCGTTGGCCGGCAAGCCGAACAGGTCGGCCATGCGCGCATTGACGTAGGTGTAGACGAAATCCTGGTCGATGACGCTGACATATCCCGGAAAGGCATCCATCAGCGCGCGCTGCTGTCCGTCGCTCTCGCGCAAGGCAGCCAAGGCCTGCTCCTGCAGTGTGACATCGCGCACGGTCCAGACCCGGGTCGGCCCTTGCGGCGTGTGCAAAGGCACGCAGCGCCGCTCCAGAATGCGCCCGTCGCGCAGTTCCAGCCGATCAACATGGATCTCGTCCCGTGCCAGGATCTCGCCGATGCGCTGCTCCTCCCAATCAGGGTCGACGAACAATTTGCGGGCGGCAATCATGACATCGGCACGGGTCGGTGCTACCGTCGACGTGCGCGGCATGTCCCACATGTCGAGAAAACGTTCGTTGACAAACAGCAGCCGGCCCTGTGGATCACCGACCTCGTATGCGAACATGCCGTCGCTGGAGCCGTCAAAGGCCCGTCGCAGGTTGTCCAGGCTTTGAGCCAGCGCTTCCTGCGTATTCGTCGGCACGCCGATGTCGGACGTCACGGCAACAACACCGAGCAATGCGGCCTCGACAACAACATCGGCTTAGTGCGGCAACGGCATCAGGAAATCGCGGCTGATTTGCGAGCCCAGGTCGTTCACGCGATCGAGGAACTGGGTCAGGTAGGCGTGCAGCCCGGTTGCCAGGATTTCGTCGATCTGTCCATATTTGAGTTCGGCACACAGCTTGCCGGCCCGGCGCAGCGTGTCGTTCGACTGATCGGGCGCCAGCAGACCCAGGTTGCTCACCACTTCGTTCAGGCTTGCCAGCAAGGAGCGAGGCATGTCGGGACGCAGCATCAGCAACTCGGCCACCCGCTCGGGCTTGATCACGTCACGGTAAACCTTGCGATAGATCTCGAAGCCCGAGACGCTGCGCAGAATTGCGCTCCAGTGGTAGAAGTCGTACTCCTGGTCCTTCTCGCTGGCGGTGCCAAAGAAGTCGCTCTGCACTGCGTGAAACTTCACGTCCATCAACCTTGCGGTGTTGTCGGCACGCTCCAGGAAGGTGCCCAGACGCATGAAATACAGGGCCTCATCCATCAGCATGGTTCCCACCGTCACGCCGCGCGAAAGATGCGAGTGGAACTTGACCCATTCGAAAAATTGCGCCGGGTCCTTTTCGAACACGCCGGCCTTGAGGTTGCGGCGCAACTCCAGCCAGGTCTGATTCATGGTCTCCCAGACCTCGGTCGTCAGCGTACCGCGCACGGCCCGGGCATTTTCGCGCGCCGCACCCACGCAGGACATGATGCTCGACGGGTTGTTCTCGTCCTTGACCATGTAGTCCATCACATCGCGGGCATTGACCTCACCGTATTTCTCGGTATAGGCGGGCATCAGCTCGCTGATGCTGATCAGGCCCTGCCAGCCGACCAGCGCGACGGCGTCGGACTGGGGCAGCAGCGAAGTCTGGTAATTGACATCCAGTAATCGGGCGGTGTTTTCCGCCCGCTCGGTATATCGGGACATCCAGAAAAGGTGGTCGGCGGTTCGGCTCAGCATAAACGCTCCTCAATGGGGTCGATCGCAGTCGCGGTGATTCAGACTTCCAGTACCCAGGTGTCCTTGGTGCCGCCGCCCTGCGACGAGTTCACCACCAGCGAGCCCTCCTTGAGCGCAACACGGGTCAGGCCACCGGGCACCATCTGAACCGTCTTGCCACTCAGCACATAGGGCCGCAGATCGATATGGCGCGGCGCGATGCCGCTTTCGACAAAGGTCGGGCAGCTCGACAGGCTCAGTGTCGGCTGCGCAATGTAGCGCTCCGGATGGGCACGCAACACGCGTGCAAAGTCTTCAATCTCGGCCTTGGTCGAGGCCGGTCCGACCAGCATGCCATAACCACCAGCGCCATGCACTTCCTTGACCACCAGGTCCTTCAGGTTGTCCAGCGTATACATCAGGTCGTCGGCATTGCGGCACATCAGCGTTGGCACGTTGCTCAGCAGCGGTTTCTCGCCCAGGTAGAACTCGATCATCTTGGGAACATACGGATAGATCGACTTGTCGTCGGCGACGCCGGTGCCGACCGCGTTGCAGATCGTCACATGGCCGGCACGGTAGACCTCCATCAGGCCGGCACATCCCAACGTGGAGTCGGACTTGAACACGTCGGGATCCAGAAAATCATCGTCGACACGCCGATAGATGACGTCGACCCGCTTGGGCCCACGCGTGGTACGCATGTACAGGAATTTGTCGCGTGTGAACAGGTCCTGGCCCTCGACCAGCTCCACCCCCATCTGCTGCGCCAGAAACGCGTGTTCGAAATAGGCGCTGTTGTGCATGCCCGGCGTCAGCACCACCACCGTCGGTTCGGCCGTCGTGGCCGGACTGCAGTCACGCAGTGTCTCCAGCAGCAGGTCCGGGTAATGGGCGACCGGCGCCACCTTGTGCGCGCTGAACAGCTCCGGAAACAGCCGCATCGACATCTTGCGGTTCTCCAGCATGTAGCTCACGCCGCTGGGCACGCGCAGGTTATCTTCGAGCACGAAATATTCGGCGTCGCCGTCGGCATTGGGCGCACGCACGATGTCGACGCCCGAGATATGCGAGTAGATGCCACCGGGCACGTCCACACCCACCATCTCCGGACGAAACTGCGAATTGCCGATCAGCTGTTCGCTGGGCACCAGGCCGGCCTTGATGATCTCCTGGTCGTGGTAACAGTCGTGGATGAAGCGGTTCAGCGCGGTGACCCGCTGGACCAGTCCCTTCTCCAGCGCATCCCATTCCTTGGCCGCAATGATGCGTGGGATAAGGTCGAACGGAATCAGACGTTCGTTGCCAGCGCCAGTGTCGTCCTTGTCGCCATACACCGCAAACGTGATGCCAACCCGGCGAAAAATCAGTTCAGCCTCTTCGCGCCGCGTCGCCATCATGTCGCCGGGCTGGCGAGCCAGCCATTCATCGTAGATCCTGTAGTGCTCCCGGATCTTGGCGCCGCCCGTAAAGAACTCGTACGGCAGGCTGGTATACATCTCGTCAAATTTATGCATTTGGGTCTCTCCTGCTCACAGCTTAGCAAGTTTCAAGCCGCTGCAGTTCACCTCAAGGTGCAATTCGCCGGCCACAGGAGGTCACGGTGGTGTGATGTGGTGCCAATACCGACGCTGCGCGGTGCGTTCGCAAACCACCACCATGGGACGATCGGAGCCCCACCACATTGCCCCGCAATGGGGTGCATCGAATACGGAGATGCCGCGTTGGCGATAGCGGCCCATCGGCTCTGCCGCCGGATGGCCGAAGCGGTTGCGATAGCCACTTTGCACGACCGCAATGCGCGGCGCCACGGCATCCAGAAAGACGCCGGTGCTTGATGTCTTGCTGCCATGGTGCGGAACCAGCAGCAGGTCGGCCGCCAGTTTCGGCGCCGAATCCGCCACCAGGCGCGCCTCCTGCGCCGCTTCGATGTCACCCGTCAGCAAAGCGGTCGTGGCACTTTGTCCGGCCATGCCGGGTGCCGAAATGCGCAAGACACAGGATACGGTGTTGGGTTTGACGACCCCGACATAGTCTGCCGCGCGGGGATGCAGCACCTCGAAATCGACGCCGTCCCAGCGCCAATGCTGGCCGGCCACGCAGCGCTGACCCCGCCCAGGTGGATTCAACGCATGGTCCGCTGCCAGCGAGCTCAGCAATGGGACTTCGGGCAACATGGCCAGCACGGCACCGGCGCCGCCGACATGGTCGGTATCCCGATGACTGAGCACCAGCATGTCGAGTCGCAGGTCCAGCGCGCGCAGCAACGGGACCAGCACGCGCTGCCCGGCATCGGTGTCACGCGAATAACGGGGACCCGCGTCGTACAGCAGCACATGGCCCGCAGTGCGCACCACCACCGCGTTTCCCTGGCCGATATCGGCCAGCAGCAGCGCAAACTGCCCGTGCGCCGGTGGCGGCTCCTGCCACAAAAGCGCGGGCAGCAGCAGTGCGGCACCGGCCAGGCGCAACGCCAGTGGCAGGCGCAACACCAGGACCACGCCACCGACCACGGCCGCCGCGCCCAGCCACAACGGCGCGATGGCCAGTGTGAGCGTCGCGAAGCGCAGCTGGGCCAGCCACTGCAGCCATACAGCCAATACGCTCACCGCCCAGGCGGCCAGCTCCCACAGCGGGGCCCACAGCACGCCGGCCAGCGCCAGCGGCGTCACGATCAGCGTCACCCAGGGGATGGCGAGCAAATTGGCGACCAATCCCACCAGCGACACCTGTCCGAACAGCAGCAGCACCAGCGGTGACAATGCCAGCGTGATCACCGATTGCTCACGCAGCATCGCGAGGCCGCGAGCGCGCAGACCGATCGGAGCCGACCGCCCCGCCGGCGCGCCGGACGCAAACAACACGCCCACCGCAACAAAACTGAGCCAAAAGCCAGCCTGCATCAACGCCCAGGGGTCGATCAGCAGCACCAGGTCCGCAGCCGTCAACCAGACCAGCGGCCAGGGCCAGCGTCGTCCCGACAGGCGCAGCAGGCCGACCCAGGCCAGCATCCAGATCGTGCGTTGCGACGGCACGCCCCAGCCGCTGAACACGGCATAAAGCGTCGCCAGCAGCAGTCCGGCAAGCAACGCGGCGTGGGGCGCCGGAACAACCAGGCAGCAACGCGCCGATCGGCGCCACAAAGCCGCTGCCACAGCGCCGGCGAGCCAGGCGAACATGGTCACGTGCAGGCCCGAGATCGCCATCAGATGCGCGACCCCCGTGGCGCGAAAGATGTCCCAGTCGGCACGCTCGATGGCGTTCTGGTCGCCGGTGACCAAAGCGGCGATCCAGCCAGCCTGGCGCTCCTGCCCCAGCCGCGCCATGATGCGATCGCGCACCTGCTGGCGTGCCCATTCGACCGGATGTCGCCAGGTCTGGCCCAACCGCAGGGCCGTGCCATCGGTCGGCACACCGCGCACATAACCGACGGCCTGCAAGTCGTTGGACCACATCCACAATTCATAGTCGAAGCCCAGCGGATTGAGGTTTCCGTGCGGCGCCTTGAGTCGCACGACCATCCGCCAGCGCTCGCCCGCGACGACCGCTGGCGGACGCGTGGATGCGCCAGCAGCATCGTCGTCGCCGTTTTGCCGAAAGCCGTCGCCATACCAGCCAAGCTGAATCCGTGGCGGCAGACGGACCGCAGTTCCGTCCAGCAAGGCCTGTTCGACCTGCATCGGAAAACGCAGACCGGCGTCGGTGACCTGCGCCATGGCGGTCACGATACCGGTCAACTGCAGGTCACGACCCTCCAGCGCAGGCGACAAGGCCTGCGCCTGAAAAGCCAGCGCGCGCCAACCGATCTGCGCGAACACGATGGCCGCCACCGCCAGCAGCATGGCCGCCCAGCGCCACCGACCGTGCTTGCCAGCCCACAGCACAAACCCGGACAGGCCCAGCCCGCCCAACAAAACGGCCGTGAGTGCGGGCGCTGGCAGCAGCGCTGCCTGTGCCGTCTGGACGGCTGTCCCCGCCGGCACGCCCAGCAGCGCCGGAACCAGCCAGAAGGCTTTGCCGGTGGCTTGCCAGGCGCCTTGTCGCATCACGCCATCGTAGATGGCCGGCCCGCCGGCGCACGTGCATGGCGTCCTCCCTATGCCGGATGAATGCGCCAGTTGCGCGGGCCTGCCACGCCCGCTGCGATGCATCCGGTTGGAAGGCCTGGCGAAGCCAGGGCTTGGGCGACTACCCGCCCGCGCGTTTGACCTTCAGGCCACGGGCTTCGAGCGCCTGAACCACCCGGTCCATGTGGTCACCCTGGATCTCGAGCACGCCGTCGCGCAGCGTACCTCCGCTAGCGCAGGCAGTTTTCAGATCGCGGGCCAACGTCGCCAGCGCCAGCGGGTCCAATGGCAAATGGCGCACGGTGGTGACGGTCTTGCCACCACGGCCCTTCTTCTCGCGCGTCACCTTGGCTACGCCATCACCGAGGGGCGCCAGCTGCGCCGCGCGGCAGAGGCAGGACACCAGTGGCTGGCGGCATTCGGGACACATGCGCCCGCTGTCGGTCGAATAGACCAGGCCCCCTCGGTTCGCGCCCGATTTCATGGTGCCGGACTCCGGACGGCAGATGCCCCATCCTGGCACGTCATCAGCGGCCAGCCATTCAGCACCCCTTGGCCCAGGGCATCGATCACGCCCATGCCGTCTCGGTGCGCGACCATCCGCGCACGAAACCAGGGTTGGGGGCACTGATCAAAACCTGCCAACATCATGATCTCCTGGTGCGCTGCGGCCACCCCTGCGGCACCGATCCGCGGCGTGACTTTTCGTCGTGAAAAATCGTCAGGCTGCTAGTATCAAGCCTTGGAGGGCTGATTTTGCCTGGCCAGTTTCTTGCAAGTATTTTCAGACCCAACCAAGGCATCGTATGTCCATCCACGCCGCCCTGCACCACGTCACCCATTACCGCTACGACCGCCCCGTCTCGCTGGGCCCGCAGGTCATCCGCTTGCGCCCGGCACCGCATTGCCGCAGCAAGATCCTGTCGTATTCGCTGAAGATCGAGCCCGCCGACCACTTCATCAACTGGCAGCAGGACCCATTCGCCAATTACCAGGCGCGCTTGGTGTTCGCGGAAAAAACGCGCGAGTTCAAGCTGACCGTCGACATCGTGGCCGACATGGCCGTCTACAACCCGTTTGACTTCTTCCTCGAACCCGCGGCGGAACAGTTCCCGTTCGAATACGACAGCCTGCTCAAGCAGGAACTGACACCGTATCTGGCGACCGAACCCATGACGCCACTGGTGCAGAAATGTCTGGACCGGATCGACCGGCGTGTCCGGCGCAGCATCGACTTCCTGATCGATGTCAACCAGATGTTGCACCACGACATCCGTTACCTGATCCGGATGGAGCCCGGTGTGCAGACGCCAGAAGAGACGCTGACGCTGCAGGCCGGCTCCTGCCGCGACTCGGCCTGGCTGCTGGTGCAACTGCTGCGCAACTGCGGCCTGGCGGCGCGCTTCGCGTCTGGCTATCTGATCCAGCTCACCCCTGACGTCAAGGCACTCGACGGCCCCAGCGGCACCGAGGTCGACTTCACCGACTTGCACGCCTGGTGCGAGGTTTACCTGCCGGGCGCCGGTTGGATCGGGCTCGACGCCACCTCGGGGCTGCTTGCGGGTGAAGGCCATATTCCGCTGGCATGCACGCCGCAACCCTCGGGCGCAGCGCCGATCGAGGGCGGGGTCGACGAGGCCGAGGTGGAATTCGCCCACGAGATGAAGGTGACCCGGCTGTATGAAGCGCCCCGGGTCACCAAGCCGTATACCGAGACCCAGTGGGATGCGGTGATGCAGCTGGGCGCGGCCGTCGACGCAGAGCTCGATGCCGGCGACGTGCGCCTGACCATGGGTGGCGAGCCGACCTTCGTGGCGGTTGGCGACCGCGACGCGGCCGAATGGAATACCGACGCGCTGGGCCCGACCAAGCGCGGCTTTGCAACGGCGCTGGTACACCAGCTGCGCGACCGCTACGGCAAGGGTGGCTTCCTGCATTACGGCCAGGGTAAGTGGTACCCGGGCGAGCAATTGCCGCGCTGGGCATTGAACATCTATTGGCGCGCCGACGGGCAACCGGTCTGGGGGCATCCGGAACTGTTCGTCGATGAACGCGAGCCGACGCATTACACCAGCACCGAAGCCAAGCGTTTCATCGAAGGACTCGCGGCGCGACTGGGCCTGAGCAAGCAGTACATATTGCCAGGCTTCGAGGACCACTGGTATTACCAGTGGCGCGAGCGCCGACTGCCGGTCAACGTCGACCCCCTCAAGTCGCGTCTGGAGGACGAAATGGAGCGCGCCCGGTTGCGCCGCGTCTTCGCGCAGAAACTCGATACCGCGGTCGGATATGTGCTGCCGCTCAAGGTCGCCGAAGGGCTACAGCTGCAAGGACCGCGCTGGATCACCGGGCCCTGGTTCGTGCGTGATGAACGCCTGTACCTGATGCCGGGCGACTCGCCGATGGGCCTGCGCCTGCCGCTGGACTCGCTGCCCTGGGTCAGTGCCGGCGACTTCCCGTACCACACGCCGCAAGACCCCTACGATGCGCGCGGCGAATTGCCGCCGTACGCCGCGATGGCCGGCCGTTATGGCCAGGCTGGAACCGGTGCGTTATCCGAAGCCAGTCGCATCCTGCAGCAAGCGGGTCCGGGCGGCACGGTCGACAACCCGGCAACCGTTGCCGGACAGGCCGAACCGGCCGACTTCGTGCGTATGCCGGCGCGCCAGGAATCGGCGCATTGGCTCAGCCGCACGGCCCTGTGTGTCGAGGTCCGTGACCCACGCCGCGCCAGCGGCCCCAAGGCCGAGGCAGTAGGCCAGGGATCGGGCGTGATGTACATTTTCATGCCGCCCATGGAGCGACTGGAAGACTACCTGGATCTGCTCACAGCCGTCGAGGCCACGGCCGTTGAACAAGGTGTGAAACTGGTGCTCGAAGGCTACCCGCCGCCGCGCGATCCGCGCCTTAAATTGCTGCAAGTCACGCCTGACCCCGGCGTCATCGAGGTCAACGTGCATCCGGTCAAAAGCTGGCGTGAACTGGTCGAGAACACCGAGTTCCTGTACCAGGTGGCCTGGGAGTCGCGCCTGTCGGCCGAGAAGTTCATGACCGACGGCCGCCATACCGGTACCGGCGGCGGCAACCACTTCGTGATGGGCGGCGCCACGCCTTCCGACAGCCCGTTCCTGCGTCGGCCCGAACTGCTGGCCAGTCTGCTGCTGTACTGGCACAACCATCCCAGCCTGAGTTACCTGTTCAGCGGCATGTTCGTCGGGCCCACCAGCCAGGCGCCGCGGGTCGACGAGGCGCGCAACGACCAGCTGTACGAACTGGACATCGCGTTGCAGGAGATCCAGCGCAACCGCGAGCAACACGGTGTCAGCATGCCGCCGTGGGTGGTCGACCGGACGCTGCGCAATATCCTGATCGACGTCACCGGCAACACCCACCGCAGCGAATTCTCGATCGACAAGATGTACTCACCCGACGCGGCCACCGGTCGGCTCGGCCTGCTGGAGTTGCGCGCGTTCGAGATGCCACCCCACGCGCGCATGAGCATCGCCCAGCAACTGTTGCTGCGCGCGCTGGTGGCACGGTTCTGGAAGCAGCCCTACTGCGGCAAACTGACACGCTGGGGCACCCAGTTGCATGACCGCTTCATGTTGCCGACCTTCATCCAGCTGGATTTCAACGATGTGATCGCCGAGATGCAGCGGGCCGGTTACCCGTTTGATGCGGCATGGTTTGCGCCCCATCTGCAATTCCGTTTCCCGCTGGTGGGCCAGATCCAGGCCAGCGGCATGGAGCTGACGCTGCGCATGGCATTGGAGCCGTGGCATGTGATGGGAGAGGAAGGTTCCGCCGGCGGAACCTCGCGCTATGTGGACTCCTCGCTGGAGCGCATCGAGGTCCACGTCAGCGGCTTCAACGAGAGCCGCTACAGCGTGACCTGCAATGGGCGTCCGATGCCGATGCAGCCCATCGGCGTGGCCGGCAGCTATGTGGCCGGCGTGCGCTACAAGGCCTGGAACCCGCCATCCTCGCTGCACCCGTCGATCGCCATTCATGCGCCCCTCACGTTCGACATCGTCGACACCTGGATGCAGCGCTCCATCGGCGGATGCCAGTACCACGTGACGCACCCGGGCGGACTGAGTTACGACAGTTTTCCCGTCAACGCCAACGAAGCCGAGAGCCGACGCCTGTCACGTTTCGTCGCCATGGGCCATACACCGGGCCAGCTGCCCACTGTACCGGCCAGCATCGAGGTTCGGCCCGATCGCGACTTCCCGTTCACGCTGGACCTGCGCCACCGCCCTGCCGCTGCATGAATGGCGACCTGAAGCCGCTGGTGCAGGCAACGGCTGCGGCAACCGATGCGGCTGCGGCTTCGGCTGCCGATGCAATTGCGCATGCAGTTGAGGATGCGACGCCGTGGCGGGCGGCTTGGGGCCATTACGACGAATCGTGCGCCGCTGCCGCCGCAGTGGTGGATCATGCGCGGCCGACGCCAGACGAAGGCAAGGGTGCAGCGCCAGCGCTTGCGCCCCAATGGGCCAGGTTCTTCGAACATCTGGGGCCACATTCGCCGCTCGAACTTAACCACAAGTCGAACCGGCTGGAGCGCCAGCTGCGCGACAACGGGGTCACCTATAACGTCTACTCCGACGCAGGCGGTCCTCCGCGTCCCTGGTCGCTGGACCTGTTCCCGTTCATCGTCACGCCGCAGAACTGGCAGCTGATCGAGGCGGGGGTACGCCAGCGAGTCGGTCTGCTCGAGCAGGTGCTGGACGATATCTATGGCCCGCAACAGCTGCTCAAGCGCGTTTTGTTGCCACCGGCGCTGGTGCATGGCCATCCGGGCTACATGCGCGCGATGCGCGACGTCGATCTGGTGGGCGAGACCCGGCTGCACATCGCCGCGTTCGACCTGGCCCATGGCCCGGACGGCAACTGGTGGATCGTCTCGCAGCGCACGCAGGCTCCTTCGGGCCTGGGCTACTTGCTGGAAAACCGGCTGGCGATCTCGCGCCTGTTTCCGGAAGCCTTCGAGCACATGCACGCCCAGCGCCTGGCCGGCGCCTATCGCGCGCTGGTCGACAACCTCAAGGCGGCCAGCCCGGGCGGGCGCGATTCGCATATCGCATTGCTGACGCCAGGCCCTTACAACGAAACCTATTTCGAGCACGCCTACCTGGCCCGCTACCTGGGCCTGACCCTGGTGCAAGGGGGTGACATGGTGGTCCGCGACGAACGCCTGTACCTCAAGACACTGCGCGGCCTGGTGCCGGTGCATGGGCTGCTCAAGCGGCTCGACGACCCGTTCCTCGATCCGCTCGAACTGCGGTCCGACTCCACGCTGGGCATTCCCGGCTTGCTGCAGGCCGTGCGCGCCGGCAACGTGCTGATGGCCAATGCGCCGGGCTCGGCGTTCCTGGAGTCACCCGCGCTGCTCGGCTTCCTGCCGGCACTGTCGCGCCATCTGCTGGGCGAGGAACTGCAACTGCCATCGCTGGCGACCTGGTGGTGCGGCGAGCGCGCTGCGATGGATGCGGCATTGCCGCGTTTGTCCGATTGCGCGATCAAGTCGACTTATCCGCTGGCTGTCGATCCACGGGGCTTCCAGTCGGTACTGGGACGCGAACTGTCTGCGCGCGAACTCGACGAGTGGGCCGGGCGCATCGCGCTGCATGGCGACGATCACACGGTGCAGTCCTATCTTCCTTTGTCGCAGATGCCGACCTGGCAGAGGGCTGCGGGCACAGATGGCGGCCAGATCGTGCCGCGTTCGGCGATGCTGCGCGTGTTTGCCGTCAGTGACGGCAACAAGTCCTGGCAGGTGATACCCGGCGGCATGGCGCGGGTGGCCCACAACCGCGCCGAGATTGCCGCAATGCAAAGAGGCGGCAGCAGTGCCGACGTCTGGGTCATGACCCAGCGGGCGATCGACCGCAGCACGCTGCTGCCGGCGGCATTGACCGTCGATATGGTGTCGCAGCGGCGTCGACTCGTAACCAGCCGTGGCGCCGAGAACCTCTATTGGCTGGGTCGTTACACCGAGCGGGCCGAAAACACCATCGCTCTGGCCCGGCTGACGCTTGAATGCCTGATCGGCGAAGACCAGACCTGTCCCAGCCTGCTGCAATGGCTGGACCAGATGGCGCGACTCAATACCCTGGTATTACCCGATGTTCCGTCGTTGACACAGTCGCACCGGGTGTTCG
This sequence comes from Burkholderiaceae bacterium, assembly GCA_039934375.1. Classification (GTDB taxonomy): domain Bacteria; phylum Pseudomonadota; class Gammaproteobacteria; order Burkholderiales; family Burkholderiaceae_C; genus CAISIP01. The sequence goes on along the minus strand of JBDTMH010000024.1, from coordinate 2,081 downwards.
AGCGCTCGCTGATCGCAAGCCTGGGTGGCGATCAGCTCGCCGCCAGCGTCGGCTACAACCTGCGCGCGGTGCGCAACTCCGGCTCGGCCGTACGCGAACGCCTCTCGTACGAACACTGGAACCTGATAGCACGTGCCGACAGTGAACTGGTGCGCGCGTTTGCAGCGCTGTCCACGCCAGCCGACTTCGGTACGCTGGACGCGCTCGACCTGCTCAGGCGGCTGGGCCGGCACATGGCGGCCATCACCGGTGCGCAGACCGACCGCATGACGCGCGATGATGGCTGGCGGTTGCTCAGTATCGGGCGCCATGTCGAGCGCCTGGGATTCCTCGCATCCGCGTTGTCGGCCGGGCTGGAAACCGGTTCGGTCTGCAACGACGCCGGTTTCGAGGCCATGGTGGCCTTGTTCGACAGTACGATCTCGTTTCACGCGCAGTTCCAGCAGAGCCGGGAGATGCTGGCAATGGTCGACCTGCTGGTGCTCAACCGCGACAATCCGCGCTCGCTGGCCTGGGTGACCCATACCCTGCGCGGTCGCCTGGCCAAACTCGCCGGCAGCGAGCCGAACGAACTCAGTCCGATGTCGCTGCAGCTGCCGGATCCTTCGAGCTGGGACCTGGCGACTCTGTGCGCCGCCGATCCGCAGATCGACATACCGACGCAGGTCACGTCGCCTGTGAATCTGCCGCTGCTGCAGGCCGTGCTGGACCAGTGCTGGCAGGCGGCCCAGGACGTGTCCGAGCGCATCAGCGCAACCTATTTCACCCATTCGGACGCGTCCGAACAAAGTGTGGTGGCTTGATGCGCCTGTCGATCACGCACGAAACCCGATACGACTATTCGCCGCCGGTGGACGTGGCGCAACACATCGCCTGCCTGCAGCCGCCACAGACCACCAGCCAGCGGCTGTTGTCGCATGCGCTGGAGATCACGCCGACACCGTCGCAGCGCAAGAGTGCGCCCGATGTGTTCGGCAACCTGCGCACCTTCATTTCGCTGCAGATTCCCCATTCGGAGCTGATCCTGCTTGCCAACAGCAGCGTCGAGACCCAGCGCCAGGTGGTGCCGGAGTTTGACCAGCCCTGGGAGCAGGCACATGCGCACCTGCGCTACCGGGTCGACGGCAGCTACGATCCCGATGTCGAGTTCGTGTTCACCTCGCCCCATGTGCCGCGCCACGCGGAGTTTGCCGACTACGCCAGGCCCAGCTTCGCACCGGACGCCGGCGTCCATGCTGGCGCGCTGGATCTGATGCACCGCATTCACGCCGACTTCAGCTATGACAGCGAAAGCACTGACGTGCATACGCCAGCGCTCGAGGCACTGCGTCTGCGCAAGGGCGTGTGCCAGGATTTCGCGCACATCATGATCGCCTGCATGCGCTCGCTCGGGCTGGCCGCGCGTTATGTCAGCGGTTACCTGCTGACAGAACCGCCACCCGGCCAACCACGCCTGATCGGCAGCGACGCATCACATGCCTGGGTATCGGTACTGTTACCGTCGATGCCAGGGCAGCTGCGCTGGTGCGACTTCGATCCCACCAATGACCGCTGGGGCTGGGGTGCACCGGGCGAGGACTACGTGGTGCTGGCGATAGGCCGCGACTACGCCGACGTCTCGCCGATCCGCGGCGTGATCCATGGCGGCGCCAGCCATGAGCTAACCGTGGCCGTGACCGTGATGCCGCTGGATCCGCCTGCCGCTACACTTTCCAGCATGACCCAGAGCCAGTCCCAAACGTTATCGGAAACACCATGAACATCTACGACAAACTCACCGAACTCGACATCACGCTGCCACCGGTCGCGATTCCTGCGGCCGCCTACCTGCCATTCGTGCAGACCGGCAAGCTGATCTTCCTGAGCGGCCATCTCGCGCGCAAGGACGGCAAACCCTGGGTCGGACAATTGGGCAAGACCATGGCGACCGACGAAGGCAAGGTGGCCGCACGCGGCGTTGCGATCGAACTGATGGGCACACTGCACGTGGCGGTGGGCGGCGACCTGAACCGGGTCAAGCGCATCGTCAAGCTGATGTCGCTGGTCAACTCCACCGGCGACTTCACCGAGCAGCACCTGGT
>JBDTMH010000023.1:0-33653 GCA_039934375.1 Burkholderiaceae bacterium | reverse complement strand
GCCTGCTGGTGGGCGGCATCGGCATCATGAACATCATGCTGGTCAGCGTGACCGAACGAACACGCGAGATCGGTCTGCGCCTGGCCATTGGAGCATTGGAGCGCGAGGTGCTGCTGCAATTCCTGATCGAGGCGGTCGCGCTGGCCGCGTTCGGGGGTGTGGTCGGCATCGTGATCGCCACGGTGGCGTCCTTCGGGCTGTCGATTGCCATGGGCCTGCCTTATGTTTTCGATCCAACCATCAACATCCTGTCGTTCCTGTTTTCGGCCGGCATCGGTGTGGTGTTCGGCTATTTCCCGGCCCGCCGTGCAGCCCGCATGGACCCGATCGAGGCCTTGCGGCACGAGTGATGTCGGTGCGCTGGCCCCACGCTGCATGTGGTAGGGACGCGCCTGGCGGACCCATTCCTTCGCATGGCCGCACAATGGTCGCATCACAACAGGAGCAACCATGAAGATCCAGGTCAACACCGACGCCAACATTCCAGGGCATGCCGCGCGGGTCGCGGGGGTCAGTCAGACCGTCGAACATGCGCTGGCGCGCTTCGCGCAACACATCACGCGGGTCGAGGTGCACCTGAGCGACGAGAACAGCGGCAAGAGCGGCGCGAACGATCAGCGCTGCATGCTCGAGGCTCGACTGCAGTCGCGTCCGCCGGTGGCGGTGACGGAGCATGCTGATAGCCAGGACCAGGCAGTGCATGGTGCCGCAGACAAGCTGGTGCGCTTGCTCGACCATACGCTGGGGCGCGCCCACGACCATCGCGCCCATCTCCCTGACGCGCCTTAGGCCAAGGCCGGCCCGACTGAAACCTGACCGGCCACAGGGCCCAGTCGCCGGCCGGCCAAATCGACGCCGTTCAGCGCGTCTCGGCCGCCACGTCGGCGTCGAAGTCGGCGCTGGGCAGCGTGCCCTGGGGGTCACCCCAGCCGGGGTAGTAGCGGGCGAAGTCGGCGCGAATGCGCTGCAAGGGCACGTCGTCGAAACTGCCGTGCTCCCGCAGGTATTCCATGTGGCGTTGGCCGCGGCTGTCGAACGGGTGGTAGATCGAATCGGCCACGCCGTCGAACTCCAGCGCGAGCAGGCCGAACCGGGTGCACAACTCGATGTTGAAGGCCGGCGTGGCCTTGCGCCATGCGCCACCCAGCCAGATATCGGAATAGCCATGCCAGACGAATTCATCGGTTTTCATCAAGGCCCGCATGCGTTCGGTCGACAGATGGTTGCGCACGTCGGCAAAACCCAGTCGTGACGGAATACCGACGGCCCGGCAGGCGGCGCTCAGCAGCGCCGCCTTGGTGACGCACCAGCCCACACCCTGCGCCAGCACGGTACTCGCGCGCATGCCTTGCTCGCGCAGGTCGACGCAGTAAGGGTCGTAGCGGAACCCGTCGCGCACGGCGTAATACAACGCCACGGCACGCGTGCGGTCGTCGGCGCCAGTGGCATGTTGCTGCGCGAAGGCCACGACAGCGGGATGGTCTGCATCGACCATGGCTGCCGGTGCCAGCGTCGCAGGCGACGGCTCATCCCCCGGTGAGGGCGCTGTGGAAACATCAAATGAACTTGGCATGGGCAGGCCGTCCCTTTCAGATCCGTGCGCTCACGTGTCCAGGCCCCCGAGGCAAATGTATTTGATCTCCTGGAATTCATCCAGACCAACCTTGGAGCCTTCACGGCCCAGGCCCGACTGCTTGATGCCGCCAAAGGGCGCTTCAGCGGTCGAAATCAGACCGGTGTTCACACCCACCATGCCCGACTCCAGCCGTTCGGCCACCCGCATGACGCGCCCGACATCGCGGCTGTAGAAATAGGCTGCCAGTCCGAACTCGCTGTCGTTGGCGAGCGCCAGCACTTCCTCTTCGGTATCGAATGCGAACAGCGGCGCCAGTGGGCCGAAGGTCTCCTCCTTGGCGAACAGCATGTCAGCAGTGGCGCCAGACACCACCGTCGGCTCGAAGAACAGGCCGCCCAGTGCGTGGCGATTGCCGCCGGTCAGCACCTTGGCGCCCTTGGCTTTGGCGTCGGCAATATGCTCTTCGATCTTGGCCACGGCCTTTTCATCGATCAGCGGACCTTGGGTCACGCCGGCTTCCACGCCCGGGCCGACCTTCAGGCCATTGACCTTGGCCACCAGCTTGTCGGTGAAAGCCTGGAGCACACCTTTTTGCACATAGATCCGGTTGGCACAGACGCAGGTCTGGCCGGTGTTGCGGTACTTGGATACCATCGCGCCCTCAACCGCGGCGTCAAGGTCGGCGTCGTCGAACACGATGAATGGCGCATTGCCACCGAGCTCCAGCGACAGTTTCTTGATCGTGTCGGCGCTCTGGCGCATCAGCAGCCGGCCGACCTCGGTCGATCCGGTAAACGTGAGTTTGCGCACCAGCGGATTGCGTGTCATCTCGCCGCCGATCTGACTGGCCGAGCCGGTCAGCACCGACAGCAGGCCCTTCGGAACACCCGCACGCTCCGCCAGTTCGGCAAATGCCAGTGCGGAAAATGGCGTCTGGGTCGCCGGCTTGACGACCATCGAGCACCCTGCCGCGAGCGCCGGGCCCGCCTTGCGTGTCAGCATCGCGGTCGGGAAGTTCCATGGCGTGATCGCCGCCGTGGTGCCGATCGGCTGCTTGATCGCCAGGATGCGCCGGTCGCCCAGTGGCGCAGGGATGGTATCGCCGTAGCTGCGGCGGGCTTCGTCGGCAAACCAATCAATGAACGATGCCGCGTATCCGATTTCGCCCTTGGCTTCGGCCAGCGGCTTGCCTTGCTCGGTGGTCATGATCAGCGCCAGGTCCTCCGTGTTGGCCAGCATCAGGTCATTGAGCTTGCGCAAAATGGCGCCGCGATCCTTGGCAGACACGTCGCGCCAGGATTTCTGCGCCTTGTCGGCCGCCGCGATGGCGCGTTCGGTTTCCTTGGCGCCGCAGACCGGCACGGTGCCGATCGTCTCGCCATTGGCCGGATTGGTCACCGCGACGGTCTTGCCGTCGTCAGCGTTGATCCATTGGCCGGCCACATAGGCCTGCTGCTTGAACAGGGAGGGGTCTTTCAGTTTGAGCATGATTTCTCGATCTGCGGAAGTGGGGTTTGGACCGGCAAGGTGTCAGGCCGTCATGGCCTTGTCCAGGATCGCCAGGCCCTCGTCGAGCACCTTGTCCTCGATCGTCAGCGGGAACAGGAACCGGATCACGTTGCCATACACGCCGCAGGTCAGCAGCAGCAGGCCGGCGTCCTGCGCGCGTTTTTGTACCAACTTGGTGAAGTCGGTGTCGGGTGTACCGTCGGCCTTGGCAAATTCGACCGCGACCATGCAACCCAGGCCACGCACATCGCTGATGGCGGGCACCTTGGTACGCAAAGTTGTCAGATGGGCGGTCAGTTTCTTGCCGATCTTGTCGGCGCGCGCGCAGAGCTTTTCGTCGGCGATCACGTCGAGCACCGCCAGCGCAGACGCCACCGCCAGCGGGTTGGCCGCGTAGGTGCCGCCCAGGCCGCCCGGGGCAGGCGCATCCATGATCTCGGCGCGGCCGCAGACCGCCGACAGCGGCATGCCACCGGCCAGGCTCTTGGCCAGCGTCATGAGGTCGGGCATGACGCCGTAGTGCTCCATCGCGAACATCTTGCCAGTGCGCGCGAAACCGGTCTGGATCTCGTCGGCGATCAGCACGATGCCGTGCTGGTCACAGATCTTGCGCAGCGCGACCATGAATTCCTTGGGTATGACATAGAAGCCGCCTTCGCCCTGGATCGGCTCAACGATGATGGCTGCGACCTGTTCTGGTTCGATATCGGCCTTGAACAGCTGCGTGATCGCCTTGAGTGCGTCTTCAACCGACACGCCGTGCAGCGCGACCGGCATCGGCACGTGGTAGACGCTGGCCGGAAACGGGCCAAAACCTGCCTTGTAGGGCGCAACTTTGCCGGTCAGCGCCAGGCCCATCATGGTGCGGCCGTGGAAGCCACCGCCCAGTGCGATCACGCCCGCGCGCTTGGTCGCGTAGCGGGCGATCTTGATCGCGTTCTCGACCGCTTCGGCCCCGGTGGTGAAAAACGCAGTCTTCTTGGCGTGGCTGCCCGGCGTCAACGCATTGATCTTCTCGGCCAGTTCGACCGTGCTTTCATAGGGCACGACCTGGTAGGCCGTGTGCGTGAAACGCTCGAGCTGCGCTGCGATGGCCGCGACGATCTTCGGATGCCGGTGACCCGTGTTGAGCACGGCAATGCCCGAGCCGAAGTCGATGTAGCGTCGGCCCTCGACGTCCCACAATTCGGCGTTCTGCGCACGATCGGCATAAATCGGGAAGCCGATGCCGACACCGCGCGGCGTGGCGGCGACGCGGCGCGCGTCGATGCTGGCATTGGTGGCTTTTCCGGCCTTGGCAACATGTGCCGATTCAGTCTTGTTGACGGTGTTCATGGGGTTCCTCGCACCGGCCCGGGACGGGCCAATAGGCTTGTGAGAAATTCAGTATAGACCCGCATTGGCTCTATCATGAGAACCAATCGATACTATTAGCTAGAACCAATCAATGTCTTGCATCCGTTTGCCGGAAACCGTGCGCAAGGCGGCCTTGCCGGATTTCGTGTTGCGCCAGTTCGATCGCGCAAGCCCCGAATACGACCACCGGCAGCTTTACACCATTCTGCAGACCGGCATTCGCGATGCGGTGCTGTCCGCCGGCAGCCGCTTGCCGCCCACACGCATGCTGGCGCAGGCGCTGGGCATTGCACGCAACACAGTGGTCCATGTCTACGAGCAGCTGGCGCTCGAGGGTTATGTCCAGGCCGGTGTCGGGCGTGGCACTTTTGTGGCCGACCTGGGGCCGCGGCTGGCGCGCCCGCCGCTGCCGGCGGCGGGCGTCCAGGCTGTGCCGGGCCGCAGCACCTTGTCAAGGCGTGGCGCGCAGCTGGTCCAGGCGGCAGGTGCCGCATCCCTGCAATGGGGAGCCTTCACACCGGGTGTGCCGGAGGTGCGGCTGTTTCCGTCGGCGGTGTGGAGCCGGTTGCAGGCGCGCATGTGGCGGACAGCGCAGCCGCAGCAGCTGAGTTATGCCACCGGCGCCGGTGACCCGGGCCTGCGCCAGGTGTTGGCCGAGTATCTGCAAGGTACGCGGGGCGTGGCCTGCACGGCCGAGCAGATTGTCATCACCAGCGGTACCCAGCAATCGTTGCATCTGGTCGCGCAACTGCTGGCCGATCCCGGTGACAACTTCTGGCTGGAAGACCCGGGTTACTGGGGTGCGCGCAGTGTGTTCCGGGCCATGGGCCTGAAGCTGGTACCGGTGGCGGTCGACGCCGAAGGCATGGCACCCACCGCGCGCCAGTTGCGCACGCCGCCCAAGGCCATGTTCGTGTCACCGTCGCACCAGTACCCGACCGGCGCGATCATGAGCCACGGCCGGCGCCAACTGCTGCTCGACTATGCCGCGGTTCATGGGGTTTGGGTGGTCGAGGACGATTACGACAGCGAGTTCCGTTATGGCGCGCGCCCGTTGCCGGCGCTGCAAGGGCTCGATACGCACGGCCGCGTCATCTACCTGGGCACCTTCTCCAAGACCTTGTACCCCGCCTTGCGCCTGGCCTATCTGGTGTTGCCGCCCGATCTGGTGGCGGGGTTCACGCGCGCGCTGAACGAGCTGTACCGGGAGGGCCAGACGCCGCAGCAAGTGGTACTGGCGCGCTTCATGGCCGAAGGGCATTACACCAGCCACATCCGGCGCATGCGCGGCGTCTACGCCACACGCCAGGATGCGCTGATCCATGCGATCCGCCACCATTTCGGCGCGCAGCTGCCGGTGATCGGTGGCGACGCCGGCCTGCATCTGGTGCTGGGCTTGCCGGCCCACCTCGACGACCAGGCGGTGGTGGAGCGGATCGCACGCAGCAAGGTGATGGCGCGACCGCTGTCGCTGTACCACATGCAGTCACCGGCACCGGCCAAGGGCCTGCTGCTGGGTTACGGTGCGGTTCACGAAGAAGAGATCGCGGCCAACTTCGCGCGGCTGGCGCATGCGGTGCAGCAGTTCCTGTGAAGCAGGCCGTCACGCGGCCAGGCACCATGCCGGCGGCGGTGCTCCTTGGGCTGACGTTGTGCCTACAATGCCGCAAGGTCGATAGCCACCGGCAGACAGTTGCAAGGTTCCCATGCGATTTTTTTCCTACCGGGACCGCCCGGTTCACCTCGGCCCCTATCCGCTGGAGCGCCTGACGCGCAGCGATGTTGTGCCAGACCGCGTATCCATGCCGGGCATGCAGGCGCTGTCCTTCGAGGACCCCGATCCGGAATCGCTCAAGCATGCGATGGCGCGCTACATCGGCATGTTCGATCTGGTGCGCGATGGCACGGTCAACCCGCTGCAGGGCGAAGTCAGTGCCGACCCGCTGGAGCGGGCACGGCACCTGAAGGCTGCCGGTTACTACTTCGACGCGACGATGATGGCCGTCGGGCGCCTCCCAGCCTCGGCCATGCTGGCCACGCCGATCCGCAATCCGATGGTCAAGGCCATCGGCGAGGAGCTGGCGCAGAGCCAGCCCAGAAGTTTTGCTGCCGGCATGGACATGATCCTGGCCGACGTGATGGACTCTGCGCGCACCGTGCACGGCCCGATCGACCAACACACCGACGTGATTCTGATCCTGGTCGAATACCCGCGCGATCCGCAGCGGGGCGAGCCCGGCTGCGACTGGATCGTCGACACGCAGGCCCAGCGCGCGGCGGTGCTGTCGGCCCAGACGGCGGTGTTGCTGTCGACCTACCTGCGCATGCTCGGCCATGCGGCCCGCGCGCACAGCGCCACCTGCTCCGACGTCGATCTGGGCCATCTCGCCGTGGCCTGTGGCCTGGCGCATCCGGACGGATCCAACCCCTATGTCGGCAAACGCTATGGCCTGGCTGCGGTGACCACCACCTTCGCGATGGCGCACGACCGGCCGCTTGCGCCGGCCCAGGCGCAGGACCGCTGGAAGTCCCATGGCCCGGCCTGGTGGCTGGGCAAGGGCACGCTCAAGGGAGCCTTGAATCGCGAAGCCTTCAAGGACCGGGAATTTCGCCAAGGCGCGTATCCGTTCGAAGACCTCAAGCGGGTCGACACGCCGACGACCTTCATCGACCATGACCGGGTGCCGCGGTTTCCGAAACGTGCCGATTTTTTTGCGCGTTCGCTGTTCGGCGATCTGGGCAAGACGGTGCAGGACGCTGCCAAGGGCGGCAACTACGTGCTCAAGAGCCCGATCGGCGCCTGTGCCCGGCGCGCGCTGGGCGCGCTGCTGCTGTTGCAATTTGGCGAGGCGCGTGGCCCGGTGGCTGCGAGCACCGCAGATCCGAAGCGCAATGCCGACAACCTGAAGGCGGCTTCCTACTACATGGGCGTCGATGCCGTCGGCCTGTGCGCCGTTCCCGCTTGGGCGTATTACTCGCACGACGCCGGCGGCAACGTGATGCCGGCCTACCACGCCAACGGCGTCAACCTGCTGCTGGACCAAGGCCATGAGACCATGGATGGTGCCAGCGGCGACGACTGGATCGCGGTGGCACAGAGCATGCGTGCTTATCTGCGTTTCTCGATGCTCGGTGGCATCATCGGCGAGCAGATCCGCCGGCTCGGTTATTCGGCCCGGGTGCATTCGGTGCTCGACGGTGACGTACTGCAGCCGCCGTTGCTGCTGCTGTCCGGGCTGGGCGAGGTCAGCCGGATCGGCGAGGTGATCCTGAACCCGTATCTGGGGCCGCGCCTGAAGAGCGGCACGGTGACCACCGATCTGCCGATGGCGGTTGACAAGCCGATCGACTTCGGCCTGCAATCCTTTTGCCAAAACTGCAACAAGTGCGCGCGCGAGTGTCCGTCGGGTGCGATCAGCGCCGGCCCCAAGCTGATGTACAACGGCTACGAGATCTGGAAAAGCGACGCCGAGAAATGCACCCGTTACCGCATCACCAATGCGGCCGGCGCGATGTGCGGGCGCTGCATGAAGACCTGCCCGTGGAACCTGGAAGGCCTGTTCGCTGAAAGCGGCTTTCGCTGGCTGGCGATGAACGTGCCCAAGAGCGCGCGACTGCTGGCCGAACTCGACGACAAACTCGACAACGGCTCGATCAACCCGGTCAAGAAGTGGTGGTGGGACGTAGAACTCGACCGCAAGACCGGGCGTTATGTGCGGGCGACCCAGGTCAACCAGCGCGGCCTGCAGAAGGAGTTGAAGCTTAAATACGAGGAGCAGAGCCTGGCCGTGTACCCGGCCGACAAGATGCCGCCGCCGTATCCGGTGACGTTTGTCGCGAACCGGGAGGAGGGCATCGAGCGCTACCGCAGCATGTTGACCCCCGAGCAGCACAAGGCGCGTATCGCCGCCGGCGACACCGATAACCTGGTGCCGCCGTTTACGATGCCCGAAGGCGAGCCGCCGGTTTTCCCGGTGGTGTTGCGCCGGCGCGAGGAGATGGCCGACGGCGTGGCCAAGTACGAGTTCGGCACTGTCGACGGATCGCCGTTGCCGCCGTTCGATGCCGGCGCGCACATCGACCTGGTCATCGCCCCCGAATACCAGCGCCAGTTCAGCCTGGCCGGCGACCCGGCCGATCGCAGCAAATACGTGCTGGGCGTATTGCGCGAGCCGATGGAGGGCGGCGGGCGTGGGGGTTCGCTGCTGATGCACCGCGCTTTCCGTGAGGGGCGCAAAGTGTTCATCACCAAACCGACGAACCACTTCCCGCTGGTCGAGGACGCCACGCTGAGCCTGTTGATGGCCGGCGGCATCGGCGTGACGCCGATGATCGCAATGGCACACCGGTTGTTTGCGCTGGGCCGACCGTTTGCGCTGCATTACAGCGCGGCAAGCCGCCGAAGCGCCGGCTTTGTGGGCGAACTGGCCCAGGCGCCGTGGCAGGACAAGGTGTCGTTCCACTTCAAGGACGAAGGCACACGCGCCGACCTGGCGCTGCTGACACCGGACTATGCGGCAGGCAAACACATCTATACCTGCGGCGCGCCACGCTACATGGATGGCGTGTTCGAGGCTGCCACCGCCAAGGGCTGGCCGGAAGAGGCGCTGCACCGCGAGTATTTCAGTGTGCCCGAGGCCGATGCCTGGGTCAACCATGCGTTCACGTTGCGCCTGGCCAGATCCGGCCGTACGCTGGAGGTCGCTGCTGATCGCAGCGCCACCGACGTGCTGGCGCAGGCCGGCATCAAGATCGACACCAAATGCAGTGACGGCCTGTGCGGCGTGTGCGTAACGCCATACGACGCCAGCGCATCGGGTGAAATCGAGCACCGCGACTTCGTGCTGGGCCGCAAGGAACGCGCGCAAAAGATCATTCTGTGCTGCTCGCGGCCCAAGGCGGCAGGTGCGTCATTGGTGGTCGATCTGTAGTGGCCGGCAATCTGTCCGCCATAAGCGGGTCGGCCTTCCAGCGGTGGCCGGCGGACTGCCTGCGCATAATGGCGTGACGCGGGAATCCGAGATGTTCTCGTACCGACAGAGAAGGAGTCAATCATGAGCATCAGCGAAGAACTGGGGAAATTGGGCGAACTGCACCAGCGCGGCGTGTTGACGGACGACGAGTTCGCACGCGCCAAGTCGCGGCTCATCGGGTCGCAGGGCAGTGCCACGTCGTCATCGTCGACGCGACCAGCACAATCCGGGTTGCCGTTTGTCGCCGGTTTCAACGCCTTGCGCCGCAGCGCCAGCGATCGCTGGATCGGCGGGGTCTGCGGCGGCATCGCGCCAGTGCTGGGGCTGGAGTCCTGGGTCTGCCGCTTGCTGATTGCGGTGTTGACGCTGTTCGGCGGATTCGGCGTGATCGTCTACCTGCTGCTGTGGATCTTCGTGCCACAGGAGGACGGCGCAGTGTGAACTGGCACTGATCCGTCAACGGACGCCGTTGCGGCTTTCCTGGCTTGGCTCAAATTCGCCAGCGCGTGCCGGCACGATGCTTTGTACCCCAAACTACTCGATTGAAGGCAGACACCATGTACAGCCATATCCTTGTTCCGATAGACGGCAGCCCGACCTCGAACGCAGGTCTGGACGAGGCCATCAAGCTGGCCCAACAACTCGGCTCGCATTTGCGCCTGCTGCATGTGGTTGACCAGATGCCGCTGGCTGTGTCCGCCGAGGGTTTCGGCGTGATGTCGGTCGATGTGCTGGGTTTGCTCAAGGAGGCCGGCGAGCGGGTATTGGCGCAGGGCAAGGCGCGCGTCGAGGCTGCCGCAGTGCCGGTCGACACACTGCTGATCGACAGCCCGAACGGCCGCTTGAGCGACCATGTCACGACGATCGCGCGCAAATGGCCGGCCGAGCTGATCGTGATCGGCACGCACGGCAGGCGCGGTATTGGCCGGGTGCTGATGGGCAGTGACGCGGAGCAGGTGGTGCGCCACGCGCCGGTGCCGGTGCTGTTGTACCGCGCGGCTGAAGCGGGTCACGCCGCTGCCTGACGGCCCGGGAGCCCTGGCCGGCTCGCCGCGCGATGCAGGCATCCGTGCCGCAACCGTGGATCAGCGGGCCAGCGCGCGCCGCAGCGCGGCGACGAATTCCTGGGGTTTGTCGGCATGCGCCCAGTGGCCCGCACCGTCGATGACCTCCACGGCCAGATTCGGGAACATCGGCGCAAAGGCGCTGGCATCCCCACCTGGCAGATAGTCGGACAAGGCTCCGGCGATGGCGGTGGTGGGGCCGTCGAATATGCGGGTCTTCAATTCGTCTGGAAAATTCACCAACACCGGCATGGCCGCGGTGATGGCCGACAGGTTGATGCGCCAGTCGAAGTGTTCGTTGCGCTGGACCAGGTTCTGGACCAGGAATGGCGCCACCGACGCATCGGGCAACAGCGACTGCAGTTGGCGCTGGACCTCGGCGCGGCTGGCTGCGGCCATCAGGTCGACACTGCGCATGGCCTGGGCGTATCCGCTGAGCGCGTCGTGGTAGGAGCGCGGAGCGATGTCAACCACGACCAGGTGATCCAGCACCTCGGGCTGCGCCAGCGCCAGCGCCATCGCGGTCTTGCCACCCATGCTGTGGCCCAGCAAACTGACCTTGTGCAACTGCTTGTGCCGGATGTAGTGGCGCACGTCGTCGGCCATCTCCAGGTAGTCCATGGACGGGGCCCACGGCGAAGCGCCGTGATTGCGCAAATCCAGCACGTGTACCTCGTGCGTGGCGGCCATTTGCCGCGCGACGCTGCGCCAGTTGGTGGCCGAGCCGAACAGGCCGTGCAGCACGACCAGCGGAGCGCCGCTGCCGGAGATTTCGCTGTTCAGTACCAGTGGCATCGGGCGATTATCCTCCGCGTTCGTTCGAATGCCGCTTGCGTCGATGGCCGCTCCGGCGGCCCCGCGGTTCATGCCTCAGGTGTGTCGTCGTGGTGCCGCTTGCGCAAGGCCAGCGCGGCGTCGTACAGACGGTTTCGCGGCGCGCCGGTGATCTCGACCGCTAGCCGGACGGCGGTCTTGAGCGGCAGTTCCTCGATCAGCAGTTGCAACACCCGCATTTCGTCGCCGGCCTCGCGCGCCGCAGCTTGCGGATGCACGACCAGTACGAACTCACCGCGCGAGCGGTTGGCGTCCGCTGCCAGCCAGCCGGGAAAATCGGCCGCCGCCAGCGTGGCCACCTGCTCGAACTGCTTGGTCAGTTCGCGCGCCACCGTCAGCTTGCGTGGCCCGAGCAAAGCCAGTGCGCCAGCCAGCGCATCGATGCGGTGCGGGGCCTCGAGCAGCACGATGGCGCGCGCTTCGCTGGCCAGCGCCTCTACGCGTGCCGCACGCTCGGTGCTGCGCGACGGCAGGAAGCCGGCGAACACGAAGGTATCGCCGTCCGAGATGTCCAGTCCGGCGACGCTCAGCGCCGCGGTGACGCTGCTCGGTCCGGGAATCGGGATGGCTTGCAAGGATTCGGCGGCGAGCGCCGCCACCAGGCGTGCGCCCGGGTCGCTGATCGCAGGCGTTCCGGCGTCGCTGACGTAGGCGACGCGCTGGCCCTGGCGCAGCCGCGCCACGACCTGCTGGGCTGCTTGCGACTCGTTGTGCTGGTGCAGCGCGAGCAATTGAGAGCCGGGCTTGTCGATGCCATAGGCCCGCAGCAAGGCCTGGGTATGGCGCGTGTCTTCGCAGGCAATCGTGTCGGCCAACTGCAGCACATGCAGCGCGCGCAGGCCGATATCCGCAAGATTGCCGATGGGCGTGGCCACCAGATACAGGGCGCCCTGCGGATAATGCTGCGAGGCGGCTGCGTCGCGCGCAGCCCCGAGGGCCGAGGCATAGGTGGTCATCGATGCAATTTTCCGGTTTCAGGACGGCTTTGGGCAAGGCCAGCAGCAAGCAGTCGGGTGATGCGGCCGAAGACATCGCCTTGCGCCATCTGCAGCAGGCCGGCTTGCGACTGCTGGTGCGCAATTATCGGACGCCCGGGCGCGGTGGCGGTGAGATCGACCTGATCATGCGCGAGGTCGACGGTACCACGGTGTTCGTCGAAGTGCGTGCGCGGCGCGCCACCGGCCACGGCGGCGCTGCCGCCAGCATCAGTGCGGTCAAGCGCCGGCGCATCGTGTTCGCGGCGCGGCACTATCTGGCACGCTGTGCGGTGCAGCCGCCCTGCCGCTTCGACGTGATCGCATTCGACGCCGGCGTTTTGCGCTGGTTGAAGGCGGCATTCGACGCTGGCTGAATCCGGGCCCGGAGATTACAAAACGTTTCAGTTGGCACGGGTATCATCGCCTGCATGTTGGAGCAGCGCATCGAGCAGCAATTCATTGACAGTGCCGACCTGAAATACCAGGTGGCGCAGATCCTGAGCCAGCCCATCGCGTCGGCGGTCCAGGCCTTGCTCGCGTGTGTGACCAGCGGTGCCAAGGTGCTGGCGTGTGGCAATGGCGGATGCGCCGCGCTGGCGCAGCATTTCGCGACCAGCTTCGTCGGCCGTTTCGAGCGCGAACGTCCGGAACTGGCGGCCCTGGCGTTGGCGGCCGACAGCACGATGCTCGGCGGCGAGCCAAACGAACAGACCCTGGCCGCGATCTTTGCGCGCCAGGTGCGTGCCTTGGGCGGATCCGGCGATGTTTTGCTGGTGATGTCGATCAGCGGCAATTGCGCCAACGTGCAACAGGCCATCGACGCGGCCCATGAGCGTGAAATGGTGGTGGTCGGTTTGTCCGGCCGCGGAGGTGGCCAGATGGCGCACTTGCTGCGCGATACCGATATCCATATCAGCGTACCGCACGAGCGGTCTGCGCGCATACTCGAAACCCAGATGTTGGCCTTGCACTGCATGTGTGACGCTGTCGATGCCCAACTGCTGGGCGAACAAGAGGAAACGAAATGAAGATGACGACGATGAAATTTGCCGCGCTGCGGTTTTGCGCGGCAGCCGTTTGCGTGGCAAGCCTGGGCGGTCTGCTCAGTGCCTGCGCCCCGATTATTCTGGGTGGCGCGGCAATGGGCGCCCTGGTGGCCACCGATCGGCGCACCTCGGGCACCCAGCTTGAGGACGAGGGCATCGAGCTGCGTTCGATCGGGCGCATCAACGAAAACCTGGGTGACCGGGTGCATGTCAGCGTCACCAGCTATAACCGTCAGGTGCTGCTGACCGGTGAAGTGCCCAGTGCGCGGGACAAGCAGCTGGCCGAACAGATCGTGTCACGGGTCGAAAACGTGCGGCTGGTCGCCAACGAGCTGGCGGTACTGGATTCTCCGTCGCTGACGCAGCGCTCGTCCGACGCGCTGATCACCGGCAAGATCAAGGCGGCCATGCTCGACAGCAAGGATCTGTTTGCCAATGCATTCAAGGTCGTCACCGAGCGCGGCATCGTCTACCTGATGGGCCGGGTCACGCAGCGCGAAGCCAATCGCGCGACCGACATTGCACGCAGCACCGGTGGCGTGCAAAAGGTGATTCGCCTGTTTGAGGTCATCTCCGAGGATGAACTGCAGCGCACCTTGCCGGGGCAGTCACCGCAGACGCCGCCCAAGTCCTGACCGATGCTGGCGTGCCGGCCAGTGACGCGTGGGCGTCACTGCGATCAGGCCGTCGTACGGGCAGACCGGGGCGTTCCCATGCGCCCCATCCACGGCCGCTGCAGACCCTGGCCCAGCTTGCCTACTTGAGCCGCTTGATCAGGCTGGACGTGTCCCAGCGGGAGCCGCCCATTTGCTGTATGTCGGCATAGAACTGGTCGACCAGGGCCGTCACTGGCAGCCTGGCGCCATTGCGGCGCGATTCGTCAAGCACCAGCCCCAGGTCCTTGCGCATCCAGTCGACGGCAAAACCAAATTCGAACTGATCGGCCACCATGGTCTTGCCGCGGTTGTCCATCTGCCAGCTCTGGGCCGCGCCCTTGCCGATCACATCGAGCACCTGCGCCATGCCCAGCCCGGCACGTTGACCGAAGGCAATGGCTTCGCTCAGGCCCTGGACAAGGCCGGCAATGCAGATCTGATTGACCATCTTGGCGAGCTGGCCGGCACCGCTCTCGCCCAGCAGCGTCACCGCCCGCGAGAACGCCTGGGCCACCGGTGCGGCCACGTCGAAAGCCGCCTGCTCGCCGCCACACATGACCGTCAACATGCCATTCTGGGCCCCGGCCTGCCCACCGGAGACTGGCGCATCGATGAGCTGCAAGCCCAGTGTCTGTGCGATCGCGTTCAACTCGCGCGCGACGCTGGCAGAAGCCGTCGTATGGTCGACGAAGATGGCGCCCTTGCGCATGCCGCCGAAGGCGCCGCCTGCGGCGCGGGTGCCATCGCCCTGGTCTGCGCCCAGCGTCACCGAGCGCAGGTCGTCGTCATTGCCGACACAGCAAAAAACGATGTCCGCCTCCTGCACGGCCTCCTGTGGCGTGGCGGCCGCAGCGCTACCCGGCGCATCGGAGAATTCTGCGAGCCAGGCAGCAGACTTGGCTGCATTGCGGTTGTAGACGGTGACCTGGTGGCCGGCCCGGGCGAGGTGGCCAGCCATCGGGTAGCCCATCACCCCCAGTCCGAGGAAGGCGGTCTTGCGCGCGGAAGTGGGGGTATAGGTCTTGGTGTTGATGTTGGACATGGTGCTGGCCGCTCGTGGCGGCGGTAACTAGGCCTGTAGCCGTGCGTGGCATTTGCGTGCCAGCGACAAGGGCAACCGGCGGGACCGCGAGGTCCGGGTCAGACGATGGCGAAATTTTCCGTGCCGGCGCTCAGGTCCTGGGACTTGCCGCGCTGGCTATTGAGTTTGATCTGCAGGCGCAGGTCGTTGAGCGAGTCGGCGTTGCGCAGCGCGTCTTCGTAGGAAATGATGTTGTTCTCGTACGCGTCGAACAAGGCCTGGTCGAAGGTCTGCATGCCCAGGTTGCGGCTCTTCTTCATGATCTCCTTGATCTCGGAGACCTCGCCCTTGAAGATCAGGTCCGACACCAACGGCGTGTTGAGCATGATCTCCACTGCGGCCGAACGACCCTTGCCGTCCTGCATGGGAATCAGCCGCTGCGAGATCAGGGCCTTGAGGTTGAGCGAGAGGTCCATCAGCAGTTGCGAACGCCGCTCCTCCGGGAAGAAGTTGATGATCCGGTCCAGCGCCTGGTTGGCGCTGTTCGCGTGCAGCGTGGCCAGGCACAGATGACCGGTTTCGGCAAATGCGACCGCATGTTCCATCGTCTCGCGATCGCGGATCTCACCCATCAGGATCACATCGGGCGCCTGGCGCAAGGTGTTCTTCAGCGCGATTTCCCAGCTGTCAGTATCGATCCCGACTTCGCGCTGGGTCACGACGCAGTTCTTGTGCATGTGCACGAACTCGACCGGATCCTCGATCGTGATGATGTGGCCGAAGCTGTTCTCATTGCGCCAGTCGACCATCGCCGCCAGCGTGGTGGACTTGCCTGAGCCCGTCGCGCCGACCACGATGCAAAGGCCACGCTTGGAGGTGGAGATTTCCTTGAGCACCTGCGGCACGCCGAGGCCGTCGATGGTCGGCAGCACGGCCGGGATGGTCCGCATCACCATGCCGACCTTGCTCTGCTGGATGAAGGCATTGACCCGAAACCGACCCACACCCGGCGGCGAGATCGCGAAGTTGCATTCCTTGGTGCGCTCGAACTCGGCAATCTGCTTGTCGTTCATCACCGAACGCGCCAGCGCGCGGGTATGGTCGCCGTTGAGCGGCTGTGGCGATACCTTGGTGACCTTGCCGTCGACCTTGATGGCCGGCGGGAAGTCGCCGGTGATGAAAAGGTCGCTGCCATTGCGGTTGACCATCAGCCGCAGCAGGTCGGTGATGAATTTGGTGGCCTGATCGCGTTCCATGATGTGGGGACTCCCGTGCGGTTACTTCTTTTCGCTCAATCGTGCACTGACGACGCGCAGCCGCAAGGACAGCTTGCGTGCCAGCAGGGCAATGAGGCAGGCGGCGAGCTGCGGACGCTTGGCCATCATCTCGTCAATGCCCTCGGCGGTCAGCACCGCGATTTCTGATTCCGCCGTCGTCGTGCAGGCGGAGAACCGGATGCCACTGTCGAGCAGCGACATTTCACCCAGGATCTCACCCGGACGAATCTCTGCCAGCCGAAGCCGCTCGCCCCACGGCTGGACGCGGTCGACCGCGACCGAGCCGGACAACAGCACGATCATGAAGTTGCCGTATTCATCCTGGCGGATCAGATCGCGGTTGGCTGGCACGCTGGCAAAGTCGAAATGCTGCTCCAGATGTGCGATGGCCTGCGGTTCCAGGTGCTGCATGTAGCGATCCTTGGCCCACAGGGTCTGCAGCAGTTTGGTGCCGCGCGCCGGGTTCAGGCGCTTGGCGTCGATCTCGACGGCCCTGGCCTCCCAGGGCACCAACAAGGATGCATCTACGCCCAGACCGGCAAATGCCGTGCTGAAGAGGACCGAGTCCTGCCGATCCCCCGGCGGCTCGGCCGAGTCCTTGGGTTTGAGGATGTCGAAAATTCCCATTGCGCAGTTTGGCGAGTCTGGCAGCGCGCTCAACCGGGGAAGTTCTCCGGAATCTTCGCCTTGCTGCGGGCTTCGGCCGGACTGATGATGTTGCGTTTGACCAGATCGGTCAGGTTCTGGTCGAGCGTCTGCATGCCGACACTGTTGCCGGTCTGGATCGACGAATACATCTGCGCCACCTTGGCCTCGCGGATCAGGTTGCGGATCGCGCTGGTACCGAGCATGATCTCGTGTGCTGCCACGCGGCCTTGCCCGTCCTTGGTCTTGCAAAGCGTCTGCGAGATCACGGCCTGCAGCGACTCGGACAACATGGCCCGCACCATTTCCTTTTCTTCCGACGGAAACACGTCGATGATGCGATCGATGGTCTTGGCTGCGCTCGAGGTATGCAGCGTGCCGAACACCAGGTGGCCGGTTTCCGCTGCCGTCATCGCCAGCCGGATGGTCTCCAGGTCGCGCATCTCGCCCACCAGGATGCAGTCCGGGTCTTCGCGCAGCGCCGAGCGCAGCGCGGCGGCAAAACTCAGCGTCTGGGGCCCGACCTCGCGCTGGTTGACCAGGCATTTCTTGGACTCGTGCACGAACTCGATCGGGTCCTCGACGGTCAGGATGTGGCCGAACTCGGTTTCGTTGAGGTAGTTGACCATCGCCGCCAGCGTGGTCGACTTGCCCGAACCGGTGGGGCCGGTCACCAGCACCATGCCGCGCGGCTTGAGCGCGAGATCGGCAAAAATCTTCGGGGCGTTGAGTTGCTCGAGCGACAGGATCTTGGACGGAATGGTGCGGAAAACCGCGCCGGCACCGCGGTTGTGGTTGAACGCGTTGACACGGAAACGCGCCAGGCCTTCAATCTCGAACGAGAAGTCGATCTCCAGGAATTCCTCGTAATGCTTGCGCTGCGTGTCGTTCATGATGTCGTACACCATTGCATGTACGGCCTTGTGATCGAGTGGCTCGACGTTGATGCGCCGCACGTCTCCATGCACCCGGATCATCGGTGGCAACTCGGCAGACAGATGGAGGTCGGAGGCCTTGTTTTTGACGCTGAACGCGAGTAACTGGGTGATGTCCACGAAATTCCCTGTCGGTTTGTTACGCTACACACCAATTATGACCACGATTGATGACAATCTCCAAGCTGTGCGCCAGCGCATCGCCGCCGCCTGCAAGGCGGCCGGGCGCGATGCCGCGCAAGTACGGTTGCTGGCCGTCGCCAAGACCTTTGCGGCGGCGTCGGTGCGCCAGGCGCTCGATGCCGGTCAGCGGGATGTCGGGGAGAACTACATTCAGGAGGCTGTGGCCAAGATGGCCGAGCTTGGCGCAGCAGCGGCGACCTGGCATTGCATTGGCCCGATCCAGGGCAACAAGACGCGCCTGGTGGCCGAACATTTCGACTGGGCGCAGTCGGTCGACCGGCTCCGGATCGCCCAGCGGCTGAGCGACCAGCGCCCGGCGCATCTGCCCGCGCTGCAACTCTGTATCCAGGTCAACACCGATGGCGGCCCGACCAAGGCCGGTGTCACGCCCGATGCACTGCCGGAACTGGCGCGCGCCATCATGCGCTTGCCCCGTCTGCAACTTCGCGGCCTGATGACGATTCCCGAGCCGGCGCCCGATTTCGCAGCGGCCTGCGCGCTGCATGCCCGCGCACGCCAGCTGTTCGACAGTCTCAATGCGCAGGGTATGGCGCTGGACACCTTGTCGATGGGCATGAGCGCAGACCTGGAAGCGGCGATCCACGCCGGCAGCACCATGGTGCGCGTCGGGACGGCGATATTCGGCAGTCGTACTGGCGCTGCGACCTGAGCTGCGACTTGCCGGCGGGCCGACCCGACGGTCCGGGCGGGTCGGATCAGGGCTTGGTGGCGCCCATCGGCTTGATCGCACCGCATTCGGCGGACAGCCACTTGCCCTGGCTTTCCATCGTCATCCGTTCGGCCTTGCCGGTCGCCGTGGTGTTGACAATCACCTTGGAGGTGTAGGTCTGCGGGCTGACAAAGGTCACCTCGCCTTCACCGCTCGATGGCGGCTTGGTGCAGCTGAAAGCGAATTTCATGGAGTTGCCGCTGCGCGGCGACTGGGTCGTTTTGCAGTCGCCTTGCTGCGTCGGGATCTCGTTGCGCTCGACCATCTCCTTGGTCATGCACACCTTGACGCTCATGCCGCCCGGGCCGCCGGCACCGACGCTTACGC
Organism: Burkholderiaceae bacterium; assembly: GCA_039934375.1. GTDB lineage: Bacteria > Pseudomonadota > Gammaproteobacteria > Burkholderiales > Burkholderiaceae_C > CAISIP01. The sequence continues at coordinate 14,544 of JBDTMH010000023.1, read as the reverse complement.
CTTGCTTGCCCATCATGTCCTGCATCATCTTGCGCTGCTCAGGCGTCATCGCCGCCATTTGTTTCTGCATCTCGGCCATGGCATTTTCCATTTCGCCCGAGCCGCTTTGCATCTTGGTCTGCATTTCCCACAAACCCGGCTTCAGCGCCTGTGCCCCAGCGCCAACGGCCACGACGCTGAGCAGACAGGCGGCAATGCGGATGCTGTTTTTCATGTTTTCCTCAAAAAGTGGGATTTTCGCAAAGGCGTCGGTCGTCAGGTTGCAGATTTGTCGCACAAATCGCGTCGTCGACGCAAATCACGACAGGCGCAAATGGGTCGAGTTCGGGTGTGCCCGGATTCGCGGTCATGACAGCCGGTAGGTTTCGAGGTGGATGCTGGTCTCGGAACTGCTGATGCCGCGGATCAGCCGGATGCGTTCCAACGCTTGTGACAGCTCGGACAGGTTGCCGGCGCGCAGCTCGGCCAGCAAGTCCCAGCGGCCGTTGGTGTCGTGCAGCGTGGCTACTGCGGGCTCGCCCAGCAGGCTGGCGATGACCGAGCGGGTCTCGTTGCCTTCGACCGCCACCCCCATCCAGGCGCGGATCTCGTTCGGCTGCGCGTCCGGCCGCAACCGGACCGTGTAGCCGACGATGACGCCCGCATCTTCGAGCTTGGTGATGCGGTTGCTGACGGTGCCCCGAGAAACGCCGAGTTTGCGCGCCAGGATGGCCACGCTGGTGCGCGCGTCCTTGCGCAGCAGGGAGATCAGTTCGCGATCTACAGCATCCATTTCTGTCATTTTGACATTTTTTACTGACGTAACGACAGATAAATGACGCATTGCTGGCAATGTTGGCGATTTACATTGCCGCGGCGCCGGGAGAGACTGATGGCATTCCATTCCAACCCGAGCGCATTGTCATCCAGGAGGCCCGCATCATGAAAACCAGCCCAACCCCCATCCGCACCCGTTATCTCAGCCCTGTCGATGTCGCGACCATCTTGCAGCGGCAAGGCCTGGCGCGGACGCTACTGGGCATGCGCGACGAGATCCTTGCGGACTATCTGCGTTGGCAGGAGTTCGACAAAAACGCCCGGGTCGGCCACCATTCGCCGGTTGGTGTGATCGAGCTGATGCCGATTGCGGACGACACGACCTTCAGCTTCAAATGTGTCAATGGTCACCCGGGCAATACCCGGTTCGGCTTGCCCACCGTGATGGCCTTCGGTGTGATGGCCCGGGTCGACAACGGTGTGCCCGAGTTCTTCAGCGAGCTGACGCTGACGACCGCCGTGCGCACCGCAGCGATGTCGGCACTGGCGGCACGGGCACTGGCCCGGCCCGACAGCCGCTCGATGGCGCTGATCGGCAATGGCGCGCAAAGCGACTTCCAGGCACTGGCCTTTCACCACCTGCTGGGCATCGAGGAAATTCGCCTGTTCGACACCGATCCGCGAGCCACCGACAAGCTGGTGGCCAACTTGCGCCATAGCGGTATCCGGCTGTTGCGTTGTGCCAGTGTGGCCGAGGCCGTGCGCACAGCCGATATAGTGACCACCGTGACTGCCGACAAGACCAACGCCACCATCATCACGCCAGACATGGTCGAGCCCGGCATGCACTTCAATGCGGTCGGTGGCGACTGCCCGGGCAAGACCGAGCTGCATGCTGACGTGTTGCGCGGCGCCGATGTGTTCGTTGAATTCGAGCCGCAGACGCGCGTCGAGGGCGAACTGCAGCAGATGCCAGCCGATTTTGCCGTCACCGAGCTGTGGCAGGTGTTGCAAGGCCAGCATCCCGGTCGCACCAGCGCGCAGCAGGTCACGGTTTTTGACTCGGTCGGCTTTGCGCTGGAGGACTTCTCGGCCTTGCGTTACATGCGCGGCTGTGCGCAGCGTCTGGGCGTTGGCCAGGACCTGGCACTGATCCCGGCGTTTGCCGATCCCAAGGACCTGTTCGGTCTGATCGATGTGCTCGCACTGGCGCCAGCGGGCAAGGTCAGCGCGACAGGCGCAGCCCCGGTCCAGGAAGAGGCGCTGGCGTGACAGATTCCAGGCCGCTTGCTGCCGGCATGACCGGTGTCAGCCTGATCGGTGCTCCGACCGACATCGGCGCCGGCATGCTCGGTGCCCGCATGGGGCCCGCGGCGCTGCGGGTCGCCGGTATCGCGCAGGCAGTGTCGCAGTTCGGCATCGACGTGCGCGATACCGGCAACCTGGACGGACCGGCCAATCCCTGGCAGCCAGCGGTCGACGGGTTTCGCCATCTGCCTGAAGTGGTCGCCTGGAACCGCCTGTTGCACGACGCGGTGTTTGCCGAGTTATCCGACACCCGCTTGCCGATCGTGCTCGGGGGCGACCATTGCCTGGGCATCGGCTCGATCAGTGCCGTGGCGCGCCATTGCCGCGAGCGCGGCAAGAAGCTGCGCGTGTTGTGGTTCGACGCCCATGCCGATTTCAATACCGCCACGCTGACGCCCAGCGGCAATATTCATGGCATGCCGGTGGCCTGCCTGTGTGGCCAGGGCCCGCAGGCGCTGGTGGAAATCGGCGGTCATGTGCCGGCATTGCACCCGCGCGAGTTGCGCCAGATCGGTATTCGCAGTGTCGACGCCGGTGAAAAGCGACTGGTGCACGACATGGGCATTGAGGTGTTCGACATGCGCTTCATCGATGAGATGGGCATGCGCCATGCGATGGAACTGGCGCTGGCCCTGGTCGATGCCAATACCCACCTGCACGTCAGCCTGGACGTCGACTTTCTGGATCCGGATATTGCGCCGGGCGTCGGCACCACGGTCCGCGGCGGGCCTACCTACCGGGAAGCACAACTGTGCATGGAGATGGTCGCCGACACGGGCCGGCTGTCGTCGCTGGATCTGGTTGAGCTGAATCCGGCGCTGGATATCCGCAACCAGACCGCCGAACTGGCGGTCGATCTGGTCGAGAGCCTGTTCGGCAAGAGTACCCTGATGCGCCGGACCGGCGCCGCGCGCACGTAGGCAACGCGGGAACTACCGGACCTTGGTCCGGGTTTGGCTTGTCAGCCGCCTTGGTGCGGACGCTTGCCCGGGTTCTTCTTGCTGCGCGTGGCGGTACCACGCTCCAGGCTGACTTTCTGGCCATGCGTCACCGGCATGGAAAAGCCCTTGGTCGGGATTGGACGGGGGGTCGCCAGGCGGTCGGCTTCGGTACGAATGGCTTTGGCCATGATGAATAACTCCAGAAAATTCAGTACAACCCGCTATTAGGCCACATGGCGATGGCCCACTGGCCAATTCTTTGCAGATATTGCACCGGCGGCGTCGGCTACCTGCGATGCTGCCGGGATGAGAGTCGGCTCTCAGCCGAGCAGGTCCATATCGGCTTCGCCAACCTTGTCGCGCAGTCCGGCGGCCCGCTGGGTCCGCTCAGCCCGGGCCTGCGCGTCGGGCAGCAGCGCCTGCATGACCGCAGCCAGGCCCGCCTGCAGCCGTTCGCGCTGCGCCGGGTCGGCGAATTCGAAGATCCGCATGTGGCTCCACGGTGCATCGTCGCGTCGGTCGATCAAGGTGGCGAACCGCGTCAGCACGCCTTGCTGTTGCGCAGCATGGTCGATCGGCTCCACCTCGCTGCGCAGATATTCGGTGTAGGCGTCCAGTTGGCCGGGTCTGGCTCGCCAGTAGATGACTTTGGCGCAGGTCGAAGTGGTCATGGAGCGGGCGTTGAACAACGGTGCATGCGCGTTTATACCCTCTGCCGCTCCCACGACGCTGGACCTGTCGTTCTCGCGCGAAAAGAATCTGCGCCACTTCTGACCCCACGCCGGCGCGCCGGCTTTGCCAGCGTCTGCTGCGCCCCGCGCGTCAACTGGCGGCGAACTGTCGCAGCGCATGCTGCCCCAGCCCTTGCGCCACGCTGGCAAAGCGATGACCACGCACCACCTGTGCCGATGAGAACTGCGCCGCGATGCGTTGTGCCAATGGCAGCAGTCCGGTCGAGCCGCCGGTGAAATAGACGGCGTCGATCTGCGCCGGCGCGAGGCCGGCCATGGCGACCGTCTGACGGCTGGCGTCGGCAATTCGGGCCATGTCGGCCTCGATGCTGGCGATGACGCCCGCTTCGTCCACCTCGATCTCCAGGCCGCGCTCGATCTGATCCAGCAAGATCAGGCTGCTGCGAGACTCGGCAACTGCGATCTTCGCGTCTTCGGCCCGGCCGGCCAGCATGTGGCCCAGCCGCTGCTGTACCACCACCATCAGCCGTTGGTACTGGCGCAGATCCGTGTAGAACGATTTCATGGCACGCAATTCGGCCACCCGGTTCGGACCATAGACCGTGTTGATCAGATGCCAGGTCGCCAGGTCGAAATACACCTTGTTCGGGACTTCCCGGCCTTGTGGGCCCAGCCCTTTGTAGCCGAAGCTCGGAAGCAGATGGGCGAGCTCGACCTGGCGGTCGAAGTCGGTGCCTGCTACGTGCACGCCGTGGTTGGCCAGGATGTCGCTGCGCCGGTCCGCCGCATGGCGCCGCTGTGGGCCGACGCGCACCAGCGAGAAGTCCGAAGTGCCGCCGCCGATGTCGGCCACCAGTACCAGTTGCTCTTGCTGAACGCCGGCTTCGTAATCCAGCGCGGCGGCAATCGGCTCGAACTGGAACCGCACGTCGCGAAATCCGACCTGGCGTGCCGCCTGCTCCAGCGCCGACTGGGCTGCCCTGTCACGCACCGGGTCGTCATCGACAAAGAATACCGGGCGCCCCAGCACGACCTGATCCAGCGCGTGCCCGGCCTGGCGCTCGGCCGTCTGCTTGAGATGGCGCAGATAGGCGCCTATCACGTCCAGATAGCGCACGGCATGGCCGCCACCGATGTCGGTGGCCTGTTCGGCCAGGTTCGAGCCCAGGATGCTCTTCATCGAGCGCATCAGCCGACCCTCGGTGCCCTCGACATATGCGCCGATGGCGGCCCGACCGTAGCTGCGCTCGGGCTCCTGAAATCGCGACAGGTCCTCGACCGCATAGAAAACTGCGGTCGGCATGTTGTGCTGGCCCGGTTCGAGTTCGACCAGCGCCACGCCCCCCGCGTGCGGCAGGGCAATGGCGGAATTCGAGGTGCCGAAGTCGATGGCGCAGCAATGGGGCATGGGGAAGGTCGGCTGTACGCGACGGGTGCGGGCCGAAGGCCGGAACAGGCAAGCCGGCGATTCTAGCGGCAGTGCCTCGGTTCTCGCGCGGGCCTGCGCAGGCATACTGCCGGGATGTGCCCGGCATCTGTTCCCCAATCCGGCTCGGACCCCGCACCAGCGCCATTCGACGCTGTGCGAATGGCCCTGGTGTTGTCGCTCGGCGCCGCCGTGTCGCTGGGTATCACCCGCTTTGCCTACGGCCTGTTGCTGCCACCGATGCGCGACGACCTGGGCTGGAGTTATGCATTGGCCGGCGCCATGAACACCAGCAACGCGGCCGGTTATCTGCTCGGCGCCTTGCTGACACCGTTGTTGTTGCGTCGCGCCCGTCCGGGTTCGGTGATGTTGGCCGGGGCCTTGGCCGCCAGTGTGCTGATGGCGCTATGCGGCCTGTTTACCGGTACCGGCGTCTGGTTGCTGCAACGTCTGGCGGCGGGCGTCACCAGTGCGCTGGTATTCATCACCGGCGGGCTGCTCGCGGCGCGCCTCGCCGCCGGCGAGCCCTCGCGCGCAGGACTGTTGATCGGGCTGTACTACGGCGGAACCGGACTGGGCATCAGCTTGTCGGCGCTGGTTGTGCCATTCGCCTTGCATGCGGCGGCCGAGCAGCCGCATGCCTGGGCGTTCGCCTGGGCCGCGCTGGCGGTCCTGTGTTTTGTCGGTACCGGCCTGTTGCGCTGGGTCGTGCGCCAGCGGGCGGCGGCTGATCGTGGGGCATCGTCCGGCGCCACGCCATCGGCCACTGCGGCAGGTACTGCGGGCGCTCCGGTGCCGCTGCGGCGATTCGCGTTCGCCTTGGCGGGGTACGGCATGTTCGGCGTGGGTTACATCGGCTACATGACCTTCATCGTGGCCTTGTTGCGCGAGCAAGGCATGGCCGGCAACACCATCATGGCCTTTTATGCCTTGCTGGGTATCGCCGTGATGGCATCACCGCGCCTGTGGGCGGGCCTGCTTGACGGCTACCGCGACGGGCGACCGCTGGCAATGCTCAATGCCTTGCTCGGGGCCGCCACGCTGGCGCCGGCACTGAGCGATGCATGGCCAGTGGTGCTGGCCTCCGGCGTGCTGTTCGGCGCGGTGTTCCTGTCGGTCGTGGCATCGACCACGGCCTGGGTCCGCCACAACCTGCCCTCCCATCAATGGGCGGCAGGCATCGGTGCATTCACCATCGTGTTTGCCGCCGGTCAGATCGTCGGCCCCACCGTCGTGGGCTGGATTGCCGACGGCCCGGGCGGCCTGGCGCGCGGATTCATCGTGTCGGCGCTGGCCTTGTGGCTTGGGGCCGTGCTGGCGTTCGGGCAACGTGCGCTGACCGCCGCCGCACAGTGATGCGCGTTTGCGGCGCCTCAGCCTGCGCTGCGCCGCCACGGGCCCGTGCGACCAGTGGCGGCGCAAGTCTCTGCGCGCCCGGCGCTACTGATTCGGCGGCCCGTTACACTGACCCGCCGTACCGACTGCCATATGTCCTTCTCCGATTTCGCCCTGGCTCCTGACCTATTGCGGGCGACGACCGGCTCGGGTTACCTGGTGGCAACCCCGATCCAGCAGGCGGTGATTCCAGCCGTGCTGGCGGGAGCCGATGTGCTGGGTATTGCGCAGACCGGCTCGGGCAAGACGGTGGCTTTCGTGCTGCCGCTGCTGCAACACCTGCTGCAGCCGTTGCCCAGAGGCGATCGCCGGGTGCGGGCCTTGGTGCTGGTGCCAACGCGCGAGCTGGCAAGCCAGGTCGCGGAGTCGGCGCGCACGCTGACGCGTTTCCTGGCCGAGCCGCCGAAGCTGGTGGCAGTGTTCGGCGGCGTGTCGATCAATCCGCAGATGATGCGGCTGCGCGGCGGGGCCGACATCGTGGTGGCGACGCCGGGCCGCCTGCTCGATCTGGCCGACAAGAATGCGGTTTTGCTGGACGCGGTGCAATGGCTGGTGCTCGACGAAGCCGACCGCATGCTCGACGCCGGTTTTGCCGACGAACTGGCGCGGGTGCTGGCGCTGCTGCCGCCGCGGCGCCAGACCTTGCTGTTTTCGGCCACGATGCCGCCGACCGTCGAGTCGCTGGCGCAGACGTTGTTGCACGATCCGCTGCGGGTGCAGATCGCCGACGACGCGCACACCGTGCCCGACATCGTGCAGCGTTGCATCGCCGTCGATCCGGCGCGGCGAACGCAGTTGCTGCGCCAGCTGATCAAGGACCACGCCTGGAAGCCCGTGCTGGTGTTCGTCGCCACGCAGCATGCTGCCGAGACGATCGCCGCCAAGCTGTATGCCCATGGTGTCTACGCCACGCCTTTTCACGGCGGTCTGAGCCAGGGCGGGCGCACCCAGGCGCTGCAGGAGTTGCGCAATGGCCAATGGGATGTCGTTGTCACCACCGATCTGGCCGCCCGCGGTCTGGATATCGCGCAGCTGCCGGTGGTGGTGAATTACGACCTGCCGCGTTCGGCGGTCGATTATGTGCATCGCATCGGGCGCACCGGGCGCGCTGGCGCCAGCGGACTGGCGCTGAGTTTCGTCAGTGCCGACACCGAGGCGCATCTGCGCCTGATCGAGAAGCGCCAGGGTATTGTGTTGGCGCGTGAAGTGGTGGCAGGGTTCGAGCCCACCCAGCTGGCTGCGCTGGACCGGGCGCCGGTTCCCGGCACCGGCGGCATCAAGGGCAAACGACCGAGCAAGAAGGACAAGTTGCGCGCCGAAGCCGCCCGCCAGGCGATGGCCCAGCCGGACCCCAAAGTCGATTCGCGCTGAACCGGGTCCGGCACCCTGGGCCGGTTCGGGGGGAGTGGCCGATCCCGGCCAAGCCTCAGGTATTGCCGCCGCCGTCTGCCGGCGCAAGGGCGTGTGCATCGCCAGTCGGAGTGGCTCCATCTGCAACGGATTCGGCGGCTGGCGGCCGCGCTGTGCGCTGACCCGGTTTTGCCAGGAGCTCCACGTAGACATGGGTCGCCCCCGACGTGGCCGCGGCGTCGATCTGGTGCATCAACTCCTGCAGCGATGTGGTGTCGGCGTCGTCTGCGCTCAGGCCGAAGCGGCAATCGAAGTCCAGGAAGTCGACGCCTTCAGCCAGGGGCTTGCGCCGTTCGCGCCGCAGGTATTGGCGGATCTCGTGCTTGAGTGCTTCGCGCACACGGTCCGGATGCCGGCCGGGCAGGGTCAGAGGGAATGTTTTCTTCATGGGTGATGGTAGCGCGCTAAAGTGGTCGCCTTCACCACCAAGGAACAACACCATGGCACGCAGCAATGTCTGGGCGGAAAAGGTGCTCGCGCTGATCCGGGCCAACAACACTGCAGCGGCCGTGGCGCAGATCAAGGTTGCACCCAGCGTGAAGGACCTGCGTGCCTTGCAGGCCGCGATGATCGTGCACCGTCTGCAGGGGCGCTGGCCCACGCTCGACAGCGCCATCGCCGACAACCTCGACCTGCTTTCGGCTCCCCGGTTGCACCGCGCCCCCTGAGCGATTCCTGCCGGGCAATGGGCCTGTCATGGTCATGGTTTTTGATAAACCTGCCTTGACAATATTTGCCTAGGCAAATATATTGGCGGCAATTCCATATACCGAGCGCCGTCGTGTCCTCCCCATCGTCTGAAACCAGTGTCAAGGCTAAAGCCAGAGCCGGCGCAGTCGCGCGCGCCAACGCCACGCCCCATACCGCTGGCGCGGCAACGCCCGCGGCAACGCAGCAGCCCAGACTTCAGGCGCAGTCATGTTTTTATCGGCCGTCGGCGTATACCGTGGATGACAGTGTCGGCTTCCTGATGAAGCACGTGATGATGTCCATCGTTGCGCAAGCCGACAAGCGCCTGGGCCAACATGGGCTGACCAACACCCAGTGGGGGCCTTTGATGCGGCTGCGCATGTCGGGAGGGGCTACGGTGGCCGAACTCGCGCGCTGGATGCAGATCGATGCCGGTGCCACGACGCGGCTGCTCGACCGGCTCGAAAAAAAGGGCTTGTGCCAGCGCAACCGCAGCACCGAAGACCGCCGCGTCGTGCACGTCACCATCACGCCAGAAGGCGAGGCCGCCATTGCCGAGGTTCCGACTGTGTTGTCGGCCATCATGAATGAGCACCTGGCCGGTTTCAGCGAGGCCGAATGGCGGCAACTGCTGTCCATGCTGCAGCGCATGCTGCGCAACGGCGAGGCGCTGCGCGACCCAGATTGAAGCGCGCGGGCGCGGCCCTTTGCGCATGTGCCAAGGGCGGTACCGCCGCACTCCCCATTTCCATGCCTTGCACGACCATGACTCCAGCTGCCAATTACGCCTCGGCGCTTCTACCCCCCGCAGCGCGATCGGAACTCGCCCGACATCTCGCGCGTGTGGTGTTGGCCGTCGGATCCGCGTTGGTGCTGATCGGCACGTCAGCCACGCTGAGCGGTTGCGTCAGCAGTGCGGGCATCGTGGCAGCCGCCAAACCGGTCACGCCCGCGGCGGTCGGCCTGGCGCAGTCGGATGTGGCGACGGCGCCAGCACCTGCCGCCGACTGGTGGCATGGCCTGGGTGCGCCGGTGCTGGACGATCTGGTGCAACGCGCGCTGACTGACGCGCCCTCGCTGGCACTGGCACAGGCCCGGCTGGCACGCGCACAGGCGGTTGTTGCCGGCGCCAGTGCGGCCGAAGGCCTGCAGGTCAATGCCGGTGCCGATGCGACGCGCCAGCGCTTCAGCGCCAACAGCATCTATCCGCCCCCATTGGGTGGATCGACCCGCACACTGGCCAACGCCCAGGTCAACGCCAGCTGGGAGTTCGACTTCTTCGGCCGCAACCGTGCCGCCATTGCGGCCGCCGTCGGCGCCGAGCGCGCCGCACAGGCCGAGATCGCCGCTGCACGGGTGCTGCTGGCAGCCAATGTCACGCAAACCTATCTGCGGATCGGCCAGCTTTTCGCATTGCGCGAGGTGGCGCAGCGCACGCTGCAACAGCGCAAGGATCTGCTGGTGCTGATCCAGCAGCGGGTGCAGGCCGGTCTCGATACCGCGGTCGAAGTGCGGCAGGGAGAAGCTGCCTTGCCTGACGCCCGCACGCAGATCGAGCAACTCGACGAACAGATCATGCTGGCGCGCCACGCGTTGGCCGTGCTCACCGCCCAGCCCCCGCATGCGCTGGACACGCTGGTCGTGAACCTGGCCGAGTTGCAGCGCCTGGACCTGCCCGCCGTGTTGCCGGCCGACCTGCTGGGCCGGCGCGCAGACATCGAGGCTGCGCGCTGGCGCGTCGAAGCGGCGACCCGGGATACCGAGGTGGCGCGTGCGCAGTTCTATCCCAATATCAACCTCAACGCCTTCGTCGGCCTGTCCAGCATCGGGCTGGGCGAACTGCTCAAGGCGGACAGCCGGCAGCTCGGTTTCGGCCCGGCGATCCACCTGCCGATCTTCGATGCGGGTCGCCTGCGCGCCAATCTGCGTGCCAAGAATGCGGATCTCGACGTTGCGGTCGAAAGCTACAACGCGGTTGTGCGTGACGGCGTACGGGACGTTGTCGACCAGCTCGGCAGCCTGCAGTCGCTGGCGCGCCAGCAGTGGGAGCAGGCCGCGGCGCAGACTGCCGCCGAGTCGGCCTACGACCTGGTCTCGCAACGCTACAAGGCCGGTCTGTCGACCTATCTTTCCGTGCTGTATGCCGAGAGCCAATTGCTGACGCAAAGGCGCCTGGCGGCCGACCTGGAAGGGCGCGTGCGCGATCGCCAGGTTGCGCTGGTGCGGGCGTTCGGCGGCGGGTATTCAGGCCCCGTCGACGTCGGCGCGCTCGCAAACGTCTTGCCGGCGCAGCGCTGAGCGCGCGCCCAAATACACGATTCATTCCCTTTCCCGGAGCAAGCCCATGGCCACCCCCGAAACCCCCACTGCCGCTGCCGCACCGCGCAATCCGGCGCGCAAGAAGGCGCTCAGCGCCGTCACGGCGCTGGTCGTCATTGCCGGCGTCGCCTACGGTGCCTACTGGGCGCTGGTGCTGAACCATTTCGAGTCTACCGACAACGCGTATGTGCAGGGCAACGTGGTGCAGATCACGCCGCAGATTGCCGGCACCGTGGTGGAAATCGGCACGGATGACACGGCCCATGTGAAAGCCGGCGACGTGCTGGTGCGCTTCGACCCGGCCGATGCCCGGGTCGCGCTCGACCAGGCCGAGGCCCAACTGGCGCAGACCGTGCGTGAGGTGCGCGCCCTGTATGCCAACAACAGCACCTTGCAGGCGCAGATTGCCGCACGCGAAGCCGATCTGGCGCGGGTGCAGGTCGAATCCGGCCGGGCCCAGGATGACGTGAACCGGCGCGCGCCGCTGGTGGCCACCGGTGCCGTCGGCAAGGAGGAGTTCAACCATGCCAACGCGCAACTGGCGTCAGCACGCAGCGCGCTGGCCGCGGCGCAGTCGGCAGTCACCGCGGCGCGTGAGCAACTGGCATCCAACCAGACACAGACCGGCGGCGTGACGATCGACCAGCATCCGAATGTGGTACGTGCGGCGTCAAGGGTGCGTGAAGCCTTTCTGGCGTTGCATCGCACCGAGCTGGTCGCGCCCATCGACGGATACGTGGCCAAGCGCAGCGTGCAACTGGGACAGCGCGTGGCTGCAGGTACACCGCTGATGTCGCTGATCGCCCTCGACCGGGTCTGGATCGAGGCCAATTTCAAGGAGAGCCAGCTGCAGCGCCTGCGTATCGGACAGCCGGTGACGCTGCAGGCCGATGTGTACGGCAAGAAGGTCGAATACCACGGCAGCATCGATGGCCTGGGTGCCGGAACCGGCGCTGCCTTTGCGTTGCTGCCTGCCCAGAACGCGACCGGCAACTGGATCAAGGTGGTGCAGCGCGTTCCGGTGCGGATCAGCCTGGATCCGAAAGAGCTGGTCGACCACCCGTTGCGGGTTGGCCTGTCGATGGAGGCGCAGGTCGACATCAGCAAGACCGACGGGCGCATGCTTGCTGACGGTTCGGCGCCGCCGAACGCGACTCAGACCCGTGTCTATGCCAAGGACGATAGCCAGGCCGACATGCTGGTGCGCCGCGTAATCGCTGCCAATGGCGGCGGCACCGGTGTGCGACGTGAACGCCCGGCGGTCACAGCCCCGGCGCCGCGGGCTGCCGTGGCCACACTGGCTGGCGCCCGGATGGCGGCGTCCTCCAGCGCCGTGCAATCCAAGTAGACCATTCGCCGCAACGCCGCACCATGTCCACCACCCTCACGGCCCAAGCCGGTGCCGGACCGACACCGCAGCCGCGCGCGCCTTCGCCTGCACCGGCAACTGCCAAGGCGCTGGCGTTTGCCCCGCTCGAAGGCCGCGAGCGCACGCTGGGAACCATTGCGTTGTCGCTGGCCACGTTCATGAACGTGCTCGACACCTCGATTGCAAACGTGTCGATTCCGGCAATCGCGGGCAATCTGGGTGTCAGCCCGGCGCAGGGCACCTGGGTCATCACGTCGTTTGCGGTGGCCAACGCGATCTCGCTGCCGCTGACCGGCTGGCTGACCCAGCGACTGGGCCAGGTGCGGCTGTTCACCGTCAGCATCCTGCTGTTCGTGATCGCGTCCTGGCTGTGTGGTCTGGCGCCCAACATCGAGTCGCTGATCGCGTTCCGGGTGCTGCAGGGATTTGTCGCCGGGCCGATGATTCCGTTGTCGCAGACCTTGCTGCTGGCCAGTTACCCGGCCGCCAAGGCCGGCACAGCAATGGCGATGTGGGCCATGACGGTGCTGGTGGCGCCGGTGGCCGGACCGCTGCTCGGTGGCTGGATCACCGACAACATCTCCTGGCCCTGGATCTTTTACATCAACGTGCCTGTGGGTATCGTCGCCGCGGCCATGACCTGGTCGATCTACCGCTCGCGCGACCCGGGGCCGCGCCGGGTTCCGCTGGATGTGGTTGGCCTGGTGCTGCTGGTGCTGTTCGTCGGCGCAATGCAGATCATGATCGACAAGGGCAAGGAGCTGGACTGGTTCTCGTCCGGGCAGATCGTGGCTCTGGCGGCGGTCTCGGCGATCTCCTTCCTGTTCTTTCTGGCCTGGGAACTGACCGAGAAACACCCGATCGTAGACCTGCGCCTGTTTGCGCAGCGCAACTTCCTGGTCGGCACCATGACGTTGGCGCTGGCCTACGGATTGTTCTTCGGCAACATCGTGCTGTTGCCGCTGTGGCTGCAGCAGTACATGGGCTATACCGCCACCTGGGCCGGGCTGGCGACAGCGCCGGTAGGTATCCTGGCCATCGTGTTGTCGCCGCTGGTGGGCAAGAATGTCAGCAAGATCGACCCCCGCACGCTGGCAACGGTATCGTTCGTCGGCTTTGGCATCGTGCTCGGCATGCGTGCCCACTTCAATGCGCAGGCCGACTTCGTCACCATCCTGATTCCTACCGTGTTGCAGGGCGCGGCAGTGGCCTTCTTCTTCATCCCGCTACAGGCGATTGTGTTCTCGGGGCTTCCACCGGAGCGCATGCCGTCGGCCTCCGGTCTGTCGAATTTCGCGCGCATCACCGCCGGCGCAATCGGCACTTCGCTGTTCACTACCTTGTGGGAAGACCGCGCGGTGTTGCACCATGCACGCCTGGCCGAAGCGATGAGCCAGACCAATAGCGCCGTGGTCCAGACCCTGGCGCAGCTGCGCGCCAGTGGTTACAGCGAGTCGCAGGCACTGGCCTCGGTCAACCGCATGATCGACCAGCAGGCCTACACGATGGCGGTGACCGACCTGTTCTATCTGTCGTCGGTGGTGTTCTTCCTGCTGATCGGCGTGGTCTGGCTGGCGCGGCCCCGGCCGGGCGCCGGCGCCGGGGGTGGTGGCGCGCACTGACGTGCGACGCGGGTGCGCCAGCGCGGGTGCGCGCCGCAATCGGCACGCCGGCTCAGCGTTCGAGCAAATCGAAGTTCAGCAACCGGGTCGCGATCACCGTCTCGACCAGGAAGCAGACCAGCGCCAGCAGGAAACAGCAAATTCCACCCAGAAAACCGCCAATCGCCCAGCGCGCGCTCATGAAGGCCGTGGTCTCGCCGAGGAACAGCAGGATGATGGTCAGGCCGATCAGGAAGGCGCAGGTTGTGAGCAGTGCGATGCTGGCATTGGTCAGGCGGCCGCGCAGGCGTAACGTGGCCAGTTCGGCCAGGCAGCCGTTGATCACGACATCGTCGTGTGCCGCACGGACCCGTTGCTCGACGAACCGTGCGCGGTCGATGATGCGGGCCAACCGGCCGGCAACAGCGCCGATCATGCCGGCAACTGCGGTCAGCAGGAACACCGGCGCCACGGCCAGCTGGATGCCGTGCGTGATGGTGTCCGAATCCAGGGGAACAAGTGCCATGGCAGGGCCGGAAGCTATTGGTGCGCCCATTATCGGCATCACCAGTTTCAGCTGGTCCGCCGCAACAAGCGATGGGCCAGAACACTGGCCAGCAGCGCCAGCAGCGCGCCG
>JBDTMH010000022.1:0-33833 GCA_039934375.1 Burkholderiaceae bacterium | reverse complement strand
CGATAACATCCATCAACACCGGCATAGTGCCCGTTGTATTTTGGATAACCCCTGCCATCGATGCTCAGGTCAAGCAGGAATTCGCGGCTTTCCGCGGATAGCCCGCGATTCTGAATGGCAAGATACCGCGAGGGAAAGAGCGTCATTTCATGCATGGAAATAGCTGCGCCAGAGAACTCAGCGGTCAGTCCTGCCTCTGCACACAATGCCACCCACTCTTGGGGGCGGTAGCAATTCGAAATCGGGCATCCATCACCATCGGTGCTGTGTTTGAATCTTTCGCGGATACCCAGATCGGTGTATAAATTCTCGACCAGCGTCCGTTGGTGAGCTACATAAAGGTGTACCCAGAGACTGTCGTAGTTATAAACCATGATATTCATCGTGCCGCCTGGCTTGAGCACACGTGACAACTCTTTCAGAATGCCAACCGGATCCGGCGTGTGGTGCAAAACCCCTGAACTATGGATATGGTCGAACTGAGCGTCTGCGAATGGGAGCGTGGGCGCATCGGGAGAAAGCTCGACCAGTTCGGCTTCAATGCCATGCAGGGCGAGTCGGCCAGCAGCCTCTCCGAGGGAACTTGAAGATAAATCAGCGCCAAATATTTTGGCCGCCTTCGAATACACACCAAATCCAACCAAATCATGTCCAGGACCGCAGCCAAAATCGAGAATGGTGCGACCGGCGAAACCGGCGACCGGCATCAATTGAATGTAGTTGAAATATTGATCGTTGCGCCAGTGAAAATATTCCAGTGACTCGTCAACCGAATTGAAACCATGGTGCAAGGTCACGTTGTGTTGCGTCCAATACTCTTTGGTTTCTTCGCTGCCGAGCTGTTCGGTCTTTTCGAACTTCCTTCTTAAAGCGTCGACTCCAGCGATAACGCGGTTCTTGATCACTGCATTCTCCAGTTTTCGAATGGGCTAAGGTATGGCATATCTGGGCATTGAAAGAAATCGCTTGAGCGCTGGACATCTATCGCCCAGAGTCACAGCATCGATGAGAACTGACCCTTGAATCGCCGGAACAGCTTGAGACTGACCCATCCCGTCGCCGCCGAGAGCGTCGCCATATAGATCCACTTGCCCAGGCCCGGAATGCGGTGGTAGACGACAGGTTCCCTTACGAACTCTACAAGCAGATAGAACGGGTTCCATCCCGCCACATTCTGCAACCCCTTGGGTATGGCCTCGATCGGGTAGAAGATCGGCGACGCGAACAATACCATGATGAGCAAGTTCGGCAGCACTACGGCGAGGTCCCGAAACGGCACTGCCAATGCGGCAAATGCGAATCCAATTGCGGAAAGAAACAGAAAGATCATTACGATCCCCGGAATTACCGCCAACGCGTGCCATGTCGGTGTGTTTCCGTCGATCACCATCAGGACCAAGGCGAAGACCACGCTGATCGCAAGTGGAACCAGACCCAGCAAGGTGGCCGCCAAGGGCAGACACTCCGTCTTGAACGCCATGTTCTTGATCAGTCCACCGTTGCCGACAACCGATTGCGCCGACGAATTGATCGACTCCGAAATGGCCAACCATGGGCCATATCCTGCAATAAGCCAGATTGAATAGGCGAGCGTGGTGTCTGCCCCTGGTAGTTTGGCCTTGAACACAAACCCGAACACATAGGTGTATATGCCCAGCATCAGCAGTGGATTGAGCACCGCCCAAGCGGCACCCAGGCGCGATCCAAGAAAGCGGTCGCGCAAGAACATTCTGAAAAAATTCCAGATCGTTGAAACGTCCCGGCGGTCGAATCCGAACCAGTTCATGCGGGAACCCGGGTCACGTTGAAACGCGAGGGAGTTACCAGCACTGGCCGGCCGCCCTTGTGCGGGCGCGGATTGATCACCTCGAACAAGGTGGATCGCCGGGCCGCGATTTCAGGGCCGACCAGCACATCGATGCGCGCCAGAAACGTTCCGTAGTTGAGCGGCAATTCTCCAAAGTCCATGGTCACCCTTACGCTGCCATTTTCGCTCACGCACAAACTGGCCGCGGAATCACTTGCCAGTGATTCGCGTACGACCAGCCCATCAAGGCGGCGCAAAAGCAATTTGGCATCGAAACTGCATCCCGCCGGGCCATGCACAACCATCGTCAACGCCGCGGACTCGCCCGTGACAAGCGTTCTGACTGGCTGCGTATCAAGCCCGGTTTGCAAGCCCATGCTTTCAACTTTCCAACCCGCCATCGAGCTTTCGTCGACCAGTTCACGCCGGAATCGCTCGAACAACTTGCCGTCGTCGTCCTTGTGCACCTGTTCCAGGTACGCCTTGGTAACCTCGGCTGGTTGGCCGTCAAGTTTGATCTTGCCGGCCTCCAGCCAGATGCAACGCGTGCACATGTCCTGTATGGACCCCATGGAGTGGGAGACCAGGATCAGGATTTTGCCGCGTTGCGTGAGTTCTTTCATCTTGCGCGTAGCCTTGGCTGAGAAGCGCGCGTCCCCAACAGACAGTGCTTCGTCCACGATCAGCACCTCGGGGTCTATGTGCACAATGGTCGAAAACGCCAGCCGTGCCTTCATGCCGGTTGAGTAGGTGCGGACGGGCCGGTCGATGAACTCCCCCAACTCGGCAAACTCCACGATTGCATGGATGATTTTTTCAGTTTCCTCGCGTGCGCGACCTTGGAGTTCGCCTTCGATGTAGATGTTCTCCAGCCCCGAAAAGTCATCGCGCAGTCCCATGCCAAGGGTAAAGATGGCCGTAACCTTGCCCGCGATGTTCAAGGAACCGCCGGTTGGCTCCGCGATGCCTGCCAGCATCTGCAGCAAAGTTGTCTTGCCGGCGCCGTTGGCGCCGATGAAACCCACCCGTTCACCTTCCGCGATGGAAAACGTGACACCATCCACGGCCCGCTTGAGCTGATCCTCATGGGTCAATCCGAAGTGTTTTTCCAGGCCCGATGCAGCAATACTGATCATCGTCACGCCTTGTCCTGCGACCATCGAACCGGGAACGGCGTCAAGCCCTGTCCGGCCTCACCTTCGATGCGCAAGCTAACGCCATTCCCGTATGTCCAACCGCACGCATCCAGCACCTTCCTGGCACCCGTGATCACTTCTGCCGGCGTGGCGAGGAACAGGCTGAGGAGATAGTCTCCCGGCGCAACCGGCAGTTGCTCCACCACCAACTCCACGTGGTACTTGCCTGCTGATGTCGCTATTGGAGAAAACTCCGTCAGCACGAGTGGCTCCCAACCGACGCCGAGTTGCAATACCTCGATCGACGCGGCTGCGTCCACGGCAATGGCGTCCACGACGTCCACCTCGAACGCGATGGTCAAGGTATTCCCGGTCTTGCCTTGCAGCACTGCGGCGTGATCCAGCACCAGTCGAGCCTGCGCCGAACTTGTCTTGGGCAGGTCAAGATAGCCCGCCACCACCGTGTCGGAGCGCCCCTGGAGCACCACGCGCCCGGCCTGGAGGACGCGAGAGGTCCGGCACAGCTTGATCACGGCAGACCAGTCATGCGTCACCAGCAGACCCGCCGCACCACCCACCAGGCGCTCGCGCATGCGAGCCCAGGATTTGGTCTGGAAATGTTCGTCACCGACGGAAAGGATTTCGTCGATCAGGTAAATCTCGTGAGGTATCGCGGTGGCCGTTGAAAAGTACAGACGTGCGGCCATGCCGGCGGAATAAGTGTGAATCTTTTCGTCGAAGTACGTGCCCAGTTCCGAGAATTCATGGATATCCTCAAGGGCAGCAGCCCACAAAGACTTTGCCACCCCGAAAAACTGGAGGTACCGGCGGGCAAAATCGCGCCCGGTAATTTGTGCGTTCCCGAAGCCACCCATTTCGAACAGGCCCGCCACATCACCGCCCAGGGAAATGACACCTCTGTCCGCGCCGTAAACGCCGCCCAAGAGTCGCAACAACGTACTCTTACCGGCTCCGTTGCGCCCGAGAATGCCCACCACTTCGCCGCGCTGCACCTCGACGCTCACATCGTCCACCGCGGTGAAGCGCTCGTTTGGCGCAAGTCCCGTCAGGAGCGCACGCCAACCCATCCTGCCGGATTTGGGGAAGTATTTTGTGATAGATTTCGCGGAGATTGCGGATTGCATTCAAGAGGACAAGATTTGGCGTGTTTGAGCAATGCCGCAGTTCATGAGCGCATCGATGATCGAAAGCCCGGGGGTAAATTCGAGCCGACCGACCTGAGGATAGACGGGATGAGAGAAACGCTGGAATTCTAGTCTCATGCCGGCTTGTGAAAAGAGACCGTCGTCCTGGTAACCCAGAGCACCACCTCCTGCGAGGTAACAGTTGCAATTCACTGCCTTGGTGAGGTCGATCAAGCGCGTCGTTGAGGTCGTCTCGACCATCAGATCTGACGCAAGCACCAGGCTAGTCTGCAACCCCATCGCCTGGGACAGCGCCCCAATGGCACGAAGGTTATAACGCGCCATCGTCGGCTCAGGATTCTCGATCAATGGTTGCACCAGCTCCAGGGTCTCGGCATAAAACGGCGCTCGATGGTAATTGGTTGCCAACGTCTTGATCATCTTGTCGCGCCAGGGTGTTTGACCCCAACGCACTTCGTTGACATTGCAGACGCCATGCCTGGGGCGCTCGACCGGCGCCGTCACCCATCGGGCCTGCCCCGCTATGAGAAGCCGCGTCCTGTTGGACCAATTGCTCCCCGTCTTTGTGTGTTGTGCGTTGTCGAGCACAACGAAGACATCCGCACGACTGATCTTCTCAAAGAACCCCAACCAGGGGAAAAAATTTGGCTGATGAATCGCAGCGACCTGACAATCGATCATTGATCTGGCAGGGCAACGCGAAATGCGATGCCATGCACTTCGGTCCACAGGTTGGCATATCCGGGCATGGCGGCTGCTCGCCGTCGACGTGAAAACTCCGCCGGGGACATGGACGAGTCCACCTTGCAAAGTGCGTGAAAATCGCGCCGTTTGCGCACCTGCTTGGACCATGCATGACTGGCGTTCGTGCGTGGAGGCAGTTCGGGGTCAAAGCTATCCAAAAAGCGACTCGCCAGACGCAGACCGGCCGCATTCCCATAATCAAACAAATCTAACGGCTTCGAATGTGACGGTACAGAGCCAAGTTCCACGTCAACGATGGGCCCCTGGTCTACCACTGCCGACATGTAGTGAAGCGTTGCCCCGTATTGAGATACGTCGTCATATGCTGCGAAATGATGGGGGTCTCTACCTGGGTAGCCGGGTGGTGCGGCATGGATATTGAAAGCGAGCAACGAGGGTTGGCGCAGCATGCCGATCGGCACGACTTCGCCGAATCCAAATGAAATCAGCAGCTGCCATCGTTTCCTGGGCAACGTTGCACCGAGCTCCGCCAAGTTCGCAAGCTTGCAAACCTCGCCGAACTTATCCAATTGACGTGTGCGCGCCAATATTTGGTCGGCAAACGGAGGATGCATCAGCAGTAGCGCGTCGATTTTCATATCAGACATTTGGTGCAGAACCCATACAAGGACGCTCCGCCCGGGACACCGCCACAAAAGACGCGTTGTCGACGACGGTCTCACGTTCGTTGAGCCACCGGAACAGAACATTGGAGTCACGCTCTTCGAGGGGCCGCAAGGCTACGCGAAAAGCATCAATAGTTGGGACGGCCATAGGTCTTGGTCACCTCGTCGTACCAGGATCCCATCTCATGGGCGTACCCATCGATGGCTCGTTGAAGGCGCTGTCTGGGAGTCATGGCCTCTGGCGTCCACCATTCGGGATGAATGAGAATGTGCAGGCGCGGGAACTGGTTGGGATCGATGACATCCTCCCAGCGGTCAAAACGCCAAACACCGTTGGAATCCGACACGTACTTGAACTGCTCGCGCATCTGGGTTGAATATGCATTCACCATGCCCGAGACAATCGACTGCTTCGGCAAGCGCGACTCAAAATTCCCCGCCAGGTGAAAGCTGACGGCTTCGATGTCCCGTCGAAACTCCTGTTCCAGCAGGCGCTTTTCCTGGTCGAGCAATGCCGAAAATTCACTTTGCTCGTACGGCATGGACACGTCGAAATGCAGTCCGAGGCTGTGACCCAGACCAACGATCTGGTTCACCAACTGCATCGACGTCGGATGCAAGAGGTTGTAGTAAAGACTGCGAGGAAACAAAAAGTACGTGGCCGAAATCCCAAGCTCCGCCTCGATCTTGGCGAGCGCCAGTGCCCTGTGCAGCGAAGTGTCGAGATCATGCCGTAACACGATGCGTGGATCACTGACAGACGAGTCAAAAGCCACGAACTGATATTCGCGCGCCGTGCGTTCAAGCAGACTTCGATAACTTGCCTCGGTAAAATTGTTGTCAATCATGGACTTAGCGCTTGATAGCGGAAAGATATACGCCGAACCGATGCGTGTTGTTCTTCCAGTTGTAGCAGTCTAGCGTTTCAATCTCAAAATCCTCCAGGGCGGCCTCAATCTGCTTTGGCCGGAAATGGTGGAAATGGACGGTGTCAGTGAAGAGTTGACCTCCGTCAAGCCAAAGCAAGGTGGCGAGATATAACCTTCCACCAGTCCGCAGGACGCGCCGCGCCTCGGAAAGCGCGAGGTGATAATCGAACACATGGTCTAGCGATGTCTGAAAACTGACGCCGTCAAAGCTGTCAGGGCCGAAGGGCAGGAACTCCCCCATGCCGCCAACGCGCAATGCTCGTGACGGACCGGCAGAAGGTTCCAAGCCCACATACAGCACGCTCGGATCGAGCATGCCGCGACTCAGGAACACGTCGTCGCAGCCAATGTCCAAGAAGGTGCCGCGCGCGTCAGCGAGCAATTTGCTGGCGCGATGGAGATGCCGCCCGTACCAGACGTCTGCGTAGTCCAGGTTGTTGTTATTGCCAGACGCTTTGAGAAGACCAAAAACACAATATTGCTCCGTCGGAGACAACGAGGGAAACACTGACAAGAAATCAGGGCCGCGGATTCGCGCATAAAGTGCTTCGATGTCGATCGGAAAAAGCAGCGGATTCCCATGTGAAAGCGGGTATGTCCTTCCCGACCCCACTAAAGCGCTATCACGCAGCACCAAAGGTGCTTTGGACACAGGGTCACACAGCAGGGGGAGCAACTCCTGCAGATCTGCGAAGCGGCCTCGACTTCCTTGCTCACGCGTCGCTTCGGGACTGAGGCTCTCGACACTCGACGTGATGGCGATTTCGCGGTCAAATAGTTTCACACAGCTACTCCAGCAGACTCGAATGTCTCACGCATGCCTTGTGCCGGGAGGATCCGCGCCGCTCCGACAATCCGGTCGGCCAGCACCGTACTGGCCATGAAATTGGGAGCGACTTCGGCGTTCGTTTGCGTCCTTGACGGCAAGTGCAAACATCTTGCGATTTCTTCCACCAGCTCCGCAAGGCAAGTCTGTTTGGGCCCGGCAATATTCAAGATCCCATCATGGGCGGCCAGCATCGCGTTGAGCGTCAGGCGCGCGGCGTCTTGCACGTAAATCGGGTTGAAACGCGGGCCGATGCCAGACGCCAATACGATGGGCTCCGATGCACGGATCCTGGCGGCCATTCTTGGAAAGAGGAAATGTGCACGTTGCTGCGGCCCATAGACAAAGAAATACCGCAAGATCGTAATGGGTACATGCGATTGAAATGCTTCCAGCAGATCTTCGCAGCGCGCCTTGGTGGCAAGATAGAAACTGAGCCGGTCCGTCGAGAGTGGTTTGAAATCCTCGGTAACGCATGACTCGGCATCGGATCGAGCACCACAAACTCCGCCCGAAGAGGCGTATACAAACCTGCCACACTGCATTTCGGCGGCCCATTGGCAAAGGGCGAGTGGTGCAGCCACATTGAGCGCCACGGCCGCGCGTGAGTTTGACGGAAAGCTGTTGTGGTCGTCTCCTTGGGCAAGATAGACGACGGCATCAAAATGCACGCGTGGCAAGACTTCCCATAGGCGGTCAGGCACAAGCAGGTCTGCCGTCACGATTCGCAAACGCTCGTGCACCATGCCACTGTCAGTCGACGAGCGGCTCATCACCGTAACGTCGTGGCCCTCCTGCAAGGCAGTCCGCAGCAGGGCAGAACCGATCAAACCTGTCGCGCCTGCAACGAGAAGTTTAGCCATGACTAGACGAACTCACAATCGCTATGCTCAAGGCACAACAGCGACCAGATCAGCAAACGATGGTTCTTGCCTCCGCCCAGATGCTCGTGGAGGAGTGTCGACACCACCGACGGATTGAGCACCGTGTTGATCTTCGCCCCCGGACGAAGCAGGCAGCGCTTGACGTACTCAATACTCTCACCCCGAAACCAGCTTGCATCCGGCGCGGAGAATCCCTGCTTGGCCGCCTGTGTGATCATCCGTGGCATCCATTCCTCGACCGCTTCGCGAAGAATCAATTTTCCGTCGTGTGTACGCTGAAAGTATTTTTCTGTCTTGAGCCCCGTCATATTTTCATCCAGACGTACCGCATGCCGTGCTGCCAGCTTCAACTTGACCGGTAGCTGCAAGGCGAAGTCGACCAGGTCGTTGTCCAGAAATGGAACCCGCGATTCCAGGCCATGCGCCATGCTCAGCTTGTCCTCCATCACGAGCAGTCCGTGCAGGAAGGTCTTGGCCTCGAAATACAGCGCGCTATTGACATAGTCCTCGCGCGTCACCAGCTCGGTGGGGTGCTCTGAAAAGACGTTCCTGAATATCTCGCGCGTATCGACATGTTGCGCTTCACCCCAGACCGGGGCCAGCAGTTCGCCCATGGATTCCGGCGGCACCAGGCGCTGCCAATAGGCGTAATAACCATCGATATATTCGTCAAAGGTCAAAGGCCGGTCCGGCACGAAATAGCGCCATGGATAACCGCCAAAAAGTTCGTCCCCACCAGTGCCCGTCAATACGACTTTCACGAATTTGCTGGCGAGCCGGGCAATGTAATAGTTTGGATAGGACTGCCCTACCCGCGGCTCACCCATGTGACGCATCAACGCCGGCATTACGCGCTCCATGTCGCCTGACTTGAGAACCATCTCGTAATGCTCCGTCTTGTACAGATACGACATGTGCTCCGCGCGTTCGCGTTCATCGAATGCTATTTCTATCCCGTTGGCCGAATGCAAATCAAAGCCACAGGTAAAGCTCTTGAGGTAAGGCAATTCGCGCGCGGCCAGCGCAGTAATGCACCCCGAATCAATTCCTCCACTGAGGTAGGCGCCCACCTCCACGTCGCTGACCAATTGGCGGCTGACCGCCTGCTCCAGCAATCGACGCAATTCGACTCGCGTCTCGTCCGTGGAACAAGCCTGCGGCGATTCCGCGAACGAAAAATCCCAGTACCGCTGCAAGGAAAGAGATTTGCCGCACGAGACTTGCCCGGTATGACCCGGCGGAAAGGTCATGACATCCTTGAACAAGGTCTTCTGCGAGAAAAAGTTCTGGAACGTCAGGTACTCGACCAGACCGTCGACCGCAAGCCGAAGCTGTGCGGCGCCGTGAGCGCCGATTGCCGCAGGCTCCGAAGCAAAAAGGAAATCCTTTCCGCGTTGCATCACATACAGAGGCTTCACGCCGTAGCGGTCGCGCGCGAGGAATAGTACTTGCGTGGTCGTATCCCAGATCGCGAGCGCGAACATCCCGTTGAATCGGCGTACACAATCAGTTCCCCAATGGACATAGGCCTGAAGCACCACCTCGGTGTCCGACTGGGTGGAAAATGCCGCTCCCATCCCGATCAGCTCGGTTCGAAGTTCCCGATAGTTGTAAAGCTCGCCGTTGTAGACGATGGCGTGCCGCCGAGCCGGGCAAAGAAGCGGCTGGGCCGCAGCCGGACTCAGGTCAATGATGGCCAGCCGCCGGTGCACGAGTCCGATAGGGCCGTCCATCCACAAACCGGTGCCGTCCGGACCGCGGTGCGCAATGGCAAGCGACATACGTTCGAGCTCGCGGCGATCTGGCGCTGCTCCGTCCAATCTGAGATGCCCTGCTATGCCGCACATAAATCAGTATCCGTCAGGCAGCAAGTTTCAAGGCTGCTCAACGCTGCGACTTCTTGCAAGCATGTTGTCGTAGGCCGATTCGTAAGCGGCGGCGCTGGCACGTGCGCCATGCCACTTCACGGCAAATGCGCGTGAATTTTCACCGATGGCGTGTCGCTTGTCGGCGTCCAGCACCAAGTCTTTCAGGACGTCATAGATTGTGTCTACAGTTGCATTGACGATGGGCACCGTCTGGAGAACCTCCAGCCTGTCCCGGGGGTCGAATTCGAATGGGTTGATGAAGCCCACGACCGGCTTTCCGAGCAACATGGCCTCACGTGCGGTTGCGCCGTAACTGCCTGCCCAGAGCTGATCGACCACGATGTCGCATTGAGCCTGAAAGTAGCGAACTTCCGTATTGGGCACCTTGGTGAAAAAGACGAGCCGTACTCGCACACCCTCGGACTTGAGCCGATCGATGGCCTGAACCACCGCCGGCGTTCCCTTGATGTTCCTGCCGCCGACACTTCTGAAGTCGTAATTTCCAACTGCGTGATAGACAAGTACCTCCCCGTCCTCCCGAGGAAGGCGATAGGCATCGGGTATCGCCAGGTCTGGACGCCAGAAGTCCTCGTCGTTCGCCATCGTATGCGGCGACCGGACGACTATGGCGTGAGTCGATGAAAGATAGTCGAGCGAAGGCAGCATCTCGCTGAAGATGGCGTCGCAATATTTGTGCAGCCTTTTCCCCCACGCCAGGTTGTCCGCGTCCGAACACACCAGCGGATTGTTTTGCCACACGCAGTTGTCACACAAGGACTTGCCGGTGGAACTGATAGCCCAGCGGTGCACCGACGACTGGGCGGTGGAATCCTTGCATCCACTGATGGTGTAGGCCACTTTTTTTCCGAGCTTCTTCCACTCGACAATATCGGCGGGATCATCGGTGCTGAAGTTCGAAGGAAAAAAGCTCATATGGCCTTGTCCTGCGAAATGCATCAAGTTGAAATGTCGCTTCGCAAAATTGAAGAGCACCTCGGCATTGGCGCGCAACTGGTCCGGGTCACTATCATGGATATTGACGTCTTCGCCATGGTAGTACTGCGCATTGATGCCGTTGGGATCTTCGAGACTCACGCTGATCGCTCGCCACCCGCGTTTGCGCAGCGCGCGGGCCAGGTAATAAAAATGGTAATAGCTGTTGTGGAGAAAAATGACGTTACGGGCTGGCCGCGTCATATCAAGATCGGCGATGCGTGCAATCTGAACCGCAAGGTTCTGCTCGGCCCTGATTCGCCGAAGCGCACTTGCCAGATCAGCGATTGGTACCTCGATCGACGCCAAACTTGATGGCGGCGGTGACGGCGGCAGCGCCAATACCGCCCTTGCCACGTCCTCCAGCTTCGCGGCGTTGGCCTGCTGCAATGCCGCGATACGGTCCAGCTTTTCATGCAAAGCAATCTGCTCGGCGCCGATCAACTTGTGGACAACCTGGCGCTTTAATTTGCCAAAGGAACTCAAGTGGTGTCCCCGATCAGGCTACCGACCGACGTGCGGCCACTTCTGCCATATGCGACTTGCGCCAGGCGATCAAACCCTTGAGACCGTCGCGCAGGCTCAGCTCGGCATTGAACCCAAGCTCATCGCGGGCTCGCCTCGGGTCGCCAATGCGGTTGCGTACCAGGGTCGCCTGGCTCCGCGGCGCGTAATTGATCGACTGGTCGCTGCCGGTCAGCTCAAGCAACAGTTGTGCAAGCTCCTTGAGCGAAGTCCGGACGCCTGTTCCCACGTTGTAACAGCGGTCCACCACCTCGGCCTTCATTGCGCAGACGTTGGCGCGGCCGCAATCCTCGACGGCGACAAAGTCGAAGGCCTCGGTACCGTCCCCCAGGATGGTCGGCCCCCGGCCCTCATCGATCGCGTCAAGCATCTTCATGATGACAGCGATGTAGGCGCCCTTGTAATCCGCTCGCGGGCCATACACATTCATGTAGCGCAGACCCACGTACGGCAACCCGTAACGATGGTGCAAGGCGCGCGCCATGGCCTCGCCGCATATCTTGGTCGCGCCGTAGAAATTCTTGTTGTTGAACGGGTGCTGTTCATCCATCGGTTCCTGCACGGCGTCTCCATAGACCGACGCCGAGGACGAATAGACGAGCCGTTTGACGCCATGCTTGATGCACGCTTCGAGCACGTTGAAAGTTCCCCCGATATTCACCTCGAACGCCGAGCGCGGGTAGTCATGGCAATGCAGCAACCAAAGCGCGGCAAAGTGAAACACACCATCCATGCCTTGCATCGCGGCATCCAGGATATCTCGGTGCAGGATGTCGCCCCCTAACGGGAAGATCTGCACGCGCGGGTCTTGCAGTGCGTTGGCCAGGTTCTCGTGGCGGCCGCGCGTAAAGTTGTCGAAGATGCGGATTTCCGCCACATCTTCGCGCACAAGTTGATCGATCGTATGTGAGCCGATCAGGCCGGCACCACCTATCAGTAACAGTTTCTTGCCTTGAATGTCCATAGTCCCGTTGATCCAGTTGTTTCTCTTGCACGGGCAAGAGCATCATCCGCGCCGCTGCCTAACCTGGCGTCGAGACCTGCGCCATCTGTTTGTCGTGTTTTGCCATGCTGCGCTTGATGGTTTCTGCATGCGCCTGCGTCCAATCGACGGTCCGCCTAATGCCATCGCGGATATCGACTTGCGCAGTGAATCCCAACTGCCTCTGTGCCTTGTCCGTGGATGCGAAACGCTTGCCCGAACGATCCCAGTCGCGCGCCGGGCGCAGATCGAGCGGGGTCTTGTTGCCGGTGCCCTCATTGATGAGGGTTGCCAGTTCAAGAATGCTTGTTTCCTTGCCGGTTGCCAGGTTGTACACCTCGCCGGCCTGTCCCTTCAGGGCGCAGGCCATCAGACCACGCGCCATGTCCTCGACAAAGATAAAGTCGCGGCTTGTCTGCCCCCCATTGTCAAGCGGCAAGGCCTCCCCGCGCAGTGCACGCCAGACAAAGGTAGGCGTTACATTGCGCCACACGGTGTGCACTGTGCCCCGCCATTGCCCCGCGCCCAGGATCTCCCGCGGTCCATAGACGTTGGAAAACCGTGCCTTGACGAACGGCAGCTGATGCCGCTGGAAGTAGTAGTTTCCGTATAGTTCGCCGATGATCTTGGAGATCGAATACGGACTGTCGTGATAGAGCGTGACCGGCTGCTCTTCCGTTGTTGCAGAAGGCGCGTCATATGTCTTCTCGGCCACGGCGCAGGCGGCGGCCGCGTACACCAGCTTCTTCAGATGCTTGATGTCCTTCAACCGCTCAAACAGCTTGAGCGAGGTGAGCGTGTTGTTGTCGTGGTCGGCCATCGGATCGGCAATGGACGACTGGTTACCGTGATAACAAGCCAGATGAAAAGCATAATCCAGATCTTCCGGCAGAGTGCGCAGGATCTTGTCATCGGTGATGGAGCCGAACACGAAGCGCACGCGTGCATCGGAGGGAATGTTCGTCACATCCGATGACAACAGGTTATCCACCACAATAATTTCGCGCGGCGAATGCAATAACAACTGGTGCACCAGGTTGCTGCCCACAAATCCCGCGCCACCAACCACCAGCACCCGTGCGCCGGCAAAACCCGAAAAATCCATTGCTACGTACTCCGCTCTATCGCGCGACAGGCGCCTTCAGGTGTGAGAACACATCCGTCACACCGTGCTGGTCATACCAAGCCAGTTGACGCTGGATGGTCTCGGCAAAACTGGTAGTTGCGCGCCAGCCGAATTTGCGCAGCGTATCGCCGGCATCGAGGGAGACCACCGGCACATCGTCCGCCGCAGGTGGTACCACAGGTACGTCGATCGGTCCCTTGCCGAGGTAGGTTGCCACCAGATCAAAGATCTCCTTGATGGAGTGGGCCTCGCCGCTTGACACATTGAAAACCCCGGTAGCCGCCGCTGGCAAGACTGCCAGATCCATGAAGGCAAGAAAATCCTCCATGGCCAGGAAGTCGCGCGATGTATCCGAGCAAAAACAGTTCTGCCCCGCCTTGAGCCGCTTGTAAAACGTCGGGATGGGGCCAATCGCCAGCCGGGGACCCGTGACGTTGGCGATGCGCAATGACAGCGTCGGCACGCCGGACATCAACATGAATTGTTCACCCGCCGTCTTGGAGATGCCATAACTGGTGAACGGGGCCGTCGGATGGTCCGCCGGAATCGGCAACTGTCGCGGCCGGCCGTAGCACAGGGCCGTCTGAAAATTGATCAGGCGCCCCACACCAAACGCCTTGGCGGCGCGCGCAACATGAATGCTGCCTTCGACATTGGTCCGCACGTCCTCCAGCCAGTTGTCCGGATCCTTGTACGCGGCGGCGGCATGGACCAGGACCTGAGGTTTGAAGTCTTCCACGCAAGCATTGACGAAATCGACGTCGGCGACACTGCCTTCACGCACGGCCAAGCCTTGCACCGGTGGCACGACCTCGCGCTTGCCCGTGGCGAAATTGTCCAGCACCATGATTTCGTGGCCCTGTGGCAGCCAATGCTCGATCAGGTTGGAGCCCAGGCAGCCGGCGCCACCAGTCAGCAGGATACGCATGCTCGGTGGCTTGTTCACTTCTTGTCTTCCATACGCAAATGGGTGTATTCACCCAGAGTACCGTGCTTCTTGTAATACTCGATCGCAGCGGTCACTGTGTCCTGCAGCGGTGTGAATTTGATGCTGCCGAAATCTTCGAAGGTGCGCGTTGGGTCGAGCAGAATCGAGGACACGTCGTCCGGGCTCAGTGGCCGGACCTCGGCCTTGGGCTTGCCTGGCACATCCATGGCGTTGACGACCGCGTCATACAACTCCTGGATCGCAATGTCCTTACCTGACGAAAAGTGGTACGCGCCGTGGCCGACCCCGTCACAGGCCTTCAACACGACGCGGGCCAGATCCTTGACGAAGACGAAGTCACGCCGCGCCTCGGTCACGAAGCATTGCTTGCCGTCACGCAGGCGCTGGTAAAAGATCGGCAGCGGGCCCGCCACGTTGCGCGGCCCGACCACATTGGCCAGACGGAACGTCACATAGTCAACGCCGGAGAGTTCGATGAACAACTCGTTGGTTGTCTTGGTAATCGCATAGCTGCTTGAGCCCGGCAGCCGCGGATGGTCCAATCGGATTGGCTGTTGCAGCGGCTTGAGCCCGTAACACAAGGCCGTCTGGAAGTAGACGAATCGCTTGACTCCCAACTTCCTGGCTGCGTCGACCATGTTGGCGCCACCGACACAGTTGGTCAACGTGTCGTTGTACCAGTCGTCCGGATCCTTGTACGAAGCGGCTGTATGAACGATGGCATCCGGCCTGAAGTCGCCAACCAGACGGTCGACCAGTACTTTGTCGGCAATCGTGTCAATGACAATCGTTAAATTCTTCTGCTCGGAGAGATGCTCGCGCCTGCCAGTAGCCAAATTGTCGATGGCGACGACCTGATCACCCCGCTCCAATAACATCTCGACCACATGCGAGCCAATCTGGCCCAATCCGCCTGTCA
Organism: Burkholderiaceae bacterium; assembly: GCA_039934375.1. Lineage (GTDB taxonomy): Bacteria > Pseudomonadota > Gammaproteobacteria > Burkholderiales > Burkholderiaceae_C > CAISIP01. Next base: position 18,353 of record JBDTMH010000022.1, on the reverse strand, counting down.
CAAGAACTTTCATTACATACTTTCTGAATTGATCTGAAACCTGGCGCTCGACAGTCAGCGACTAGACGAGCCGGCCCAGAATGTCGTGTGCAGCGCGACCCGTTCCATAAACGGACAAATCTGCAGTCGCTCTCTGGCCCTGCATTATCTCAGCTACTGCCTCCACTATGGAGTCCTCGCACGTGCCAACCAGTTGATTCCACCCGGAATCAACCGTCTCGACCCACTCTGTTTCCTGACGCAGCGTGATGCACGGGACACCATAGAAATATGCCTCTTTCTGAACACCGCCAGAATCCGTCAAGACCAATCGAGCGGCCTGCTCCACGGCAATCATGTCCAGATAGGGCAACGGATCGGTAACGCGCAAGTGGCCAAGTTGGTGGTCAAGGCCAAATTCTCCAATGAGCTTGCGAGTTCTGGGGTGCAATGGCAAGACCACGGGCAATTGTTTCGACACTGCCACAAGAGCCGCGAGCACCGAGGCCAGTCGCACTGGATCGTCGGTATTCTCAGCCCGGTGACAGGTTGCCAATGCGAACGCCTCGCCGTTCAGACGCAACGACTGCAAGATGGTGCTTTGCAAACGCGCACGCTCGCCATAAAACAAGGCAGCGTCGTACATGACGTCACCCACGTTTGATACACCCTCGCAAATACCCTCTGCCGCAAGGTTCTTGACAGCCGCATCCGTAGGACAGAACAACAAAGAAGAGACCCGATCTGTCAAGATACGGTTGATCTCTTCGGGCATGCGCATATTGAACGAACGCAACCCGGCCTCGACGTGCGCCACAGGGATATGCAGCTTCGCCGCAGCCAGTGCACCGGCGAGTGTCGAATTGGTATCTCCGTATACCAGCAACCAATCCGGCTTTTCCTTGAGCAGTACATTCTCGACCGCCTCCAACATGCGCCCGGTCATGGCGCCGTGCTGGCCGCCAGAGATTTCCAGGTTATAAGCCGGCTTGGGAATGTCGAGTTCGTCAAAAAATACGCGCGACATGTTTTCGTCGTAATGCTGACCGGTATGAACCAGCACCTCTTCAATCACCCCGGCATATTGATCGCGTATGGCACGAGAAACCACCGCAGCCTTGATGAATTGAGGCCGCGCACCAACGACTGTCACGAGTTTCATGCGAATAACTTTCACGCCGAGAGGCTGAGCAGCACAAGGCCGCAGGTTCGACCCGCCGCAGTAGCACCACAGCACAACGAAGCCGGGTCAGTCGCGCGGGCGACGAAATGGAGAACTGATGGGTTACGGATTCCGAGCATGAGCCGCCGGGGTTGGCAGGGTCAAAGCCTTGCATTCTCCCACGACAGCCCGACCACAGTCAGGTCGCCAGCGAACTGCGTTTTCCATGCCCCGCCGCGCTGGCGCCCAGCAACCACAGCAAAGTCATGCCCAGCGCCGCGTCTCGCAGCGGGGCATTGATCAGCGCAGTCACAGCGACACCAGTCACGAGCAAGGCCGTGACACCACCAGCGGTCGACCACTGCCGCCAGCCAGAGACCAAAAACGCCACCAGCATCCACACCATGGCCAGCAGCCCTGGAACGCCGGTTTCCATGCCGGCAAGCAGGTAGTCGTTGTGCGGGTTGTTGATCTCCGCATGCCGCTCTCGCTGCTCCGGCGTCAGGTTTCCCATCGACTCCTGCGCCACAATGCGCCAGCGCGGCAGCCAGCTCCCGACACCGGTGCCGAACACCGGATGCGCCAGCATGCCACGCGCCGCCTCCTCATGCATGCGCCAGCGCTCTCCGACGCTGGTCGTGTAGTCGGACGAGGTCGCGATACGCTGCGCCTCTTCGACCATGTCGAAAAATCGGGTCTGGGTGGTGGGCGACCCATAGAAAGCGCCAAGAACCATGGCCAACGCCAACGCAACAGACGTCCACACAGCGCGCCAGGCCCTGTAGTGGTACAGGATCGCCAACGCAAACAGGACCGGCAGCAATATCTGCGCATTGCGCGACACGGAATGCGCGGCCACCGTCACCGCCAACGTCAACGCGGCGACCCATGCCACCCAACGGTTGATCCATTTCTGGTCGTTGCGCAGCCCGAAATGGAAGAACAACGCGGCGGCGATCGCCATCATGATCATGTTGCCGCTACTGAAATTCTGGCGCGATGTCAGCAGGCTGTTCCAGATGGTCCAAGGCGGCAACCCCCAGATATGGTGCGCGACCACGATGAGCGCAGCCATCAGGGACCCGACCAGCAAGCCCCGGACCGCCATGCCGGCCTCGGCGCGCGTCAACAACATGCCCATCAACAGCAGCAGCAACACCCGCACGATGTGAAAGATCCGGGTTGGGGTGTCTTCGACCCAGGTGCCCTCGGCGAGTGCCGCCAGGGTCCAGAGCAGAACCGCAGCCATCGGCCATAGTAATGGGCGCTGTTGCGCCAAGCTCGGCAGCCGACGCCCCATGTCGCTTGCCAGGCAGGCCAGCAGCAGCAGCATATGGGCGTAGGCCACCCCGACCGGAAAGAAAGTACAAAAACCCCAGCTGAAGGCCAGCCAAGACACCACCCTGGAGCCAGTAGCGCTAGGCTCCGACATCGGGGCGGCAAGCAGGTTCAGCGCGCGATCAGGAAGGCCTCTTTGGCCTGCCCTTGCTCCACCAACGCCGCCAGCCAACGCGGTGTCAGGCCTCGCCCGCTCCAGGTCTCGCCGTTGGGCCCGCGGTATTTTGGCGGCACGCTCGCCTGCACCTTGCCAGGAGCAGTGGATTTTTTCCGTTTGGCGTTGGCCTTCGCAGTCGACTTGGCACGGCCAGAAATCGCGACCTGAATATCCTTGACCGAGATGCCAAAAGCGCGCATCTTGGCGACGATTTCCTGCACCGTTTTGTCAAACTCCTTGGCCTTGATGTCATTGGCCTGGCGCTGGAGCTTTTCGATCTGGCTCTGTATATCGATCAGATTACCCATGGATTTACCTACATTCATTAAAAAGATTGCTGCAAACCAGTTGCATGACCACGGGGGGATTCTAATGGGATATTCAGCGCGCACGGCAATAGTTGGTTTCGCTCTGCGACCGGGTCGCCCGCAGTTCAGGCGAAAGGATTACCATCCCGCGACGTGACGATTTTGGCCCCGCCCGGCGGCGGACGCGGCACCAGCGGCTGCTGACGGCTGGCCAACTGCAGAATGTCCTGTGCAGAACCAAGCCCCCTGAGTATCTGCTGTACACCGGTCAGGGCATTCTCGCGCGACAGGATGGCAATCACCGTCAGAAAGCACAGCCGGATGTCGAGCCAGAGCGTTTGATTATCGATATATATCAACCCCAGCATACTCTTGCCAGGCCGAATCAGCTGGTTATAGGCAATATCCGGATCAGCCTGATCCTTGAGAATATCCCCCTCGTCAGAAAATACGATCGACGAAATATCGGTGATACCGGGTTTGACCGTCAGCAGCTTGCGTTCCAACGGCGTATACAAATCAGTTTCCCGCTTGACGTTCGGTCGCGGTCCAACCAGGCTCATGTCTCCGATCAGCACATTCCACAACTGCGTCAATTCGTCGAGTTTGTAACGTCGAATGAATTGACCAACGGCGGTGATCCGGTTGTCGTTGGAACTCGTCGAGTCGACTCCCGAACGATCCGCATTGATCACCATGGAGCGCAGTTTGACCATCTTGAATGGTTGGTCGTTGCGCCCCACACGTGGCGCAATGTAAAAGGGCGAGTGTCGGTCCTGCCACCAGACCAGGAACATCACCGGCAACAAGATCGGGCTGGCCACCAACAAGCCGATGGCCGATGCCACCAGATCAAAAAGTCGCTTCATCATGCCTTGGTTACCAGCTCGCGGGCCGCAGACTCGACCGTTGCGACCGACGGGTAGTAGATCTTTTCGAGCGACCCGGCCGTGGGCGCAGGGGCAAACGGCAGGCTCAGACGCACGGGCGATTTTTTCAAGGCAGCGGGTGGCACCCGCTCCATGACACTGGCAATCACTTCACCCGCCATGCCGCACGGGCCCCAGCCTCCGTCGACCGCCAGCAGTCGACCCGTCTTGACAACGGAGGTGATCAGCGCCTGTGCGTCGAACGGGTTCAAGACCCGCAGATCAATCACCTCGGCAGATATGCCCTGTGTCGCCAGCAAGCCGGCGGCGTTGAGCGCCAACTGGGTCGAATACCCGCACGCGACGATCGTAAGGTCATGGCCAGCCAGCAGGCATTTCGGCCCTTCGCGTTCCAATGGCCGCTCGACCACCGGCGGCAAAACATCCTCGAGCTCGTAAAGCCAACGGTCATCGATGAATACCACGGGGTCGGGGCACAACACCGATGCAATCAGTAGATCACGGGCGTCGGCGACGGTCGCCGGCATGACGACACGCAAACCCGGGACATGGGCCAGCCATGCGTGCAGCGACTGTGAATGCTGCGCACCCTGCTCGCCACCGCGGTTGATGATGCTGCGAATGGTCACGGCCGGACCGGCCTGCCCGCCAAACATGTGGGACCACTTGGCCGCCTGGTTGACCACGGCGTCCATCGCGTACAACATGAAGTCCATGCGCGGATGGACGACGATGGGTTTCATGCCCGCCAGAGCCGCGCCAATGGCGGCGCCGGTGGTCGCCGATTCGGACACCGGCGTATCGATGATCCGATGCACGCCGAACTTCTTGTCCAGGTCGGTCATGGAGTTACCCACGTACCACGGGCTCCACAGACCCTGGCCCAGCACGAAAACCTCGGGGTAGTTCTCCAGCAGGTATTCGAACGCTGCCAGCAGCGCGGTCCCATAGTTGTAGCGTGTGCCGGTCATGGCGTCGACACTTTGCGTTCGACAAATATATGCGAGGTCAGGGCACTCGGTGGCGGATCCGGGTCGCCGCAAGCATCGGACCAGGCCTGGGCAACTTCCAGCGCGACCTCGGCTTCCAGGGCCGGCAACTGCGCCTGGTTCAACCAGCCCTGAGCATTCAGGCCCGCCACCAGCCGAGCGATCGGATCACGCTTGCGCCAACCCTCCAGATCGACCGCGCTCCGGTGGACGCCGACATCGACGTCTTCGCGCCAGTCGACATGGCCATACCAGCGATAGGTGACGGCCTCCAGAAAACTCGGGCCTTCTCCGGCCCTGGCCCGGTCGATCATGCGCGTTGCCGCCGCGCGTACCGCGAGTACATCGTTGCCATCGACGATTTCGTACGGTATGTCATTGGCCACCGCGAAACGCGCGGTCGCAGCCTTCGGTTGCCGCAGCGAAATATGCATGTGGCTTGCGAAAAGATTGTTCTCGACCACGAAAATTACCGGGGCGTCGAGCATGCGCGCGAGATTGAGCGACTCATGAACCACGCCCTCCTCCACTGCGCCATCACCCATGTAGGCCACGCCCACGTCACCTTGCCCCTGCAACTTCGCCGCCAGTGCCGCGCCAACGGCCAGCGGCACGGTTCCGGCAACGATGGGCACTGAGCCGTAGAAGCCGTTTGGCTGGTCCCACAAATGCATCGATCCACCCATTCCACGCGATACACCTCGTTGTTTGCCGAGCACTTCGGCAAACAAGCGACGCAAGCTGGCGCCGATCGATATCACATGCGAGTGCGACCGGTGCGCGCCAAACACGCGATCGGTCTTGCGCAGTTGTGTCGCCACGCCCACGGCCACCGCCTCCTGACCGACCCCCAGGTGAACTGGCCCCCCGATCTGCCCATTGCGACGTCCCTCGGCGAGGCAACGTTCCGCCTGTCGAATGCGAAGCATGCTTTTGAGCAGCGCCAACAAGGACTCCGGGTTCTGCCCAGCGACATCGATGGGCTCCCAACAACGGGCCGGGTCTGCCAAATGGCCGAGAGACCAGTCGTTCATGCGTTATTTGCCGTAGAACGCGCGAATGGCCTGCACGATATAGTCCACCTCGTCGTCGGTCACGGCGGAGTTCATCGGCAACATCATGCAGCGTTTGAAGAACGCGTCGGTCTTGGGCAGTTCGACGTCGAACCCGAGTTCCTTGAACTGGTGCACCGGGGTGCCGGCCCACTGGATGATGGTCTTGACACCATGCTGATCCAGATTGGCGCGAAGTTCGTCGCGCCGGTCAGCCTGCAGTTCGTAGTTCTGGTAAACGTCGAAATGGCGCGCATCGGCGCCTGGTGCCGGCGGCAACGCGAGTTCGCGCAAATCGCCCAGGCCGGCCTGGTACCGCGTGGCGACGGCGCGGCGACGTTCGATCTCCTGCGGGTATGACTTGAGCTTGTAGTCGAGCACCGCTGCCTGGATATTGTCCAGCCGTGAGTTGTAACCCCACGCCACGACCCGCCCGTCAGCATTGCGCCCATGGTCCTTGAGCAGCGCAATGCGTTCGGCAACCGCGTCGTTGTTGGTGACGACGGCTCCGCCGTCGCCAAAACATCCGAGCAACTTCGCCGGATAAAAACTGATAGTGCCAAATTCGCCGAATGTGCCTGCACATTGACCATTGAACCTGGAGCCCAGCGCCTGCGCAGCGTCTTCGACAATCATCACGCCATGTTTGTCGGCCACTGCGCGCAGTGCGGCCATGTCGCAGGTGCGCCCGTTGATCTGAACCGGCATGATGGCCTTGGTACGCGGTGTGATGCGATCGGCAACGTCAGCGGCAGCCAGCATGTGGTCCGCGCCGCATTCGGCCAGCACCGGAGTTGCCCCCACCATGTGGACCGAGGCCGCGGTGGCGATATATGTATGCGACGGCAGTATGACTTCGTCACCTGCTCCGATGCCAACGGCCTTCAGGCCAATGATCATCGCATCGGTTCCGTTGGCAACGCCAAACGCATGTTTCACGCCCATGTACTTCGCCAGATTCGCATCGAAGTCGCGGCATTCCTGCTGCAAGATGTAAGCCCCGCGTCGGCAGACCCCCATCATCACGTCGGTCAGCGCGGCTTCGTCGCGCCGGAAAAGATCGGCATAGGGGAAAAAGGGAATCTGTTTCATAAACTTCAAGTCCATCAATTGCTATCGAGCCCATTTGCGCCAGCGGCTCGATGAGGCACTGTCACGATTTTTCCAGCGACCGGGCGATCAGGACAAACTTGAAGGCCGAACGCCTGATTCGTGCCGTCCGATCCATCCAGTCTGAAAATTGTTCTGCGCGCACCGTGCCGAGGACGCGCGCCAACACCGGCATGGCGAAACTGAGTGCGCCAAAGTAACGTACCTCCACTGTCCGAAACGGCCGCGATATCTGCTCGATGCGTGTCAGGTCCGGCATTCGCTTGAGCGTGCTCTTGGTCCGATTCCCCCGGTAGCAGTGTATCAAACGGTTAAGCCGGTAAACGGGATTGTGGTTGAGTGAGTCCACACAAATCAGACATCCGCCCGGGCGCAGAACGCGCCGGATTTCGGCATCCACCAGCGCCGGATCCCCGTAGCTCAGGCTGCCGGCACAAGCGACGAAATCGAACGCGTTTTCGGCAAATGGCAAGGCCTCCATATCGGCAACCCGGGTCAACACGGTCAGCCCCTGGTCGGCGAGTCGCCGGGCAAGATAGGTCAGCGCGTGGGACGAAATGTCGGTCGCGGTCACGTGTGCCCCTGTCCTTGCAAGCGCCAACGTATGGCCACCAGCGCCAGCGCCCAACTCGAGAACCCGGTGCTGCGGGCCTATCAATGCGGCGACTTGGGACTCGTAAAGCAGGTACGGCGCACGCAGATACGCCGGCATGAACAGGACTCCATCATCGTGTCGCCGATCTGCACCCTGCGCCGACAGTCGACTCCGGGCCCGTTCATCGTAACGCTGCAACTCCCGCTGCTTGTCGTCGTCCATGTCAGTCCGCCACTGCATTGTTTCCGGCCATGTGCTCCAGGTGCGAAACCAGTGCCCCGTATACCGTTTCAAACGAAAACTGCTGCCGGTACAGCCGGGCGGCATTGCCGGACAATTTCGCGCGCAAGGTCGAATCGCCCAGCAGGCGAGATATGCAGTCGGCCAGCGAAGTGCCCGATGCCGCACCATAACTCAGGCCAACGCCATGGGACATGATCAGCTGCCGGACCTCCCCTTGCAAGGGACTGAGCACGGGCAAGCCCAGGGCCAGCGAGTCGATGACCTTGTTGGGTACGCTCATGACGAAGTCTTCGGTGTTATGGTACGGCGCCAAAGCCGCCATCGAACGCTCTGCCAAAGCCTCGATCTTCGGCCGATCGACCCAGCCGGCAAAGATGACGTTCGCCATACCCGCCATCAGCGCACGCCACTCGGCTGAGCAGTCCCCGTCGCCACATATGACGAACTCACAGCTGGCGCCGCGTGCGTTCAATTGCGTGACAGCCTGTGCAACGCAAGCCATGTCGAATGCCTGCGAATGGGAGCCGATAAAGCAAACCCTCGCCCGACCGTCGGCGAGCACACCGCGCGCGTCCCACCAGGACCGCGCCTCCTGCAGATCGGCATTGGCGACACGCACGTCCGGGGTCGTCAGCGACACCACCTGATCAAACCCGCCGCGTGCGCGGCCGGAAAAAGCCAGCGCCCACTGCAGAAACCCCTCAGCCATGGCAACGATGCCACTCGCATCGCGCATCGCACGCCGTCCAAGATAGAAATAAGGCCACAGCACCATTTCCCCCAGTGGCCGCAAGGCGCTGGGCAAAGGTCTGATGAAAATGGCCGGCCACTGATCTTTGACGTCGATCAGACTGGGCACGCCACGCAGCGCAAGCCAGCGCGCCATGACGGCTGCCGTTTCGATGGGCGGGTAACCTATGAAGGCAACGTCGGGCGGCACGGTCTCGCGCTCGAGCAAGCGCACAAGTCGGTACCCGAGAACTGCATGATCCCAAAGCCGGCCGGGCCCGATATTGCGCGAATAACCCGGACTTGGAATAAGGCGAATCTCGAGTTGCCGCGAAATCGTGATGGTCATGGCAGTGCGCGCCCGGTGCCGCTTCTCCTGGTGGTAAAAAGCCGAACTCCACAACACCACTTTATGCCCTGCATCGACTAGGGCATTGGCCAGATTCATGGCGCGCATGGGCCTTGGATGACCAGCGTCACTGTGCAAGGGTTCGCCCGTCTGCAGCAACCAGACGGTGAGGGGTTTGTTCATGTTGGGAGGAGATGCGATTGAGGTTGCGTTGCCGTTTGCCATCGGATCAAGCAAAGCATGACGGGAATGAGGAACAAACCGTTGGCGCCCAATATGGCCTGCGTCGATGCGACCGGCAGCAGTATGGCCAGGCCGCAAAGCAAAACCGCATAAGCTGCCTGGCCTACAGGATGGGATGTGAGCAGCCAGGCACTGCCAATGCGCACGATCACAAAAACGATCGTCGCAATGAAAACGCCCACGACGCCACCACGCGCAAACGCGTCCGCATCGAACGAGGCATAGGCATTGATGGTGTCCCAGTACCGATCGGGAAAGCGGGACCTGTAGGCCCAAAGCCCCACTTGGCGACTGGGCGCCTGCTCGGCCGCACCCGATTGATCATGAGACCGGAGCAGGCTTCGCACGCCGAGCGGCGTCACGTGAGCGTAGGTGAAAAACTGGTACCAGCGGTTCGAAACGTCCGATGGCGTGAGCCAGCCACGATAAACGACATATTCCAGCACGTCCTTCAATTCCGAGCCGTTCCCTTCAGGCCTGGCTGACTCAAAACGGAAATTGTCGCCAACCGTCAGCGCCCGTCGCGGATCGTCCACCTGCATATCCTGCAACACGGCTGCTTGAGCGTGGTTGCCGGGATTTTTCAAATGCTGCAGGGATCCCGCCGCGAACAAGGTAGCCAGGAACAAGACAGCAGCCAGAACAAGTCCGATCACACCTGCACAGAACCCAGGCCGCCAGCGCCCCGGCACCACGCAACCGGCAAAGAGGCACGTCAACACGAGCAGAGCGATCGGCAATTTGGCCCATGTCGCGGCTGCATAAGCGCCCGCAAACAACAGCCCTGCAACAGCCTGACGCCGATGTATGGTCAACCACGAGCTCACGATGTAGACAGGCGCAAACACGACCAGTGCCCAATTGAACAGGTACATCAATATCGAGGGAACGTGCATCAGTTTTCCGGCCTCCAGCCGCAACATCGTCATCGCGCTTTCGCTCGTAGCGGTGTCCTGCAATATCGCCAGCAACGGGATTTTCGGCATCAGGTACAGATGCGCGGCCAGGGGAACTGCGAAACCCAGACCCGCGACGAACCGCCAGCGTTTTGCCGGTGTTTCATCAAGGAACTGGTGACGTTGGCGTGTTATGCGCAATCCCACCCAATCTGCCGCGAACAACAGCAATGCGATGGCGCAGACAATTCCGATTTGCAAGACCCTGCCAGTGGGGTGCAGGTCGCGAAACTGGAATGCCAATGGCAGCAGCATCAGACCCAGCCACCCGACCGAAGGGGCAAACTCCGCAACGTGCTCCAACTTAGAGGACGAACCTGTGGTCAACACTTGGCCAGTCTCAATGGCGAACCAAGTCTAGTTGCTGCAGGTGAAGCACAACACCATAGTGCAGGGTGGCGGCACACAAAGGCAACAAAAGCAATTTGGCCTGCAGCGGCAGGATAAGGGCAACAAGGAAAAGTCCGCCCGCAGCAAAGGCCAGCACAACCACATGCCGGTCACGCATCAAGCGCGCGGTAGAGGAAACCAGGACGATCGAGCCAATTGTCAACACCTGGTAGATATACATGGAAAACCGTACAGCAGTGGACACCTCAATGCCAAACACCGTGCCCGCTTGCCCGGTTTGCACCAAGGCCCAATACGTGATGGCGGACGTGGCGACGTTGGTCAACAGAATATTCTGCATCAGGCGCTTGAGACTGGTCTTGGACTTGTCCGCTCCCTCGTGGGTCGCGGATGGATGCGCCATCTGAACGTGCCGCCACATGAGCCCCGCGAAGAGGCCACCTGCCGCAACGCCCAGCAGGAACGAAACTTCCACGCCAAGCCCGGCGAAGACCAGCACGGCCAGCACGAATGACGCGACAGCCTCCCGGATGCGCCCGCAGAAGATCCAGCCCCGCTCGATCAAGCCGCGCGACCAGTGCGCCCCCGCTATCCACATCAGCAAGATAGCCATCAACACTACAAACACGAAGGGCGACCTGGTCTCCACAGGCAGCAACGCGCCAATCAAAATCGCGCCGAGCAAGGCCAGCATCGCAAGTCCCTGCCTACCGAGCCTGCCGCTTCCCAAGGCAATGGCATTCACGCCAAATCCAGCGGCCATCGACACCACATAGAGCAACTGGAAAAACGACTGGCTCTGCGCCGAGAAGTTGATCACCACATAGTCGCGAAGCAAGGACATCAGGAACGAGACCCCTGCCGCGCCGTATGCGACAAGCACAAATCGCAGCTTCACGCAGTGCCGCGTCTGGTGTACCGCAGAGCCGGCAGCGTCTGCCCGGACGGACGACAGATCGACCCGCGACGCGCACTGGAACCCATGACCACTGACGCAGATCGACCAACCGTTTGCCTTGCACGACCGTCTGGCGCAACGCACAATGAAGCCACTGAATCCGGAACCGCCGCCGTACCTGGCCAAACCGCCCAAGACCCCGAAGTCGCACAGGTACTCCTGATCGCCGGCACGGCAAGTCGTCGCATCTTCATCAAATCTCCGTCCAAGTCCGGCGCGACCAAACCAGCACCGCAAGCCCACGATCTGCACCGCAGAATTATCCACCACGGGCCACCAGAACGGCACACACCATCTGCAAGCCGCCCGCAAAAACAAGCCACCGGATAGTGAGCGCATCGCCACCACGTGCTACTTTGACTCGGGCGAACTGCTCCAGCCCACGGCGCGAAGCTAATGCCCAGGCGCCTTATCCGGCAACAGTTGCGCCAATATCTGCGGCGCTACGAGGCGCGAACCGTTCAGGCCCAGGTGATTGTCATCTACGTAAAGAAGTTGTTGTTTTTGCATGCCCGAGCAGAACCTTCGACTGCAGAAGTCCGGCTCCACATCAATCAGCCGCAAACCGGGCGCCTTGGCCACGAGTCCCTGCATCAGGTTGCGATAGTCGCGCATCCGCGCGACATAGACGGCGTACGGAACATCACATGGCCCCAGGCGTGATGTAAAAGACAGTGGTCGCGCCAGACAGTTGCGGGGTGCCAGCCCCAGCTCCGGCACCTGAAGCAGGTAGGCGACGCGGTCGCCACGTTGCTGGATCTGCCGCACCGTATTCAACAAACCCTGAGTGAACGCGTCGGAGGCAAGAACCGGCGCCGTTTTGCCCGACGGCCTGTCAAAAGCAATTGGCGGCGTGTTGTAGTCTTGCTCTGCCGGCCCGAAGCCGGTGCCACTGATGTAGATCGGTCCACGCGAGACGATCAGCACACTGGCTACGCGGCGATCGCCCAGAATCGCTTGCACGATGCGGTCGATATTCCTGACGCATTGCTCTCGCGCCGTGTCGGTGCGTCCCCAAGTGGTACCGACAAACGGTGGACAACCGGAATTGGCCAGCAACAAAGTTCCGTACCCTTTTTGCGCGGCCAACTCGGCGACGCCCGGGAACACCGCATGCGCATGCGAGTCGCCAATGATGGCGATCATCCGCTCACCGGGCATGCGCTGGCGGCAATAGACTGGCGCCGACCCACTCGGAAAAAGCGCAAGACAGCTCGCATCCTGCGCAGGTGCGCGCGTGAGCTCCGCCACGCCACCACGGACATCCCGCAGCGCCGACCGATCAGGCGCTCCGCCGCCGTCGACAATCACAATGGACACCAGCACCGGGACGATCATTGCGCCCGCCAGGAACTGCCAGACGCGGCCGCGGCCCGTCGCACGACGGATCGGCAACTCGATCCAGCGATAAGTCAGCCCCGCGAATACGATCGACAGAATTGCCGCCAGCCATAAAAATATTGCATCCGGATCGCCGAACTCCATGATGCGCACAAACGACAACATGGGCCAGTGCCAAAGGTACAGGGGATAACTGATCAGGCCGACCAGCACCAGCGGCCGCCAGGCCAACAGTCGATTCGCCCCGGCCTCGGGACCGCAGGCAATCACCAGCGCCGCGCCCAGCACGGGCCACAACGTGGCCGCGCCGGGATGCGGAATTGACCGGTTGAAAAACAGCATGGCGGTCACGATCAGCAATAACCCGATCCAGGAAGCCGCGTGTTGCAACAGCACGCTGCGCATGGCCAACGGGCATCGAGTCGCAGCCCGCGTAAAGTGCAGGTATGCCACGATGGCGCCCACCAGCAGTTCCCAGAAACGGGCCAGCGGGTCGTAGTACACCGCGTCGAGATTGCGGGTCGCACGCCAGATCGCGTAAGCCAGCGACAGGGTTGCGCAAAAAATCAGCGCCCAAGCCAGCTTCACCCGCAATCGGTACGTCAGCATCAGCAGCACCGGCCAGGCCAGGTAAAACTGCTCTTCGACCGACAAGGACCACAAATGCATCAGCGGCTTGTTGAACGACGCCACGTCGAAGTAGCCTGTCTCACTGATCAGTTTGAAGTTCAGCAGGAAGAAGATCGCGGCCTGAGCCTGCCTTCCCAGCTCGATATATTCGGCTGGCCACAAGGCAAAATAACCTAGCGCCAACGTGGCCAACAACACGACGATCAGCGCTGGAAACAGCCTTCGTATGCGTCGACGATAAAAGCCCGCCAGGCTGATCCCGCCAGTTGCGTGTTCGCGATACAGCAGCAACGAAATCAGGTAGCCGGAGATGACAAAGAATATGTCGACACCCAGGAATCCCCCGGGCATTCGTGACGGGTCTACATGAAACAGGACAACCGGCAGTACCGCCAGCGCCCGCAGGCCGTCAATATCGGAGCGATATGGACCGGCACTCAAGTGTCGATGCGCCGCTGGCGCCTAATCGGCTGGTGTCACCGCGTCGCGCAATGCGGCCACCACGCGATCCATTTGCGCCTGCGTCAGGTCGGGACTGAACGGCAAGCTCATGACACGTTCGCCCGCCCAGTGACTATGCACCGTCTCGGCCGCAGACGCGTCGTTCCGGTAGGCCGGTTGGCGGTTCAGCGAGATCGGGTAATGCACTGCGGTCGGGACACCCAGGTCCTGCATGCGCTTTTGCACTGCGGCACGGTTCTCGACGAAAACGGTGAACTGCGCAAACACGCTGTCGCGGTCTGGTAGCACCTGCACCAGGTCCACCGGCAGTTGAGCCGCTTCCAGCTTCTGCTGGTACATACGACCCAGTTCCAGTCGCTGCTGCACCTCCCACTCGAACCGCTCCATCTTGGCCAACACGACCGCGCACTGAATCGTGTCCATGCGTCCACCCACACCGATGCGGGTATGGTAATAACGGCGTTCCTGCCCGTGGGTGCGCACTTCACGCATGACCTTGGCCAGCGCATCGTCATTGGTGAAGATGGCGCCTCCGTCCCCATAACAACCCAGTGGCTTGCTCGGGAAGAAGCTGGTGCAACCGATGGTGGACAGATCGCAACTCTTGCGACGACTGCCATCGCCACCCCAGTAAGTTGCGCCGAAACTCTGGGCCGCATCTTCGATGACGGCGATGTTGCCATGGCGCGCCGCCAGTGCATTGATGGCGGCCATGTCGCAGACCTGCCCATACAGTGATACCGGCATGATGGCCTTGGTACGTGGCGTGATCTTGGCTTCGACCAGGGCGGCGTCCATCAGGCAGGTCTCGCGCTCGATGTCCACATAGACTGGCGTCGCACCGGCAAGCACGATCATCTCGGCCGTGGCGGCGAAAGTGAATGGTGAGGTGATGACCTCGTCCCCCGGACCAATTCCGAGTGCCATCAGCGAGATCAGCAAAGCCTCGGTTCCCGACGCGCAAGTGATGCAATGCCGCGCCCCGACATATGCTGTCAGACGCTGTTCAAGCTCCGCGACCTCCGGCCCCATGATGTATTGCCCGTGATCGAGCACTTTCTGGATGCGAGCATCCACGCTCAGCTTCAGTGCCCGGTACTGGGTTTTGAGATCGATGAAGTCCAGCTTGGGCAAGCTCGCAACGTCTTTCAATACGGCACTCATTCAGTTTCCCCTTGTTGTTGCAATTTGCACACGCCGCTCTGCAGCGTGTAACGGTCATCGGTATGTGGACATTGTGCTTCGCCATTGCCCTCGAGCGGCAACGCAAGGCGCTCGCCGAATCGACTCATCCAACCCACTTGCCGCGCCGGAACCCCGACCATCAGCGCGAAATCGGGTACATCCTTGTTGACGACCGCACCAGCACCGACAAACGCATAGGCGCCTATCGTCGTGCCACACACGATCGTGCAGTTGGCGCCCAAGGTTGCGCCACGGCGCACCAGCGTACGCCGATATTCGTCCTTGCGCGTGACTGCCGCACGCGGGTTGTAGACATTGGTGAACACCATGCTCGGCCCGCAAAACACGTCGTCTTGCAGCGTCACAGCATCGTAGACCGAAACGTTGTTCTGGATTTTGACGTTGTCACCGATCACGACATCGTTGCCGACGTATACGCCCTGTCCCAACGAACAGCGCGCACCGATGCGCGCCTGCCCACTGACGTGCACCCAATGCCAGATACGGGAATCTTCACCGATCTGCGCACCGGCATCCACAATGGCCGTGGCATGAATCACCGCGGCCATGCTCAATAATCCAGTGGCAAAGCGATGCGCTTGCCATCACGCGCCGACAAGTACATCGCAATCAACGTCTCCAGCGACTTCAGACCTTCACGCCCGTCAGTCTCGGGCTCGGCCTCGCCACGCAGCACCTGGATCACGTTGTGGTAGTACAGCGGATGGCCAAAACCGTACACCGAGGTCGTGGCGTAGTTGGCGCTTTTAATGGTTTCGTCGTCAGCATGCGGCTCGGCGAACTCCCAATGCTGGATTTCATTGACCGCAACACCACCGACCCGAACGGTACCCTTCTCGCCCAGAACCGTGATGCTGCCCTCCAGGTTTTTCGGATAGGTCAACATCGTCACGTTCATCGAACCCAGCGCACCCGACCGCCACTTGACGCTCACCACACCGGTGTCTTCGACTTCGATGTTGCGCGCCAACGTACCGGTATAGGCCTGCAGGCTTTCAATCGGACCGATGATCCAGTCCAGCAGGTCCACATAATGGCTGGCCTGGTTCATGAAGGCGCCGCCATCGAATTCCCATGTGCCACGCCAGGAGGCACTGTCATAGTAGTCTTGCGGCCGGGTCCAGAACACGTTGATGTTCACCATATAGATACGGCCAAACCGGTTCTGGTCGACGGCGCGCTTGAGCAGTTGCAGGGTGTCGTTGCGCCGATTCTGCTTGACGACGAACATCCGCACCGCAGCGTCGTCGCAGGCCTTGACCATGCGCAAACCGTCGTGCCAGCGCGTGGCCATCGGCTTCTCTGTCATCACATGACGCCCACTGGCTGCGATTTCGATCGCCTGGTCCGGATGCAGGCCACTGGGGGTTGTCAGGATCACGATGTCGGCCGTCGTCTGCGCCAACATTGCTCTCAGATGGGAATGTCCCTTGGCTCCGGTCTCGGCCACAGCCGCCGCCAACGCCGAGGCGTTGACGTCACATACGTCCACCAATTCGGCCTGTTGTTCATGTTTGCGCAAGGATGCAAAGTGATTTTTGGCAATACGGCCACAACCCACCAGGGCGAAGCGAATCTTGCGATCGAGAATAGGGGCTGGGAAGTGGCGCATTTTCAAACTGGATGGGTGGATGGCGACACAGGCTGCTCGGAAAACCTTGTCCAGCCACGCGTTGGCCGGTCACCACCGCGAAATTCCTGTGTTTTAAGTGCCGAGATTATCCCACCGATTACGCCAGGCCCCGGGCGGGCAACACGCGCACCTCGCGGTTTCGCGTCGCGTGCGGCCCGCTCGGCTAAGCACGCCACCTAAAAATGTATTCCGCGCATCATCTGCTGCATCGCCATCGCCTCCGCTGACAACTGCTGCTTCGCCGGCTTTGCGCCCGGCTTGGCACCTTTGGCCGCGCTGGAATCCGGGAACATGCGAAAACTGGTGTTCATCGCGATCTGCGCCACGCGCGGCAGCAGGGCGTGCAGGAGCTGGCCGGTGATGCCAAGCCGGGTGGCGATGCGCACCGGCTTGAAGATGCAGGCCTGCGCCACCAGGTCGGCCGCCTCTTCCGGCGACAAGGTGGGCACGTTGTTGTACAGCCCGGTGGGCGCGATCATCGGCGTGCGCACCAGCGGCATGTTGATGGTGGTGAACGAGATGCCCTGGTCGGCGAATTCGCTCGATGCGCAGCGGGTCCAGGCGTCGAGCGCGGCCTTGGAGGCCACGTAGGCCGAGAATCGCGGCGCATTGGTCAATACGCCGATCGAGCTGATGTTGACCACATGGCCCTTCTTTTTGGCCGCCATGGCCGGCAATACGCCCATGGTCACGCGCAGGCAGCCAAAGTAATTGAGCTGCATCGTGCGCTCGTAGTCATGGAAGCGGTCGTAGCTTGCCTCGATGGCCCGGCGGATCGAACGCCCGGCGTTGTTGACCAGAAAATCGACGACGCCATGGTTGTCATGCAGCAACTTCACGAATCGGTCGCAGTCGGCCATGTCGGCGATGTCCACCGGATAGGCAACGAAGCCATAACCGCGCGACTTCGCTTCCTTGCAGGCCTCCTCGAGCTTGTCGACGTCACGGCCGCAGATGAGGGTCGTCGCACCGGCCTCGGCAAACTTGTGCGCGGTCGCCAGGCCGATGCCCGAGGAACCACCGGTGATCAGCACCACCTTGCCGGCCACCGTGCCGCGCAAGCTGCGGTCGATGTGCAGGTCGGGGTCGAGGTGGCGCTCCCAGTAGTCCCAGACGCGCCAGGCATAGTCCTTCAGGTTCGGGCACTCGACACCCGAGCCCTTGAGCGCCGCCAGTGTCTCGCGGCAGTCGAACCGGGTCGGGTAATTGACGAACGTCAGCATGTCCTCGGGCAATCCCAGGTCTTTCATGACTGCGTTGCGTACCCGGCGCACTGGCGACAGCGCCATCAGGCCCTTGGTCACGCTGCGCGGAATGAAGCCCAGCAGTGCTGCATTGACGAACAGGTTCATCTTCGGCGCGTGCGCCGCCTTGCTGAAAATGTCGAGCACGTCGCCGACGCGGTAGCCCACCGGGTCGACCAGGTGAAAGCACTTCTTGCCGATGCCGCTCTTGTGGCTGATGGTGTCCAGCGCATCGACGACAAAGTCAACCGGCACGATGTTGATGCGCCCGCCCTCCAGGCCCACCGAGGGCAACCACGGCGGCAGCAACTGGCGCATGCGCTGGATCAGCTTGAAGAAGTAGTAGGGGCCGTCGATCTTGTCCATCTCGCCGGTCGTGCTGTCGCCCACCACCATGGCTGGCCGGTAGACCGACCACGGCTGCTTGC
>JBDTMH010000021.1:0-35269 GCA_039934375.1 Burkholderiaceae bacterium | reverse complement strand
CTCCGCTACCGCATTGATCACGCCCATGGTCATCTTGCCAGCGGGGCTGGTCAGGCCGGATAGCGCCAACGAGAATCTGGGCGTTGGGTACGATCTGATTCAATATCTCACGCTCTTGGGAGAGGTGGCGCAATTCAATTCCGAGTTGTTGGAAGCAAGTGTCAGCAAGAATGCGCCAGAAGCGACATTCCTGGTCGATGATTACGAAGTTCACCAGATTGCGACCATCGAGATTGAGGGCGTTGTGTTTTCGGACGATCAAGACTATCACCGGCTTGGGTATCTTCAGAGAAAGCAGCTGAGGCCCCTCAACCTGGCGTTGTTTATGACAAGCGGTCAGACGGATGACTTTTTTGGCGCATGGAAAGGGGACAAGTATCAGGGGATGACTTTCAGCAACGGACGACCATCTGAGTGGCAAGCCATCTTCGACATCTCCTAAGGTAGTCGTCGGAGCCACCCGATCATCAGGCGTGCGGGCAATGCAGGGGGTACAAACGGGAGTACAAGGCGACTTTAACTTGTGATAAGTGCACTTCCATAATGATGACAACGCATCTTTCGAGCGGTTTCACACCAGGTCGGCAGCTATCGGGGTGATCGATTGAGGGTGATCTGATCACTTTGACAAATGACGGTACTTTCTTGGTATGACTCTTAAAGGAATAGCGTTTATAGGGCTTGTAAGCCGCAGTTCGATCCCCTCCGGCTCCTCGTGTCCCGAAGTCTCACTGGCGTTCAAGGCGTGAGTTAGCGCAATGTTCGGCAGTTGCCGTATTCGCAACGCGCCATGATCGTATCGCCAGTCGTGCATTCCATGCGAATGTCTCAAATCCAGACCCCTTTGCATCAAAAGTAGCGACCGGCGCGGTACTGCAACTTTGGCTGCGAGCGAACGTTTCGGCTTGCATGGTATCTGCTACAACCGCCAGACGTGTAGACCGTCAGGTCGCTAGGTGACGGTGACTGCCTTGGGCGACTCAAGGTCGCTGCGCCGCCAACATCGGCAGCCGGAGTCCGGCAAGACATTCACCTCGTCAGTTGCGTCACGCAATAGCGTAAGGCCCTATGCTTGCGGGACAGTCGCTTGCGACTCTGCTTTGCGTGGCAGAGAAATGTCGAACTTGGTACCGACATCCTCCGCCGACGTCGCCTTGATTGTTCCGCCGTGAGCTGCAACGATTTCGCGCGTGATGTGCAGACCCAATCCCAGGTTCGCCCCGCCCGGTTGGTCTTCGGCCTCCTGCGACGTCGTTCCTCGCACGAGCGAGTCGAACACCATCGGCAGTTGCTCTGACGAGATGGGATTGCCGAAATTGTGAATGCAAATTCGGACCGACTCTGTGTCTTCACCATTGATAGTCACTGTGATGGGACGTTCGGGGTCGCCATACTTCAGTGCGTTGAAGACCAGATTCGAGATGACTTGGTGAAGACGACTCGGATCCCAGCTTCCTTTGACATCACCGACGACCTCCAGATTCACCTGACGTTTGCGGCTGGTCTCGGCGACCTCTTCAAGCACTTCTCGAGCGAATAATTCCAAGTCCAACGCCTTCGTTGCAAGGGGCAAAGGGATGCCCAGGCGCCTACGCGTAAATTCAAGAAGGTCGTTGGTCAGCGCTTTGATTTGAGCCGCACTTCGAAGTACAGGACCAGCCCACCGGGTACTTTCCGGCCGCCGTTTCAACTCGGCGTGAGTACCAAGAATGATTGCCGACAGTGGACCTCGAATATCGTGACCAAGCACCGCCATAAAGAGGTGATTGGTTCGCTCGACTTCGGTCACGAAGTGCAGCAAGGATTCGGCGAGCGCCTGGTCGACTGCTTCGTTGAAACGCGTCACATCGTTGATGTCGCTTGCTGTGACTTCATGGTTTGACCCTGCCCAGAGTCGCATCACCGTCGCTCGAAGTGCCCGAAACTCGGCAACCATCTGCGTGACTTGGAATCCCTTTCGTGCCCGCTGCAAGGCATGGGCGCGTGGCGCTGCCATACGAGCCTCTGACGGTTGCCCTGCGCCCTGCGATTTGTCCTTCTGCTGGGCAACCGACTCGTCCAAGCCCATGTTCGTGACGATTTCACCAAGTATTTGCAGAACATGGTCACGCAAGTCGTACTCGTCCATTGAGGCGGCTGCCGGCACATGCGTTGCGGCGAACAGCACCCATTCCTCAGCGATTGGTTCTAAGTTCTCATTGATGAAATGTGACAAACGCATGGGGTGGAAGTTTAGACCATCGCCTTATCAATTGCCCGCCTCGAGCCGTCATCTGTCAGGCACAGCAGCCGCTGCGTCCTCTATCGCTTGCCGGAGTGGTGACGGCGCTGTCGCTTGAATGTTGGTGTTCCGGCGGCCGACGGTCGGTATGCCCGACGATGGAGCCATCTACGTTATTTCTGCGGGGACGCTCGATAGCGATACCGGTAACTACTGGCTGCTCAAATACGTCAATCTGCTCATCCTGCTGAGTGCGGTCGGCGCGTTGGCTCGAACGTACCTCGCTACGCGCTGATCCATGACGTTTCGGTTTGCGTTACGCGCCGGCACGGTCGATGGGTGAGCTGCTCGCCGTTCTTGCCTGGCGCAACTTCAGTTCACCGGCCGCAATAGTCGGACATGCATGGGTTGCAGAAAATCCGCACCCTTGGCGCCCAAGTTGGATTCGAAGGTCTGGCGGACCCGTGCCAGGGTATCGGCGCTCAGCCGATGGTCGGCGTAGGTCTGCTGCACCATGCGTTTCTCGAACTCTGCGAAATCCGCGAAATGCACCGGAACTACGAAGCGCCGCACTGCCACTTCGGTCCAACTTCCATTGGCGATTGCACAGTCCAGCGCCGCCTGCGCTGCCGCACGTACCACCTGCTCGTCGTTGTACAGGCGGGTGACCTCGTTGAGCGCGCCATCGAAGATCGGTTCGGACACATACAGTTGGCCGCCCGGGCGCAGCACGCGCGCGACCTCGGCCAGTGCCGATACCATCGCGGTCACCGGAACATGGTGCAGCGACTTGAGCATCAGGGCCAGGTCGTGACCTGCATCGCCGACGGGAATCGCCTGCGCAACGCCGCTGAGAAATACCAGGCCCTGCTGGGGCGTCGCCAAATTCTTGGCGTGTTGCCGGGAATCGACCTCGACACCGGTCACCGTGCTGGCGGGATGGCGCTGCAGCAGTTCGCGGGCCAGTTTGGCCGCACCGCAACCCAGTTCGATGACCTGTTTTCCGTCCAGCGAAACCAGGCTGGCGAGAAGGTCGAGCTCGTTGTCGATGATGTCCTTGGCGGCAGTTGTCGGTGGCATGGGTTTGTCCAATAGGGCGCAAGGGCTCATTGTGACTGCTAGTTCCGGTTGACCGCGCGCTTGGCTTCACAGTCGCAAGGGTCGCTGCTGCGGCCACGCGGCGGTTTGTCTGGAGCGCCCGCACTATATGAAATATGATCAAACATTGATGCAATACGTGCCTGTACCCGTTGACTTGTTGGAGATCGGGAAGACCATACCGGTCGACCTGTGGGACAAGACCGGCAAACTGCTGCTGCGCCGCGGCCACAGCCTGACGTCGGAGCAGCACCGCGAGCTGCTGGTGGCGCACGACGCTTCGATGACCGAAAGCGACGCATTGGCCTGGACCCGGGGCTACGAGCGGATGTTGCAGGCGATGTTGCGCGATGGCAGCAGTGCCGACGAAATATCGCGCCTGACCATGCCAGGGGAGATCCCGGAACATGACTACCAGGACGAGCCGGACGCGCCTTACGGCAGTTGGCTCGATCTGCGCGACCGGTTGCAGGTGTTGTTGTACCAGAGCAGCGGAGCCGAACATGCACTGCAATTCCTGGACGGGATTCACGGCAAGGCGCTGGCGCTGCTGGCGCAGGAGCCCGACCAATGCCTGTTCGTGTTGTTCCAGGCATTGGCCGATCCGGCGCTGGGATACTGCGCCACCCACGCGCTGTTGTCAGCGGTGGTCTGCGAACTCACCGGCGTCAAGGTCGGCATGTCCCGGCCTTTGCGCAAGTCGCTGTTTCGTGCCGCCCTGGTCATGAACATCGGCATGGCGCGCGCACAGGACCGGTTGGCAACCCAAAGCGGCATGCCCAACGAAGGCCAGCGCATGTTGATCCGCGACCATCCGCAGCTGAGCGTCGAGCTTTTGCAAGCACAAGGCGTGGTCGACCACGATACGCTGGATATCGTGCTGTGGCACCACGAGCCCGACGCTGCACCGGGGCTGGCCGACAACTTGCAGGCGCGGCGTCTGCTGCGCGTGGCCGACATCTTCGTCGCCAAGATGGCCGCGCGCAAGACGCGGCTGTCGATGTCGCCGATGGGGGCCGCCAAGTCGATGGTCATCGATGCCTCCGGCAATGCGCCAGTGCTGGCCTCGGCGGTGGCAACGGCGATTGGCTTCTACCCGCCGGGCACCTACGTGCAGTTGGTCAATGGCGAGCGGGCTGTGGTGGTCGCGCGTGGCGCTCGCGCCCACGAAGTGGAGGTGGTCAGCGTCGTGACGGCCGGCGGCATGCCGCTGGCGCAATACCCGTACCGCGATGCGCGCGAATCGCGTTATGCCGTGCGTGCGCCGGTCAACGCCGAGAAGATCAAGGTCCAGGTCAGCTTCGAGCGCGCGTACAAGGCCTTTGCCGACCGCGCGCGCTGAGCCTGTGCGTTGTCAGGCGTCGCAAGGCGCTCAGAGTCAGACCCCGTAGGGCACCCAGATATTCTTCACCTGGCTGGCCTGGCGCAGGAACTGCAGGCCGCGTCCCTGGCCGACCTTGTGCCACAGGCGGCCGCGGCTGCCGCCCACCCAGCTGCGCTTGAGGTTGCCGGCCGACAGCCGTTCCACCTCGGCACAACCAGCGGCATCGCCGTCGTGGCGCCAGATGGCGTCGACGTCAGCGTGGCTTGCCAGCACCGCGGCCAGGTCTTTCGCGCTACCGGTGACGATGTTGACTACGCCACCGGGCACGTCGGAGGTGTCCAGCACCTGGTACAGGTCGGTGGCCACCAGCGGCAGCGCGGCCGAGGGCAATACCACCACGCGGTTGCCCAGCGCAATGGCCGGTGCCACCAGGGCGATCAGGCCCAGCAGCGGCGCCTCGTCCGGACAGACAATGCCGATCACGCCCAGCGCCTCGTTGAGCGCTGTCACGATGCCATGCATGGGAGGCTGGTGAACTTGCCCGTCGAACTTGTCGGCCCAGGCCGCGTAGTAAAACAGGGTCTCGATGCTGGCATCGAACTCGTCGGACGCCTGCTGACCGGTCTGCACCAGCGACAAAGTCTGGACGAAGCGGCTGCGTTGCGCCTGCAAGTTCTCCGCCAGAAAATACAGCACCTGGGCCCGTCCGTGGGCGGAATTGCGCTCCCAGCCGCTGGCCTTGCGCGCCGCCTCGACGGCATTGCGGATGTCCTTGCGATTGCCCTCGGGCATCACGGCCAGCAGTTTGCCGTTCAGACTCAGCGGCCGGCTGTAGCCGCCATCAGGGCGCACCTGCTTGCCGTCGATATACAGCTTGGCGGTGCGGTCGATCTCGGGTGCGGCCGCGCTCAGGCGCGACGCCCGGGTGGCCTTGGGTCGCGCCGGCCTGTCGTCTTCGTCAAGAGCGGCCAGGTATTCGAGCAGGCCTTCGCGCCCGCCCTCGCGCCCGAAACCCGACTCGCGGTAGCCGCCGAAGCCGCAACTGGCGTCGAACTGGTTGCCGGTGTTGATCCACACCACGCCGGCCTTGAGCCGGGGCGCCACGTCCAATGCCAGGCTGATCGATTCGCTCCATATGCTGGCCGCCAGCCCGTAGACCGTGTTGTTGGCCAGTTCCACCGCCTCTGCCGGCGTGCGAAACGACATGCAGACCAGGACCGGGCCGAAGATCTCCTGCTGCACTGCGACGCTGGCACTACCGATGTCGGTGATCAGTGTGGGCGGGTAGTAGCAACCTTGTGCCGGCATTTCTCCGGCGGCCTGCCAGATGCTGGCGCCGTCGCCGCGGGCCAGTCCCACGTAGCGTTCGACCCGTGCGCGTTGCGAGGGGTCGATCAACGTGCCCATGTCGGTCGACTTGTCCAGCGGATCGCCAACCCGGATCGTCGCCATGCGCTGACGCAGTTTGTCCAGGAAACGCGACTGCACGCCTTCTTGCACCAGCAGGCGCGAACCGGCGCAGCAGACCTGGCCCTGGTTGAACCAGATGCTGTCGACCACGCCTTCGACCGCGCTGTCCAGGTCGGCGTCGGCGAACACGATGGTGGGCGATTTGCCGCCAAGCTCCAGGCTGATCTTCTTGCCGCTGCCGGCCGTGGCCTCGCGGATCAGGCGGCCGACTTCGGTAGAGCCGGTGAATGCAATCTTGCCGATGCCCGGATGCGCGACGATGGCCTGGCCGGTGTCGCCGTCGCCTGTGACGATGTTGACCACACCCGGCGGCAGACCGACCTCGGCACAGACATGGGCGAACAGCAGTGCGGTCAGCGGCGTGAACTCGGCCGGCTTGAACACCACGGTGTTGCCGCAGGCCAGCGCTGGCGCGATCTTCCAGGCCAGCATCAGCAGCGGGAAGTTCCACGGCACGATCTGCCCGACCACGCCGACGGCCCGGAAGCCGGCGAATTCGCTGTCCAGCAACTGGGCCCAGCCGGCATGGTGGTAGAAGTGACGGATTGCCAGCGGAATGTCGAGGTCGCGCGTCTCGCGGATCGGCTTGCCGTTGTCCAGGCATTCGAGCACGGCAAACAGCCGGCTGTGTTTCTGCATGGCGCGCGCCAACGCGTACAGATGGCGCGCGCGGCCGTGTCCGCCCAGCTTCTGCCACGGACCGAGTGCGCGCGTCGCAGCCGCCACCGCGGCCTCGACGTCCTTGCTGCTGCCCTGGGCCACCTTGGCCAGCGGCTTGCCGGTGGCCGGGTTGCGGGTCTCGAACGACGCACTGGCGGCGCTCCATTGCCCATCGATGAACAGTCCGAAGCGCTTGTGCTGCGCATCCAGCCACAACATCGCAATGTCGGCGGACTCAGGGGAGGGGCCGTATTCCATGGTGGCGAGCAGTTCAGGGATGGAAGTCATGGTGGATCGCAACGGGTGAGGGGCCGCGCTCAGGGCATGGCGTGCCGGTGGGCGGCGGAGTAACGGCCGGTGACGAAATGTTCGATCTGGCGTTCGATGTCGGTCAGCAAACTGGAGGCGCCGAAGCGAAACAGTTCGGGCTGCAGCCAGACGTTGCCGAGTTCCTCCTTCATCAGCGTCAGGTATTGCAGTGCAGTTCGGGCGCTGGAGATGCCACCGGCGGGCTTGTAGCCGACCGCATGGCCGGTCAGCGCCTGGTAGTCGCGGATCGCCCGCACCATCACCAGCGACACGTCGAGCGTGGCGTTGACGCTTTCCTTGCCGGTCGATGTCTTGATGAAGTCGGCGCCGGCCATCATGCAGACCCAGGACGCGCGCGCCACGTTGTCCAGTGTCTGCAACTCGCCGGTGGCCAGGATGGCCTTGACATGGGCCTCGCCACAGGCCGCGCGAAACGCCTGCATCTCGGCATACAGCGCGGCCCAGTCGCGCGTCAGCACATGGCGCCGGCCGATGACGATGTCGATCTCGTGTGCGCCGGCCTGCACCGAGAGTGCGATCTCGCGCAGCCGGGTCTCCATGGCCGACAAGCCGGCCGGGAAACCGGTCGACACCGCAGCCACCGGGATGCCATGGCCGTGCAATGCCGCCACGGCCGGTGCCACCATTTCGTGGTAGACGCAGACCGCACCGACATGCAACCGGTCCAGCCCCAGCGCTGCCAGCAGATCGGCGCGCAGCGGCTGGCGCGCCTTGGCACACAGCCGTGCCACCCGGCCGGCAGTGTCGTCGCCGGACAGGGTGGTCAGGTCCATGCACTGGACGGCGCGTACCAGCCAGGCCGCCTGGTATTCCTTCTTCTGCGAACGGCGGGCATTGAGCGACTGGACGCGCCGCGCCACCGCATTCTGGTTCACCCGGATCGCTTCGAGCAAGGACAGATCAAGCGGCATTCCGGCGTTGCGGATCGGCGGGTTCATGGTGTGGGGCTTCAGCAACGGGGAGCGGCGGGTGGGCCCAGGTGTTGCAGCCAGGCCGGTATCAGGCGGGTCAGTTTGGCGGCACCGATCGCAGCGTGCTTCAAGGTCTGTTCATGGGACAGCGCGATGTCGGACATGCCTTCGGCCAGGTTGGTGACGGTGGCAATCGCCAGCACCTGCAACCCGCAGTGGCGCGCCGATATCACCTCGGGCACGGTCGACATGCCCACCACGTCGGCGCCCAGCGTGCGCATCATGCGGATCTCGGCTGGCGTCTCGAAACTCGGGCCACTGGTGGCCAGGTAGACGCCGTCATGCAGCGCAATCGACAGTTCGTCGGCCGCGGCATGCAACTGCTGGCGCAGGCCGCTGTCATAGGCGTTGGCCATGCTGATGAATTGTGGGCCGAAGCGCTCGTCGTTGCTGCCGACCAGCGGATTGCCCGGCAACAGGTTGATATGGTCGGTCAATGCGACCAGGCTGCCGGGGCCGGCTTCGCTGCGCAAGGAGCCGGCGGCGCAGGTCAGCAGCAGCGATTCGCAGCCGCATAGCCGGAAGGTGCGGATCGCCGAGGTCATGATGTCGGCGCCTTTGCCTTCGTAGAAGTGGCTGCGGCCCTTCATGCACAGCACCTGCACGCCGCCCAGCGTTCCGGCCACCAGCACGCCAGCATGGCCGTCGACGGTGGAAATCGGAAACCCCGGCAATGCGCCATAGGCGATGGTGACGGCATCGCCAATCTGGTCGGCCAGGCCGCCCAGACCCGAACCCAGTACCAGAGCGACGCGCGGCGCAAACTCGGGCAAGCGCTGCTGCAATTCGGCGTGTGCGGCAAACGGTGCGTTGGAAATCGCTGGGGCTTGGCTCACGTGGCGGGTCTCCTTGCGCGGGCGTCGTTGCCCGCGTCCATTGTCTGCGATCTCGAACCGCTCACAGCGGAGCACCGCCGCCCGGCCGCGCCGACGCACTGCTGGGGCAGCGTGTCGACGTGCGTTGAGCGGGTCGCGCCGACTGGGTGCTCAGCGGGATGGGTTAAAGTCAAACCGTCATTTTCCCGCGTCGTTTGCCGGTCTCCTTGCATGAAACAACACCCGCACTTCATTTCTTCCCTTCAGGGGGAGTTGTATGACTGGCGGCTGTGGACCGCCCGTGCGGTAGTGCTCGCATTTGCCGCCGCATCCGGTCTCACGGTGGTGGCGCTGACCTGGATGACCGAGTGGACGTTCGAACATTTTCGCGAGGTTCAGCAACTTTACTGGTGGTCGCCGTTGCTGTGGACACCGGCCGTCACGCTGCTCATCGTCTGGGCCACGCGCAGGTTTGCCCCGGGCGCCGCCGGCTCCGGCATTCCGCAGGTCATGGCGGCCTTGTCGCCAGAGGTCCACCTGCCGCTGCGCCACTTTTTCATTTCAATCTGGCTGACCGTGAGCAAGATGGTGCTGACCAGTCTGGGTTTTCTGGCCGGACTGTCGCTGGGGCGGGAAGGCCCGTCGGTACAGATCGCCGCCGGCATCATGCACAGCTGCCGGCGCTGGCTGCCCAAACGTGGCGTGGTGTCCGACCACGGACTGCTGATCGCCGGTGGGGCCGCGGGTATCGCGGCAGCGTTCAATACGCCGCTGGGCGGGATCATGTTTGCCATCGAGGAGTTGTCGCGCAGTCCCGAGCAGCGCAGCAACGGCCTGATCATGGCAGCCATCGTGCTTGGCGGTCTGATGTCGGTGTCGGTCTACGGAAACACCAGCTATTTTGGCGTCGTCGGCGCGATCCGGGTCGACCGGCTGGACCTGGAAATGTTGTGGCCGGGTCTGCTGGTGGCGGTTTCCTGCGGCCTGGCCGGCGGTCTTTTCTCGCGGCTGCTGATCGTCTCGCTGTCGGGCCAGTCGGGCGACTGGTTCAGCCGGCTGCGCAGCCGTTTTCCGCTGCGGTTTGCTGCCTTGTGCGGCTTGCTGATCGCGGTGATCGGCGTGGTCAGCCAGGGCACGACCTACGGCAGCGGCTATATCCACACCCGCTCGTTGCTCGACGGTGTGGACGAATCCTCGGGGCTGTTCTTCCTGCTCAAGTTTGTTGCCACCTGGCTCACGACATGGGCCGGCGTGCCGGCGGGTATCTTCGCGCCGTCGCTGGCGATTGGCGGCGGCATCGGCAGCGACATCGGCCAATACACGCTGGGCATCAGTTCGACCACGCTGATTGCGCTGGGCATGGCTGGCTTTCTGGCGGCGGTGACGCAGGCGCCGATGACCTCGTTCATCATCGTGATGGAGATGGTCGACGGGCACGGCCTGGTGCTCAGCCTGATGGCTGGTGCCTTGTTGTCCAGTGGCGTTTCACGTCTGGTCAGCGTGCCGCTGTACAGCGCGCTGGCCGATTTGCAGGTGCGCCGCGTGGTGCCGCCTGCGCCGATGGTGCATGAGCGGTCCCCACCGGAGACGGAACAGGACGGCGCCAGGGCCGCAGCTGCCGGGCCCGGCAAAGCGCCAGGCGATTAATCTGGCAAGGTGCTCTGAGCGGTAGGTGTCAGTGTGGCTCGGTGGGTGGCGCCGGTTTGCGCGGGCGCCGGCTGCGGGTAGCCGTCTTGCGCGCTGCCTTGGCGACAGGCTTGTGGGCGGCCGGTTCCTCGGCGTCGGCAACGGCTACCGGCTCGGCTGAGTCGGCTCTTTCGGATTCGGCTGCAGGCGCGTGGGACATGCCCAGGTCCATGTCCATGTCCGTATCGCCGTGTGCCGCCGACAACACGTCCGCCTTGCCATTGCCACGTCCGCCACGTCCTCCGCGCCGGCGCGGCTCGCGCCGCTCGGCCGGTTGCGGCGACGTCGACAGCGAAGTTGTGCCGGCTGCCGCCGCTGGGGCTGCTTCCTCGACAGCGTCGCGGCGCACCGGCGAACCGGCGCTGCGAAACACATAGGCACCGGATTTGTCGTCACGGCCAAACTCCAGCAGCCCGCGGGCCTGGGCTTCCTCGAGCAGATTGCCGAAGGCACGGAAGCCGAAGGCCGATTCACTGAAATCCGGCTTGCGCCGCTTGATCGCCTCCTTGAGCACCGAGGCCCAGATCTTGCCATCGCCGCGCTCGGACACCAGCGCGTCAAAGGTCTGCACCGCGAGATCAATGCCCGCGCGGCGGCGCACTTCGAGTTCGTCCTTGCGTTTCTTTTCTTCGTCGGGCGTGCGTCGCGTGGCCGCATGTGCCTCCGGCCGTTCACGCCGCACCTGCGCGCGCTGGCTTTCGCGCACCAGATCGTCGTAGAAGATGAACTCATCACAGTTGGCGACCAGCAGGTCGGACGTGGACTGGCGCACGCCGACGCCGATCACTTGTTTGGCGTTTTCGCGCAGTTTGGACACCAGCGGCGAGAAGTCGGAGTCGCCACTGATGATGACGAAGGTATTGACGTGCGACTTGGTATAGCAAAGGTCGAGCGCATCGACCACCAGCCGGATGTCGGCCGAGTTCTTGCCCGACTGGCGTACATGGGGAATTTCGATCAGTTCGAAGTTGGCCTCGTGCATCGTGGCCTTGAAGCCCTTGTAGCGCTCCCAATCGCAATAGGCCTTCTTGACGATGATGCTGCCCTTGAGCAGCAGCCGCTCCAGAACCGGCTTGATGTCGAATTTTTCGTGGCCGAGGTCGCGTACGCCGAGCGCAACGTTCTCGAAGTCGCAAAACAGCGCCATGCTGAGGTTGTCGGGGGATGTTGCCATGGAATTGTTCTCTCCGAATTCGTATTTTCAGCTTGCGATCATCACATGGAAACCCGCCGCACGGCCAGCGCGTGCTTTTGCGCTTCCCCCGGTGCCTGATTGCTGTGGGCAGGCGGCGTCGGCGACACTCGGGTGTTGGTACCGGTTTGCCGGCCGCATGCAGATAACGACGCTGGCCCCACAACCGGGCCGTCATTGCAACAGGAGATGCTGAGGATGAATGGTGAAATAGCCGCCGGCTCCGGTGCTGCGAAAGCGGCAGGCGGTGGCCTGGACGCGATCGCGGCGCCGACCGCCGGCATGGACGCCTGGGCCTTCGCCCAGGCCTTGATCCATTCGCGCCAGACAGTGATGCCGCGGCGCCTGCAGGAGCCCGGACCGGATGCGCGGCAGTTGCACGAATTGCTGGCTCTGGCGGCTGCCGCGCCCGACCACGGGCAGCTGACGCCCTGGCGCTTTGTCGTGGTACCCAAGGCCGAACGAGACCGGTTGGCCGAGGCGTTTGCGCTGGCATTGACCGACCGCGACCCGGACGCGTCAGCGCAGCAGGTGGCTGCTGCGCGCGAGAAGGCGCATCGCGCGCCGCTGCTGATGGTGGTTGTCGCATGCCTGGGTGCCAGGGACCCGGACATTCCAGCGCTCGAGCGTCTGGTCAGTGTGGGTGCCGCGGTGCAGAACCTGTTGCTGGGCGCCCATGCCCTGGGTTTCGGCACCGGGCTCACCAGCGGCAAGGCGATGGCATCGACGCGCCTGCGCGCCTTGCTGGGATTGCCCGAGGGCGAGGTGCCGGTATGCTGCGTCAACATCGGCACCGTGACGCTGCACAAGCCACGCCAAGGCAAGCGCCCGGCGCCTGCGCAGTTCACGTCGACGCTGGGCAGCGCATGAAGCGCAACCCAGCCCACGCGCGCATGCCTTGCCCCTGCGGCAGCGACGAGGTCTATCCGCATTGTTGTGGCCGATTGCACGAAGGGCTGGCAGACGGCGTGGGCGCACCGACGCCCGAGGCCTTGATGCGTTCGCGCTACAGCGCGTATGTGCTGGGGCTGCTTGACTACCTGTTGGCGACCTGGCACCCGTCGACGGCGCCGGGCGACCTGGCGCTGCGGCCGGTCAAGTGGCTGGGCCTGGAGGTGCGTCACGCGCAGGCGCAAGGCGATGCCGGCGTGGTCGAGTTCGTGGCGCGCCTGCGCGATCAGGGGCGCGGCGAGCGTTTGCATGAAATCAGCCGCTTCGTGCGCGAGGCGGGGCTGTGGTATTACATTGACGGCCAGGCGCCGGCGGACGCGCACGGCTCCTTGGATTAGACTGGACGGGTCACCGGCGCGGCGACCTCTCAGAGGCCGGCGCCGGATCTGTTTTCCCACTGGAGGTTTGCATCATGGGCTGGCATCAAAAACTGCTGAGGGTCAATCTGAGCACGGGCACCTGCGTGTCCGAGCCGTTGAACATGGAATGGGCGCAGGCCTACCTGGGCCAGCGGGGTCTGGCCACCAAGTATTTGATGGAGGAGATCGATCCGGCCATCGACGCCTTGTCGCCGGACAACAAGCTGATCATCGTGACCGGCCCGCTGACCGGCACCATGGCGGCCACTGGCGGTCGCTGGTCGGCCGTCA
The DNA here is from genome assembly GCA_039934375.1 of Burkholderiaceae bacterium. Taxonomy (GTDB): domain Bacteria; phylum Pseudomonadota; class Gammaproteobacteria; order Burkholderiales; family Burkholderiaceae_C; genus CAISIP01. The sequence goes on along the minus strand of JBDTMH010000021.1, from coordinate 21,901 downwards.
CCAAGGGCGCACTCACCGGCGCCATCGCCTGCTCGAACTCCGGCGGGCAGTTCGGCGGCGAACTCAAGCAGGCCGGCTGGGACATGGTGATCCTGGAGGGGCGCTCGCCGACTCCGGTCTACCTGTACATCGAGGACGGTGTGGCGCGCCTGATGGATGCCAGCCACCTGTGGGGCAAGACGGTCTGGCAGACCGAGCCAGCGATCAAGAAGGCGCATCAGGATCCGCTGATCCGGGTGGCGTCGATCGGGCAGGCCGGCGAGACCGGTTGCCGTTACGCCTGCATCGTCAACGACATGCACCGCGCGGCCGGCCGTTCGGGTGTGGGTACCGTGATGGGCTCGAAGAACCTCAAGGCCATTGCCGTGCGCGGCACGGTCGGCGTGACGCCGGCCAACCCGAAGGCCTTCATGGCGGCTGTGCAGGCGGCCGCCAAGGCACTGGCCAACAACGAAGGACGCAAGTCGCTGTCACGTTTTGGAACCATTCCGATGATGGACGTGACCGGTACCTTTGGCGCCTTGCCCACACGCAACAACCGCGAGGTGCAGTTCGAGGGTTTGCTGAAGATGAATGCCAGCTACATGAACAAGCCCAATGCAAACGGACACACCAACCTGATCCGCAACGGCGCCTGTTTCGCCTGCACCATCGGCTGTGGTCGCATCTGCCATATCGATCCGACCCATTTCTCGGTCAAGGACCGGCCCGAGTACCATGGCGCGTCCGGTGGCCTGGAGTATGAAACTGCGTATGCGCTGGGTGCTGCGGTCGGGGTGGACGACATGGATGCAGCCACCTTCGCCGGATTCCTGTGCAACGAATACGGCATGGACCCGATCTCGCTGGGGGGCACGATTGCCGCGGCGATGGAGTTGTTCGAACTCGGTGTCATCACCGAGAAGGACACCGGCGGCATTTCGCTGAAGTTCGGCGATGCCAAGGCCATGTGCCAACTGGCCGAACTCACCGGCAAGGGCGAGGGTTTCGGGCGCGACATCGCGCTGGGATCGAAGCGGCTGTGCGAAAAGTACGGCCGCCCGGAACTGTCGATGGCGGTCAAGGGCCAGGAGTTCGCGGCCTACGACGGCCGTGGCATGCAGGGCATGGGCCTGGCGTATGCCACCAGCAATCGGGGCGCCTGCCATCTGCGTGCCAATCCGTATGGTCATGACTTCGGCTCCACCGAGATCGCCGGCAAGGCCCAGGTGGTCAAGGAGTCGCAAGATTTCATCGCCGCCATCGACTCGACCGGCCTGTGCTCGTTCACCAGCCACTCCGGCGTGACTGAAGAGCTTTATGCGCGCCAGATCGACGCCGCGGTGGGAGGCGGCTGGACCGCGGCGCGTATGCGCGAGACGGGCGAACGCATCTGGAACATGGAGCGGCAATTCAACCTGGCTGCCGGTCTGACGCGCCAGGATGACACCTTGCCCAACCGTCTGCTGACCGAGCCGGCTCCCAGCGGCACGGCCAAGGGATTGGTTGCGCGCATTCCCGAGATGTTGCCCGAGTATTACCAGCTCAGGGGCTGGACGGCTGATGGTGTGCCGACGCCGCAGACGCTGGAGCGCCTGGGACTGGGGCATGAGGTCGCGCTGGCGCATTGAGCGAGGACCTGCTGGCCGACGGGCAACGGTCTGTCGGTGGCCAGGCCGAGAGCGGTGGCCACTGGGTGTCGGCCGCTACCCCGTGCGATTCAGAGATAAATTTTCTGTAGCAATTGCATCAGGGTGTTGCGCTGCGCGGGCGTGAGCTTGCGGGTCCGCGCGACCTCAAGGTCGCTGACAGCCTGTTCGGCCTGAACCATGATGGCGCCACCGACAGGTGTCGGGTACAGGCGCAATGCGCGACCATCGTGCGGGTGGCGCTGTCGAAGGACCATGCCTCGCTCTTCCAGCGACTGGATCAGACCGACCAGATTTGGCGGCAGCAGCGCGAGCGCCGCACACAATTGCCGCGAGGTGATGCCAGGGTTGTGGTGGATCACCGACATCACCGAGAAGTCCACCGGACGCAAATCAAACTCGGCCATGCGCTCGAGAAAACCTTCGATGATGAACAGCGCCGCGCGGCGGGCGTTGTAGCCCACCAGCGACTGCAGGAATTGGGTGTTCACGTGCGCGATGGCCGGGCCAGCTTCTATCGGTTGCGGATTCGCGCGCAATTGCCGGCGCGCGGCGGCTTTGCGAGCGCCTGCATGCGGGGGCGGATTGTTGGGAGCGGACATGCGACGAATTATCCGGTCACCGCATGGTATTGCTGCGCGATGATGCCCACGCGCAGGCGCGCAGGTCGTCGTCGGCTACCCGGTAGGTCGCGGCATCCCTGACGCCTCGCGGCATCGTGACACAACATTTTTTCAATGACGCGCCGTCGACCTCGGCGAATGCCGGCAATGCCTGCAATTGCGCGGGGCCGTTGAGCTCACGCGACACCACGAAGAAAATGTCTTCGATGCGGAACTGACAAGTGTTCATGCTGGGACCTCTTCATTCACGCGGCAGGTTGACCCAGCAACAATCGCGAGCCGTGCTGCGGCTGGCGCGGGCCGGGTCGCATCCACCATTTGCTATTTCTTGCTGGCGCCCAGGTAGGTGTCGATGACGCGCGGATCCGCTGCCAGTTTGCTGGCCGGGCCATGCAGCCCGATCTCCCCCATCTCCAGCACAAACCCCTGGTCGGCGACGGCGAGCGCCGCGCGCGCGTTCTGTTCGACCAGCAAGATAGTGACGCCGGTTTTGCGCAGCGTTTCGATGATGGCAAAGATCTCCTTGACGATCAGCGGCGCCAGGCCCAGGCTGGGTTCGTCCAGCATCAGCAGCGTCGGACGCGACATCAGTGCACGCCCGACGGCCAGCATCTGGCGCTCGCCACCGGACAAGGTACCGGCGACTTGGGCACGCCGCTCGTGCAGGCGAGGGAACAAGGTATACACATGGTCCAGGTGCTCGCGCCAGAGTGAATTGCCCAACCGCACCTGCCGGTAGGCGCCCAGCACCAGGTTGTCTACGACGCTCATGCTGGCGAACAGCTCGCGCTTTTCCGGCACCAACGCAATGCCCTGCATCACGCGTTCCTCCAACGTCAACTGCTGGATCGACTGGCCCTCGAATTCGATGCCACCCTTGCCTGGCAACATGCCCATCAGTGTGTTGAGCAGCGTTGACTTGCCGGCGCCATTGGGTCCGATCACCGTGATAACGCTGCCCTTGGCGGCTTCCAGGCTCACACCATGCAGCACTTCAGCGCGGCCATACCCGGCGTACAGGTCGGTGACTTTCAGCAGGGGTGCGTTCATCTCAGTGTTCCGTTCCGAGGTAGGCCGCACGCACGGCCGGGTTGGCCTGCACTTCGGCCGGGGTGCCACGGGTCAGCAAGGTGCCGAATTCCATCACCACCAGCTGATCGCATACCTCCATCACCAGGTCCATGTCGTGTTCCACCAGCAGAATGCTCATGCCTTCGCCCTGCAACTGGCGTAGCACCCGGATCAAATCCTGCTTTTCCTTGTGACGCAACCCGGCGGCCGGCTCGTCCAGCAGCAACAGCGCTGGGTCGCAGCACAATGCCCGTGCGATCTCCATCAGCCGCTGTGGACCCATCGCCAGATTGCCGGCCTGCTCGAACAGGAATTCACCCATGCCAATGCGCTCAAGCTGGCGCTGGGCCTCCTTCATCAGGCAGCGCTCCTCGGCCGTGTTGGTACGCAGCATCGACGAGAACACCCCGCGCGTGCCGCGCGTGTAGGCACCCAGCATCACGTTCTCGAGCACGGTCATATCGGCGATCATCTTGACGTGCTGGAAGGTGCGCGCCATGCCCTTGCGGGAGATCTCGCGCGAGGACAATGCCGAGATATCCAGGCCGCGGAACTTCACCTGGCCGGAGGTCTTGCCCAGCACGCCGGTGATCAGGTGGAAGGTGGTTGACTTGCCGGCTCCGTTGGGGCCGATCAGGCCGACGATCCTGCCGGCCGGGATGTCGAAGCTGATGTCGTTCACCGCAATGAGGCCGCCAAACTGTTTGCGGATCTTGTCCACCTGCAGAACCACATCGCCTTGTGCGGGTCTCGGGCGGACCGGCAGGTTGCTCGCATTCTGCCAGTCGACCTTGCGCGCCGGTGCCGGAAACCAGCGTGCCACGACCGACCACAGGCCGTCTGGCATGTATTTCAGCAGCAGCACGATGGCAATACCCAGCACGATGACTTCGTAACTGCCGCTGGTGCCGATGAGTGCGGGCAGGGCGACCTGCAGGTAGTCGTCGAGGAATTTGACCAGTCCGGCGCCGACGATGGCGCCCCAGACATAACCGACGCCGCCAATCACCGTCATGAACAGGTACTCGATGCCCATCTTGAGGCCGAACGCGGACGGATTGACAGTACGCTGGAAGTGCGCCAGCAGCCAGCCTGACACCGAAGCGAACAGGGCTGCGATCAGGAAGATCGTGACCTTGTAGCGAAAGGTGTTGATGCCCATGGCTTCGGCCATCTGCGAGCCACCCTTGAGCGAACGGATCGCGCGCCCCGGCCGGGAATCGAGCAGATTCAGCAATCCGATGGCGCCGGCGAGCAGCATGCCCCAGCACAACACGAAAAACAGCCTCCCTTGGCCGATGTCGATGCCGCCCACCGACAGGCTCTTGAGACCCAGCAGGCCGTCGTACTTGCCCAGAGCGTCAAGGTTGCCCATCAGGAAGTACAGCGCCAGACCCCAGGCGATGGTCGCAAGCGGCAGGTAGTGGCCCGACATGCGCAGCGTGACCACGCCCACGAACAGCGCGCTGACGGCGGTGAGCGCGAGGCCGACAAACAGCGTCAGCCACGGCGACATGCCAGTGTTCAGCGTGAGCCAGGCCGTGGTGTAGGCGCCAATGCCGACGAACGCGGCCTGACCGAACGAAGTCAGCCCGCCGACGCCGGTCAGCAGCACCAGGCCCATACTGACCAAGGCATAAAGCCCGATGTAGTTGAGCTGCGCAATCCAGAACTCGGGCAGTGGCAATACTACGACCAGCGGGATGGCAGCGATCAGCAGCAGCAGGGCTATTTTCTGCCGGATCATGTCAATGTTCCTCGTCCGATTGACCGCTGTGCAGCGAGCGTATGAGTAGCACCGGCAATACCAGCGTGAACACGATCACTTCCTTGAACGCACTGGCCCAGAACGCGCCGAAAGACTCGACGATGCCGACAAACAGGGCACCCAGCAGTGCGCCCGGATAACTCGCCAGTCCTGCGATGACGGCGGCAACGAAACCCTTGAGGCCGATCAGGAAACCCGAGTCGTAAAACACGGTGGTGGTCGGGCCGATCAGCAATCCGGACAAGACGCCAATCAAGGCAGCCATCAGGAAGGTCAACTGGCCGGCCGCGTGGCTGGAAATGCCCATCAGGCGCGCGCCGGTGCGGTTCACGGCCGTTGCACGCAGTGCTTTGCCGCGCAGCGACTTTTCGAAAAACAGCCACAGCAACACGATCAGCGCGATCGATGCAAGGAAGATGATCAGTGTCTGACCCTTGAAGGTCACCGGGCCCATCGGTATGCGAACGTCCCAGAAGCTGGGATTGCGAAACCCCTCGGCGCCGAAGAAAAGCAGGCCCAGGCCAGTCATCGCGAAATGCACGCCGACCGAGACAATCAGCAGCACCAGCGGCGTGGCGGATTCAAGCGACTGGTACGCCACGCGGTAGACCAGCGGGCCGAATGCGGTGACAATGGCCACACTCAGCAGTGCCTGTATCCATAGCGGATACTGCTGCGGCGCAGACCAGATCGCCAGCAGCGCGATGATGACCGGAAAAATCAGTGTGCCCAGCGCCGAGCGCAAAGCCCGCAGGACATTACCGTGATGTCGCCATTGGCCGAACCATTCCATCAAACCGGCGGTACCGGCCAGGATCAGCAGCAGCCACACGGTACCCGGTGTCTTGCCTGCCTGCAGCATGGCCAGTGTGAGTGCACCATAGGCGACGAATTCACCTTGCGGAATGAAGATCACCCGCGTCACGGTGAACACCAGAACGGTCGCGATCCCGAGCAGCGCATAGATTGCGCCATTGGTCACACCGTCCAGCAGCAAGATGCTGGCAATGGAGGAGTCCATGGGCTGCCTTCAAGAATGAAGATTCGGGATGCGTCGAAGGCGGCTCCCGCACGCGCTGCGGCTTGCCGTGAATGATCACCCGCAGAGCGTATCCCTGTGGGTGATCATGCGAGCCTTACTCGACCTTGAACTTGCCGTCGACGACCTTGGTCATGACGCCGGTTTCCATCGTGTAGCCCCAGTGGTCGGTTGGCGTCCAGTTCATGACACCGTGCGAGAACACCGTACGGCCCATGGTCTCCAGCGCGTCGCGCAAGGCCGAGCGGAACTCCGGGGTACCGGGTTTGGCCTTCTTCAGAGCGAGCGGAATGGCTTTTTCCATCGCGATCTGGAAGTCATACGAGTGGCCGGCGAACTGGTTGCGCGTGTTGGCGCCGAACTTGGCCTCGAACTTGGTCACGAAGTCGATGGCCAGCTTCTTCGACGGGTGTGAGTCAGGGAGCTGATCACCGAGCAGCGCCGGGCCGGACACGACATAGGTGCCTTCGACAGCCTTGCCACCCAGGCGGATCAGGTCGGGCGTGGCGGCGGCGTGCGTCTGGTAGATCTTGCCCTTGTATCCGCGGTCGAGCAAGGCCAGTTCCGGCATCGCAGCGCCCGAACCGGAAGCGACGACCAGGATGGCGTCCGGATTGGCCGAGGTGAGCTTGAGCGCCTGCGGCGTCACGCTGGTGTCCGGACGGGCAAAACGCTCGGTTCCCACCAGTTTGATGCCGGCCTTGTCCAGCATCGGACCGATGGCGTCGAGCCATTGTTGGCCGTAGGCGTCGGTATAGCCCAGGAAACCGATGGTCTTGATGCCATGGCTTTTCATGTGCTCGACCACGGCGTGTCCCATGACCGTGTTGGACTGTGGCAAGCGGAACAGCCACTTGTCCTTGCCCGGTGGTACGCCCACCGGCGAGCCGGCAATCTGCACGGTTCCGGCTTCGGCCGCGATATCGGCCATGGCCGCAGCCACCGCGGTGATGCTCGAGCCAAATATCACGTCGACCTTGTCTTCGGTGACAAAGCGGCGTGCATTGGCGGCGCCTTTGCCCGGATCGGTCGCGTCGTCGAGGATCTCCATGACGATCTTCTCGCCGCTGATCGTCTTGGGGAACAGCTCAAGCTGCTTCTGCATCGGAATGCCCAGGCCTGAACCGGGGCCGGTCAGCGACAGACTTACGCCGATCTTGATATCGGCGAGCGCAGCGGTGCTCGCAGCGGCGATGGCCAGCGCCAATAAGGTTTTCTTCAATGTCATCAGAGTCTCCTCGGGGTGGTGGTTGAAAAGCAGGGTTGACAGAGTGGGGCTATGTCCGGTGTCAGCTGCACAAGGCACGGATGTCTTGCGGCACCGGAATGGCCTTGATGCGTTCGGGATCGTCCGGGTGCCGGATGCAGAAGGCGCGCGTCTCCTGGCCTTCGCACAACACGGTCTCACCGCGTTTGACTACATGATGGTGAATGAAGACCTTGGCACGCCATTCCTGCACGCTGGTATGGATCTGCAGACGCTCGCCATAGGTGGCCGGGCGCATGAAACGGGTGTGGGTCTCCAGCAGCGGGGTGCCGATGATGCCGCGCGTCTTGATGAGTTCGCGCCACGGCAACACGCCACATTGGCTGAAGAAATTCAGTGACGACCCGTCCATCCACCTGGCGAAATTCGGGAAGTACACGATGCCTGCGGGGTCGCAGTCGCCGAACATCACTTCCACTTCGTATATGACAGTTCTTTCCATGGCGCGGCTTTCAATGCAGATTGCGGCGTGGCCGTGTTATGGGGCAGGATGCGGCAATCACCGTGGCGCCATTCTTAGCGCACCGTCCAGGCGGATGGTCTCGCCGTTGAGATGGTCGCTCTGCACGATGTGGGCGGCCAGCGCGGCGAATTTCTCGCCGAGGCCGGAGCCGCTTCCGTAACGAGTGCGGCCAATCCTTGAATTTTCATGGTTTCTTTTCCCTTGCGGTTCTCAGTTGACGGCCTGCGGGTTCTCCAGCAGCAGGGCCATGCCTTGTCCGCCGCCGACACAGGCGCTTGAAATTCCGTAGCGTATGCCCGAGCGCTGCAGTTCGCGCGCCAGCGTAATCGTCAACCGCACGCCGGTACAGGCGAGCGGGTGCCCCAGCGCGATGGCGCCGCCGTTGACGTTGAGTCGGGACAGGTCCAGGACCAGTTCGCGCGCCACGGACAGGGTTTGCGCCCCCTGCGCTTCGTTGATTTCGAATCGGCCGATGTCGGATAGCTGCAATCCAGCGCGTTCGAGTAGCAGTCGGATTGCGGGTGCAGGGCCGATACCCATGATTTCTGGTGGCACGCCAACCGCAGCTGCTGCGACGACGCGGGCCAGCGGCTGCTTGCCATGCGCCTTGGCGTAGCTGCCCGACGTGACGATACAGGCCGCGGCCGCATCGACCAGCGCCGCGCTGTTGCCGCCGGTCTGTACACCGCCTTCATGTACCGGCCTGAGCTTGGCGAGTACCTCCAACGACGAGATGCGCGGGTGGGTGTCGGCCATGACTTCAGTGGTCTTGCCCTGCAAGCGGATGCCGCGAGTCTTGTAGCCTTGGAGTTCGAATTTTTCGGTAAACACCGGGACGATCTCGCCGGCCAGAAATCCGTTCTCCTGGGCCGCGACCGCCTTGGCGAAGGAGTCGGACGCGAACCGGTCCACCTCCTCACGTGTGATGCCGTATTTGCGCGCCAGGTTCTCGGCCGTCTGGATCATGTTGATGCCAGCAGCCGGGTCCTTCAGCGCTTCCCACATGAAGTCCTTGAAGCCCACCGGCGCGCCGAGCTTGAAGCCCGTACGGTGATCGAAAGCGGCGATCGGGTTGCGCGTCATGCTTTCGGTGCCGACGACCAGCGCCGCCTCGACGCTGCCGGACTGGATCTGTTCGCCCGCTTGGCGGAACAACTCGAAGCCAGTGCCGCAAATACGCTGGACCATGATGGCAGGCACCGCCTGTGGTACACCGGCGTACAGGCCGATGTGGCGCGGCAGCAAGAACTGGTCGAAGTCGCCCGGCGCCATGTTGCCGGTGATGACCGAGTCGATGTCGCTGGCCGGGATGCCGGCACGCGTGAGGGCCTCCCGCGCAACCTTGATGCCCAGGTCGGTTGGCGAGATATGTCCGAGTGCACCGCAGTAGTCGACCATTGGCGTGCGCACGCCTTCGTGCATCCAGACGTCATCGAACGCGTTGAAGAGTCCCTTGGTTTTCATGGAATGAAAGTTCCTTCAGCTTCGGCCGGGTTTGAGAATGGTGTGCAGTGTGTCGGTATGCAATGCATCCACAGTGTCGGCGCGGTGCATGAGCACCGAGCGCTGGTTGATCGAGCCCTTGTCGGTGATTTCGCCCTTGTCGATGGTGGGCGGCTCCGACAACAAGCACATGCGCGCAATGCGATTCGCGCTTCCAGTGCTGCCGGCAGCCAGATCGTCGATCACTTTCTGGAAGTGGTTCAGCACTGAATGCGCGGCAAGCACTTCGGACATCGGTGCGTCGGCACCCATGCCGCCCAAGGCGCGCACGGCTTGCGTGGGAAACACCATGGCGCCGACTTCGTTGCAGTTGATGCCGGTGAGCACCACATCCTGGATATAGGGCGCGCCCGCGGCAATGATCCTGCCGCGCAGCGGGCCGACGCTGACGAAGGTGCCGGTGGCGAGCTTGAAATCTTCGGCAATGCGGCCGTCGAATTTCAAGCCCAGGTGCACGTGCGTCTCGTCGATCCACTTGACGGCGTCTCCACTCTTGAAGAAGCCTTCGTCGTCGAACGCCGCGGCGGTATCCGCGTCGTTGCGCCAGTAGCCTGGTGTGATGTTTGGCCCGCGGTAACGGACCTCGGTCTTGCCTTCGACGTCCACCAGCTTGAGTTCGAGACCGGGCGTGGGCACACCGAGGTCGCCGGCGCGCACATCGGGATTGGTGATGAAGATGGCGAACGGTCCCGACTCGGTCATGCCCAGTCCGGTGGCCATGACGATGCGCTGGCCGATTTCGCGCTCCTCGCTCTCGTACAGGCTGTCCCAGACCGGCTGCGCCAGCGCGGCGCCGGCGTAAAAGAACATTTGTACCCTCGACAGCAGCGTCTTGCGCAACAGGTCATCGGTTTTCATCGCCTGGGCGATCGCTTCAAAACCGGTGGGCACGTTGAAGTACACGGTGGGTGCGATCTCGCGCAGATTGCGCAAGGTCTCGTGCATCAGCGTGGGCGTGGGTTTGCCATCGTCGATGTACAGCGTGCCCCCGTGAAACACGACCATGCCGAAGTTGTGGTTGCCACCGAACGTATGGTTCCAGGGCAGCCAGTCCACCAGCACCAGCGCCTGTTCGGCCAGCACTGGCATGGATTGGGCCATCTGCTGCTGGTTGGCGCACCACATGCGGTTGGTGTTGATCGCCGCCTTTGGCATCTTGGTCGAGCCGCTGGTGAACAGGAATTTGGTGATCGTGTCGGGGCCTGTGGCGGCCATCGCACGGTCCACCGCGTCACTGGCGGGCGTGGCACACAGGTCGGCGAACGACGTGACGGAGCGGCCATCTACCTTACCTTCGTGCAGCATGACTTCGACGCCATCACCGACGGTCGCGGCGATGGCCCTGGCATAACGTCCGTCCTGTGCAAATACCAGCCCCGGCGTCACCGTGCGCAGCACATGTTTGAGCTTGTCGTAGTCAACGCTGACTAGCGCGTAGGGCGGGGAAACCGGCACGAACGGAATACCGGCAATGTGGCAGCCCAGCGCCAGCAGGCCATGCTCCAGGCTGTTCTCGCTCAGGATGGCAACCGGCCGTGCCGCATCCAGGCCCCGGTCGATCAGGCCTTGCGCAATATTGCGTGCGGTCGACCAAGCCAGCGCGTACGACACATGGCGCCAGTCGCCCAGGCTGCCGTCGATCTTCTTCTCGCGACGCGCCATGAAGGTGCGCTCTGGCGCGGTCTGCGCCCAATGGCGCAATCGATCCGCCATACGCACGGGAAAGGCGTCAAGTTCCTGGTCCGCCTGCAGGTAGTGCGTTCCGGGCTTGCCGTCGCGCAGATGCACGCGGGTGACGCCGAACGTGAGGGGACGGAAACCGGTTGCGCGCATGGTCGTCTCCTGCAATGGGACTGTCCGTGGCATTTCATTCGCCGTCGACCCAGGAACTTCATCGGTTGGCCGATGGCTATTTAACGGGTTCAAGAAGACTTCTGCACCTTGGCAGCCTTGCCTTCGAGAAAAGCACGCACACGTTCCTTGGCTTCGGGCGCCGACTGGGCGATGGAGGCCATCAGCGCTTCGGTGAAGAGACCGTGGTCGGCTGGCTGCTCGGCAATGCGTGGCAAGGCATGCATCAGCGCGTAGTTGGTGAGTGGTGCGTTGGTGGCGATGCGGGTCGCGAGCTCGACCGCCTTGTCCAGCGCTTTGCCCTTCGGCACCAGGTACTGGGCAAATCCCAGTCGCTCGCCGTCCTGCGCGTTGTAGACGCGGCCAGTGAGCATCATGTCGGTCATGCGTGCCACGCCGATCAGCTTGGGGACACGTACCGAGCCACCGCCGCCGACAAAAATGCCGCGCGTCCCTTCGGGCAACGCGTAGAAGGTACTCTCGTCGGCCACTCGAATGTGGCTGGCACTTGCCAGTTCCAGTCCGCCGCCGACCACCGCACCTTGCAACGCGGCAATCACCGGCACCCGGCCGAACTGCACGGCGTCGAGTGCTACGTGCCAGCCGCGCGAGTGGAACACGCCTTCGCCGGCGTTGCGCTCCTTCAGTTCAGACAGGTCGAGTCCGGCGCAGAAGTGCGCACCTTCGCCTTCGATTACGGCGGCCTTGGCGTCGGCAGGCAGGTTCTGGAACACGTCGCGCAGGGCTTCGATCAGCGCGTCGTTCAGCGCATTGCGCTTGGCTGGACGACGCAGGCTCACGACGGCCACGGCGCCTCGCATCTCCAGAGCGACCCCGCTGGCTGCTGCGCGTTCAAGAATCGGATGGCTCATGGGGTGTCCTTCGTATCGACAGTTTTTCGCCCGCAAGAAAGTTATCGATGATAACTATGTGATGCAAACAATGGCAACCGCTCCGATCAGGGTTTTCCCTTGGAATTTTGTGCGCTCGAACGCCAACGCGAAGACCAACATCAATACCAACGAACGCGACAGAGGCAGAGCCAAGGTCAGAAGCAAGGGCAAAGGCACGGGTCAGCGAATCTGCCTGTGCGCAGTCGCATCCGCGCGTATCGCTCTCCCTGCGAGAACCGCTGTGCCCGTGTCAGGCCACCAGCAATGCCGCGGGCGACTCCAGCAAGCCGCGCACCGCCTGAATGAAGCGGGCGGCATCCTGGCCATCGACGACACGGTGGTCGAACGACGACGACAGATTCATCATCTTGCGCGCCACGAACGCAGCACCGAGCACCATCGGTCTTTCAATGATGCGGTTGACGCCGACGATGGCCACTTCCGGCGCATTGATGATGGGTGTGGAGACGATGCCGCCCAACGCGCCCAGGCTGGTCAGCGTAAGCGTCGAGCCGGTGAGTTCGTCGCGGGTGGCCTTGCCCGAGCGCGTCATTTCGGCCAGCCGGGCGATGGCGCGCGCATTGGCCCACAGGTCGCCGTCCTGCGCGTGGCGCAATACCGGAACCATCAATCCGGCGTCGGTCTGCGTGGCGATGCCCATGTGCACGGCGCTGTGCCGAGTGATGACGCCGGTCTCGTCGTCGAACAGGGCATTGACCTGCGGAAACTCCGCAACGCCCAGCACCATCGCGCGAACCAGGAACGGTAGCAGCGTAAGCTTGCCGCGGCTGGCACCGAATCGCGTGTTCAACTGGGTGCGCAGTGCCTCCAGTTCGGTCACATCACATTCTTCAACATAGGCGAAATGCGGAATACGGCGTTTGGATTCCTGCATCTTCTGCGCAATGCGCCGGCGCAGACCGATCACCTTGATCTGCTGCTGTTCATCGACACCCGCGCGGGCAGGTGGCGGTGGCGACGCCGGATCGGCTGCCACGGGCCCTGACGCGCCGTGTTGCGCGACATGGGCATCGAGGTCGGTTTGCATGATGCGCCCGCCGGCGCCAGTCGCGTGAACCTGGTGCAGGTCGACGCCCAGTTCCCAGGCACGCCGGCGCAGCGCTGGCGCGGCGATCGGTCTGGCGTCGTGACCGTCGGCGCCAGCGTCCGAAAGCTTGGCTTTTGTGGGGCCGCCCGTTGCAGTGGCCGCTGTGCCCGCCGGACCCTTGGTGGCTGTTGCCTCCTTGCCGCGCGCTACTTCGGCCGTACCCTTGGCGGCTGAGGACGAGGATGAGGACGAGGGCGAAGACGAAGACGCCGCTGCAATTACAGTTGCAGGCCCAGGCCCAGGCGCAGTTGCAGTTGCCGCGGCTGGCTTGTCGTTGGAATTGCGGTCGCCGCCGGCTTTCGCTGCTGCCGGAGCTTGTACGACTGGCGTCGCCTTCTCCCCGCTGTCGCTGTCGCTGGTGTCGTCACCCTGCACGGAAATCTCGATCAGCGGCGCGCCGACCGCGAGCACCTCGCCTACGTCGCCGCCGAGCCGGCTGACCGTACCGGCCACCGGCGACGGTATCTCCACGGTCGCCTTGTCGGTCATCACGTCGGCCAGAACCTGGTCTTCCTGCACCGCATCGCCGACCTGCACATGCCAGGCGACGACCTCGACTTCGGTGATGCCTTCGCCCAGGTCGGGCATCTTGACAGTATGCGTGCTCATCATGCCTCCATGCTGCGTTGCAGCGCCGCGGCGACGCGTGCCGGACCGGGGAAATAGGCCCATTCCTGGGCATGGGGGTAGGGTGTGTCCCAGCCGGTGACGCGTTCAATCGGCGCCTCCAGGTGGTAGAAGCAATGCTCTTGCACCAGCGCGATCAGTTCGGCACCGAAGCCACTGGTGCGAGTCGCTTCGTGCACCACGACACAGCGACCGGTCTTCTTCACCGACCTGACGATGGTGTCCAGGTCGAGCGGCCAGATGCTGCGCAGGTCGATGATCTCGGCGTCAATGCCGGTCTCTGCCACTGCGGCTTGGGAAACGTAGACCATGGTGCCGTAGGTCAGGATGGTCAGGTCGGCGCCGGCGCGGAACACGGTCGCTGCATCGAGTGGCACGGTGTAGTAGTCCTCGGGCACCTCGGCCAGCGGATGGCCCGACCAGGGCGTGGCCGGCTTGTCGTGGTGGCCGTCAAACGGGCCGTTGTACAGCCGCTTGGGCTCGAGAAAGATGACCGGATCGTTGTTCTCGATGCAGCTGATCAGCAGTCCCTTGGCGTCGTAGGGGTTGGACGGCATCACGGTGCGCAGCCCGCTGACATGGGTGAACAGCGCTTCCGGGCTTTGGCTGTGGGTCTGGCCGCCGTAGATGCCGCCACCGCAGGGCATGCGAATCGTCAGCGGTGCCGTGAAATCGCCGGCCGAGCGATAGCGTAGCCGCGCCGCTTCCGACACGATCTGGTCGCAGGCCGGATAGAAGTAGTCGGCGAACTGCACTTCGACCACCGGTCGCAGTCCGTAGGCGGCCATGCCGATTGCCGTGCCGACGATGCCGCCTTCGGAGATCGGAGCGTCGAACACGCGTGAGCTGCCGTATTTCTTCTGCAGTCCGTCGGTACAGCGGAACACACCGCCGAAATAGCCGACGTCCTGGCCGTAAATAACGACGTTGCTGTCGCGCTCAAGCATTACGTCCATGGCCGAACGCAGGGCTTGAATCATGGTCATTTTCATGATGTTCAGCCTCCGGTCAAAGCGCGACGCTGGCGCTGCAGATGGTCTGGCAGATGTTCGAACACGTCTTCGAACATGGTTGCGGCGTTGGCCATCTGGCCGCTTGACAAAGAACCGTAGGACTCGGCTTTCTTCAGTGCGGCGGCGACCTGCTCGTCGAGCTCCTTCTGCGTGGCCGCATGTTCCTCATCGGACCACGCGCCAAGGCCTTGCAGGTGCTGGCGCAAGCGCTTGATCGGGTCGCCCAGTGGAAAGTGGGCCCAGTCGTCGGCCGGCCGGTAGCGCGCTGGATCGTCCGAGGTGGAGTGGGCACCGCCACGATAGGTCACCCATTCGATCAACGTGGGCCCCAGATTGCTGCGCGCGCGCTCCGCGGCCCAGCGCGATGCGGCGTACACCGCCAGAAAGTCGTTGCCGTCGACCCGCAGCGACGCTATGCCGCATCCGACACCGCGCGCAGCGAAGGTGGTGGCTTCGCCGCCCGCAATTGCCTGGAAGGTCGAGATCGCCCACTGGTTGTTGACGACGTTCATGATGACCGGCGCCCGGTAGACGTGGGCAAAGGTGAGTGCGGTATGAAAGTCCGACTCGGCGGTGGCACCGTCGCCGATCCACGCTGAGGCTATCTTGCTGTCGCCTTTGATCGCCGACGCCATGGCCCAGCCCACCGCCTGGATGAACTGCGTCGCCAGGTTGCCGGAGATGCTGAAGAAGCCGGCCCGTTTGTACGAATACATCACCGGAAGCTGCCGGCCTTTGAGCGGGTCGCGTTCGTTCGACATCAGCTGGCAGATCATCTCGACCATGTCGACATCGTCGCGCGCCAGCAGCAGCCCTTGCTGGCGGTAGCTCGGGAAATTCATGTCACCTGGCTGAAGCGCCTGTGCATGCGCCACTGCAATGGCTTCTTCGCCCAGGCACAGCATGTAAAAGGAGATTTTTTTCTGCCGCTGCGCGATCAGCATGCGCGCGTCGTAGGCCCGGGTCTTCATCATCGCCCGCATCCCGGCGCGCAGCTGATCGGTGCCGATCTCCGGCGCCCATGGCCCCTGCGCGTGACCATCGTCGTCCAGCACGCGGATCAGACCATAGGCCAGATCACTGGTGCTCACTGGCGTGGCATCGGTCGGCGGGCGCCGTACGGCACCGGCCGCAGAAAGATGAAGATAGGAAAAGTCGGTCTCGCGACCAGGTCGCCCGGACGGTTCGGGAACATGCAGATGCAAGGCGGGAGCTGGACACATGACGGATTCCTCCTTCACCCATCGTAACCCCTTCGCGCGATCCGCCAACCTGCCGGGGCGGCCATTGCGACCGCAAGGAAACGACCGACGGACGCGCGCATTTCGACTCGAAGCCTGACAAGCGGCAGGTCATTGGTACCAACTGATAATCGGGGGATGACCCAGCCCTACCTCGCCGAACAACCTCTGCGCGCCGATATCGATGCCTTGAGCGGGCTGGTCGTGCTTGACTTTGGCACCAACTGGTGTTCAGTCTGCAATGCCACGCACCCACTGGTCGATGGTGCCCTGCAAGGCCACGCCGTGCGACACATCAAGATCGAAGATGGCGAGGGCCGTGCGCTGGGCCGCTCGTTCGGCGTGAAGCTGTGGCCGACCCTGGTGTTCCTGCGTGACGGCAAGGAGGTCGGAAAGCTGGTGCGGCCGCAGTCGCGTGAAGCCGTGATTCAGCAACTGGCCAGCCTGGCGTAAGCGGCGTTTGCCGCCCCAGGCGGCTCAGGCCCGTGCGTATCACGGACCAACCCTGTGCATCACAGTGGTATTTGGCTCAAAGTTTGTGCACTGCAACATGGGTTGTGGGAGAATTAGGGTTTTCCCTAGTACGCAGGTCGCCGGAGCTGATCCGGTTGCCAGCCCCCCACACCGTGAACCACGTCTTTTTCCTCTTTTCCGCCTTGCGGACCGCCTATCAGGCCTACGGTCGCCATTCCGACAAGCAGGACCAGCGCGCGGTCGAGAACTATCTGTCGAGCGCCCAGTCGGCGACGGAACTTGAGTACCGCGAACGTCAGTGGCTGCGCGCGCACAGCTGATTTCCTTTTATCCGCGTTTCTTCAACCTTAAGAGTCTGTCATGAGCATTCTGCTTTTCTTCAAATCTTTTTTTGTCTCGCCACAACAGAACTTCCATACCGGCGATCGTGTCAACCATATCCGTGGTGGCTCGATCCGGCGCACTGACGGTTATGTGGTCGCGCAGACTGCGTCCGGCGTGCTGGTCGAATGGCCGCGTGGCGGCAGCAGCCTGCTGCCGAACGCGGAGCTTGCGCAGATCAGCTGACGCCATCCGCGGCCGGTCGTACCTACCAGGCCGACCAGCCGCCGTCCACGGTCAGGTTCTGGCCGGTGATCCAGCGTCCCGCCGGTGACGCAAACAAAGCCACCGCGCCCTTGAGGTCGCGCGGCTCGCCGAGTCGGCCCAGGGGCACCATGTTGCGGAAATTTTCTCGCGTGAAGTCGTTCAGCCCGGGTTTGGGGATCTGACCCGGACTCAGGCAGTTCACCGTGATGTCGTATTGCGCCAATTCGCAGGCCAACGCGCGCGTCAGATTCAGGATCGCGCCCTTGGCGGCGTGGTAGGACTGGGTCGAGCGCCGGTAGCCAGGCGCATACAACCGGGGGTCACTGCCCAGTGTGGCATGCAGCGAGCCGATCGTGATGATGGCCCCCTGGCGCCGCGCCATCATGGCCCGCGCAGCGCTTTGCGCGCATACCAGCGTCGTC
Organism: Burkholderiaceae bacterium; assembly: GCA_039934375.1. GTDB lineage: Bacteria > Pseudomonadota > Gammaproteobacteria > Burkholderiales > Burkholderiaceae_C > CAISIP01. Next base: position 4,322 of record JBDTMH010000021.1, on the reverse strand, counting down.
GTCACGTTCTGGCGCAGCGTCGCCTCCAGGTCTGCGACCGAAATATGCGGTGCCATCGCCGTTCCGACGCCGCCACCGGCGTTGCAGACCATGATGTCGAGGCGACCGTGGCTTTGCAGGATGTCTTGAACCACCTTTTCCATGGCCACCTCGTCGGCTGCATCGGCTCTGATGGCCCGCGCGTCCAGCCCTTGTGCCTGCAGTGTGGCCGCACTGGCTTGCACCACGTCGGCACGGCGCCCGAGCAGGTAGACCGCGGCGCCGAGTTCGGCCAGCGCGGTTGCCATGGCCAGACCCAGGTGCGTGCCACCGCCGGTGACGACCGCCACAGCACCGGTCAGCGACAACCAGTCGGGCAGGGTGCGCGGCAGCCCCGCCGTTGTACTCATGATGTGGCCCTCAAGACCTGCCCCGGTCGCGCGTCGGTCAGCTGGCCACCCTGCAGCACCGCCTGCCCATTGACGAATACATGGCTGATGCCGCTGGACTGCTGGCACGGCGCCAGGTAGGTTCCGCGGTCGCGCACCTCCTGCGGATCGAACACCACGATGTCAGCCGCCAACCCTGGCGCCAGTACGCCGCGGTCGTGCAAACGCAGCCGCTGCGCGACGCGGCCGCTCATCTTGGCAATGGCCGTTGCCATGTCCAGGTCGTTCAGCTCGCGCACGAAGCGGCCCAGCACCCGCGCCGTCGCGCCGAAATTGCGCGGATGTGGCTGGCGGCCGCCCTGGTCAAAACATATCGCCGAACCGTCTGACCCCATCACCGAATGTCTGCAGGTCAGGAATGTGCGCATGTCTTCTTCGGTGCGGTAGAACAGCACCACCATGATGCGGTTGCCGCCGTCGCGGCACAGTTCCAGTGTGTAGCGCGCAGGGGTCATACCGGCGTCGGCCGCCGCCTGGGCCAGCGTCTTGCCGGGAATGGCGCCCAGCACGCCGTCGGTGCGGGCCAGCACCACCTTGTCCCACAACCAGGGGATCCGGCCGGCAGACCAGCCCTGCGCCAGCTCGGACTCGGCGCGCACCATGGTGGCTTCGACGGCGAGGCGTTCGCGCATGGCCGCGACACCACCTTCCTGCACCCAGGCCGGCAGGTACTGGGTCAGCGCGGAGCTGGAGGCGTCGTACGGGTAGACGTCGAACCCGGCGTCGACCCCCTCGGCCACCGCGGCGTCGAAGCGCGCGGTCCAGGCGCCGGCACTGCCCCATTGCGACGGGGTGTTGATCGCGGCATGCGAGAACTGCACCCGTGCGCCGGTGCTGCGGCCCAGGTGCAGGACTTCGTTGAGCGGTCCATAACGCGGGTCGTTGCCGAGCAGATCTTTGTCGCGTGCATGCGACGCATACAGCCGTTTGCGTTGCGCCAGTGTTTCGCACAGGGAAACAAGTTCCGCGATCGGCGCATAACGCGAGGGTACGTAGGTCAGCCCGGTACTCAGGCCGAACGCTCCCTGATCAAAACTGGCTGAGAGCAATTGCTGCATTGTCGCCAGCTCCTGGGCACTGGCGGGGCGGCTGTCGACACCCATGGCGGCAATACGCAACGCGCCGTGGCCGACCAGCGGCGCGATATTGACCGCGATGCCCTGGCGCTGTGCAACCGCGCGGTAACCTTCCAGGTCGGTCCAGCTGATGTCCATCGCATCGTCGCCGATGCCGGCCAGCAGGTCCAGGTGCAGCTGCATGTGTTGCGGATTGATCGGAAACGGCGAGAAGCCACAGTTGCCGGTCACCTCGGTCGTCACACCCTGGCTCACCTTGCTCTGGCCGCGCCCGTCCAGCAGCAGGCTCATGTCGGAGTGGGTGTGGATGTCGATGAAGCCCGGCGCCACGACCTGGCCGCCGGCGTCAATCGTGTGGCGGGCCGTCACATCCCGTGCGTCGCCGACCAGGGCTATGTGGGCGCCGGACACCGCCACGTCGGCGCGCCGGGCCGGTGCGCCGGTGCCATCGTGGACCATTCCACCCTTAATCAGCAGGTCTGATTGCATCGGTTTTCACCTCCATCGGCATACCGTGGTAAGAATGCGCAGTCCACCACGACCCAGTTTCGCAGCGGCCGCACGTGGCATATCTCCATTCTGGCGCCAGTTGTACGAGGAATCCACCATGTCACGCGTATCCATGCCCCGCCCGTTATCTTGCCTGTTACTTTCCTTTGTGATAGGGCTGCTGGCCGCCTGCACCCCGTCTCCAACCACGCCACCACCAGCCGCTGTGGCGGCCACGGCCAGCGCCGGACCCACCGCCAAGGCGGTGTTTGCCGGGGGCTGCTTCTGGTGTGTCGAATCCGATTTCGACAAGGTTGCGGGGGTGCTGTCCACCACCTCGGGCTATACCGGAGGCAAGACCGCCAACCCGAGTTACGAGGAAGTGTCTTCGCACCTGACGGGCCATGCCGAGGCCGTCGAAGTGGTGTTCGATCCGTCCCGCGTCACGTATGCGCAGCTGGTCGAGCACTTCTGGTACACCATCGATCCAACCACCAAGGATCGCCAGTTCTGCGATGTCGGCTCACCGTACCGCACGGCCATCTTCGCGCAGGATGCCGAGCAACTGCGCATTGCGCAGGCCTCGCGCGCGGCGCTGGAAAAGTCCAAGCCGTTCAAGGAGCCGATCGTCACCGAGGTGGTGATGGCCGACACCTTTTACCCAGCCGAGTCCTACCACCAGGACTACTACCTGAAGAACCCGGTGCGCTACAACTACTACCGCACCGGTTGCGGCCGCGACGCGCGGCTCAAGCAGTTGTGGGGCGACGCGGCGCCGAGGCACTGAGCAGCTCGGTGATCAGCGCGTCCTTCTCGCGCCACAGCTGCTGCACCCAGGCCTGGTATTGCGCGCGCACCTCGGCATTGCCACTGTAGTCGGCGCCCACCAGGTGGCGCGGAATCGGCAACAGTCGGGCGCGCACGATGACCCGGCGCAGCCGGCCTTGCAGGAATAGCCAGTACGTCGGTGTGCCGTCCGGATACACGATGGTGACGTCCAGAATCGCCTGGAACTTGTCGCCCATGGCGTTGAGCGCCAGCGCCATTCCGCCGGCCTTGGGCTTGAGCAGATGAAGGTAGGGTGATTGCTGGCGTGCGTGTTTGGCCGCAGTGAAGCGCGTACCTTCCAGAAAATTCATCACGCTGGTCGGTACCTGCGAGAACTTCTCGCAAGCCTTGCGCGTCGTTTCCTGGTCTTTGCCGCGCATTTCGGGGTGCTTCTTCAGGAACTCGTCGCTGTGCCGGCGCATGAAAGGGAAGTCCAGCGCCCACCAGGCAAGGCCCATCACCGGCACCCAGATCAATTGCTGCTTGAGAAAGAACTTCAGCAGCGGAATGCGACGATTGAGCAGGTGCTGCAGCACCAGAATGTCGACCCAAGATTGGTGGTTGCAGTTGACCATGTACCAACTGTGCGGATCGAGCGACTCGATGCCGGCCACGTCCCATTCGGTCCGCTGCGTCAGTGCCATCCAGGCGCTGTTGCACGATATCCAGGCCTCGGCGATCCACAGCAACACCGGCGCCAGCGCCTTGTGCACCGCCGCCAAGGGCAGCAGCAGCTTGAGCAGCGCGAAGACCAGCAGGATCGGTACCCAGAACAGCGCATTGAGCACCATCAGGATGCTGGCGACGGCGCCCACGAGGGGGGCGGGCAGGAAGTTCAGCATGCGACGGTCTCCTGCGACCGGTCGATCAGCCAGCGCCCATGGCCAGCGCCACCCGGTATGTGATGAAGGCACCAGCATACGCTAGCGCGAACAGGTAAGCGGTCATCAGCAGCGGCATGGCCCAGCCGCCGGTCTCGCGCTTGACGGCAGCCAGCGTCGACAGACATTGCGGCGCGAACACGTACCAGGCCAGCAGCGACAAGGCTGTGGCCAGCGACCAGCTGCTGGCGATCAGTGGCGCGAGTGCCTGTGCGGTATCGGACCCGGTGGCGGACAACGCGTACACCGTGCCCAGTGCGCTGACCGCCACTTCGCGGGCCGCCATGCCGGGTACCAGCGCGATGCTGATCTGCCAGTTGAAGCCAATCGGCGCAAACACTTTGGCCAACCCGTGGCCGAGTATGCCCGCCACGCTGTATTCGATCGGTGCGCCGGTGGCCCCCTCGGGTGCGCCCGGAAAGCTCGACAGGAACCACAACGCGATCGTCAGCACCAGGATGATGCCGCCAACCCGGCGCATGAAAATCTCGACCCGTTGCCACAGGCCGATAGCGACGTTGCGAACCGCGGGCCAATGGTAGTCGGGCAGCTCCATCATCAGCGAACGGGGTTGGCCTCGTGCCGTGAAACGTTTGAGCAGCCCTGCGACCGCCAGTGCA
>JBDTMH010000020.1:0-35301 GCA_039934375.1 Burkholderiaceae bacterium | reverse complement strand
AACTTGCCACGCGCGAAGTCCTCCTCGTTGCGCTGGTACTGCATGCGCACCAGTTGCGCAATCACGTCGCGCTGGCCGATCTTGTCGCCCACGCGCAGCGTCATGACCATCTGGTGGTAGGCCTCGGGCTGACCGATGCCGTAGATTGCCGAGACCGACGCGACGATCACCACGTCACGGCGCTCGAGCACGCTCTTGGTACACGACAGCCGCATCTGCTCGATGTGCTCGTTGATCGCAGAGTCCTTCTCGATGAACAGGTCACGCTGCGGCACATAGGCCTCGGGCTGGTAATAGTCGTAATAACTCACGAAGTATTCGACCGCATTGCGCGGGAAGAACTCGCGGAACTCGCTGTACAACTGGGCCGCCAGCGTCTTGTTGTGCGCAAAGACGATGGCTGGGCGGCCCAGCCGGGCAATCACATTGGCCATCGTGAAGGTCTTGCCCGAACCGGTCACGCCCAGCAGGGTCTGAAATACCTCACCGTCGTTGACGCCATCGACCAGCTTGTCGATCGCCTCCGGCTGGTCCCCGGCCGGCGCATAAGGCTGAAACAGCTGGAACGGCGAGCCGGGAAAATGCACGAACTGGCCCTCAGCGGCCGACACCGGGTCAAGGGCGGCAGATTCAATGACGGACAGGCTGGGATCTTGCATGGCAGGCACTCGGTCGCCCCGGGGTGGAGGCTAAAATTGGGGGCAACCGGCTAGCGTAACCGAGAAGCCTGCGTCGTGCATCCGACAGCGTCGGCCCACTTTCAAAACCCCCGAATTTTTTGAGACCCCATCATGTCCTTGTTCACCGCAGTAGAAATGGCCCCGCGCGACCCTATTCTGGGTCTGAACGAACAATTCGCCGCCAGTACCCACCCAGCCAAAGTGAACCTGGGCGTCGGCGTCTATTACGACGAGAACGGCAAACTGCCACTGTTGCAATGTGTACAGGAGGCTGAAAAGCGGATGATGGCCGCGCCCACGGCACGCGGCTACCTGCCGATCGACGGCATCGCAGCTTATGACAGCGCGGTCAAGTCGCTGGTCTTTGGTGTCGACTCCGAGCCCGTCACGTCGGGCCGGGTCGCCACCGTGCAGGCCGTCGGCGGCACCGGCGGGCTCAAGATCGGTGCCGACTTCCTGCGCAAGCTCAGCCCCGGCGTCAACGTGATGATCAGCGACCCGAGTTGGGAGAACCACCTTGCGCTGTTCACCAATGCCGGCTTCAGCGTGGTCTCCTACCCCTACTACGACGCGCAAAACCGCAGCATCGACTTTGCCGGCATGACGGCCGCACTCGAAGCCGCCGCGCCCGGCACCATCGTGGTCTTGCACGCCTGTTGCCACAACCCGACCGGGTACGACATCACGTCGCAACAATGGGACGCGGTGGTGGCCATCTGCAAGTCGCGCAAGCTGACGCCATTCCTGGACATGGCCTACCAGGGCTTCGGCTTCGGCATCCAGGAAGACGGCGCAGCGGTGCAAAAATTCGTCGCTGCCGGACTCAGCTTCCTGGTGTCGACCAGCTTCAGCAAGAGCTTCAGCTTGTACGGCGAACGTGTCGGCGCATTGAGCGTGTTGTGTGATTCGAAGGAGGAGGCAGCGCGCGTACTGAGCCAGCTCAAGATCGTGATCCGCACCAACTACAGCAACCCGCCGACCCACGGTGGCGCCATTGTGGCTGCTGTCATGGCCGACCCGGAGCTGCACGCCTTGTGGGAAAAGGAACTCGCCGCCATGCGGGTACGCATCAAGGCCATGCGCCAAAAGCTGGTCGACGGCCTCAAGGCCGCCGGCGTCAAGCGGGACATGGGCTTCATCACGCGCCAGGTCGGCATGTTCAGCTACTCGGGCCTGAGCAAGGATCAGATGGTGCGCCTGCGCAACGAGTTCGGCGTCTACGGCACCGACACCGGGCGCATGTGTGTGGCGGCGCTCAACGACAACAACATCGGTCACGTCTGCGCGTCGATTGCCAAGGTCGTCTGAGCCTGAACCGCGGCGTGCAGCCGGCCGTGACGACCGACCCGCAGGCCAGCCGCTTCATCGCCGAGGCGCTGCAAAACCCGCATAACCGCGAGATCCTGCGGCGCTTGCCATCGCTGGATTTGCCCGACGCCTGGCTGGTGGCAGGCTGCCTGTTCCAGACGGTCTGGAACCTGCAGGGCGGCCGCGCCCCGACCGCCGGCATCAAGGATTACGACCTGTTCTATTTCGATGGCTCCGACCTGTCGGAGCAGGCTGAGGCGGCCGTCGGTGCACGAGTCGAAACCTGCCTGCGCGACCTGGGCGTGACGTTGGAGGCCAAGAACCAGGCCCGGGTGCATGCGTGGTATCCGCAGTGGTTCGGCCGGCCCTATGCGCCGCTGCATTCATCGCGCGACGGCATCGAGCGCTTCCTGGTGCCCTGCACCTGCGTCGGTCTGCAGCCCGGTGCAGATGGCACGCCATTTCTGTATGCGCCTTATGGCCTGGATGCGTTGTACCGTGGCATCCTGCGCCCCAATCCGCTGATCGACCACCGCGAGCTGTTCCGGCAAAAGGCCGCCAGCTACCGTGCGCGCTGGGACTGGCTGCAGATCGTCGAAGACTGAAATCGCTTGCGCCACCTGGCAATACACCGGACGCTCAGATCAGTCGATACGTGCCAGTCGCTGAAAGCCGATGTGCACCTGGTACTGGCGGCTCTCTCCTGGCGCAAGCATTGGCAAAGGCGCGCTGTGGCCGCCGGGCAGCCACTGGCTGGCGCAAGGCTCGATCGCCAGCAATCCGCAACCCGGACGCAGATCGCGCCAGAACTGCACCCACGGCAAGGTAGCCGTGTCAACGGTCATTTCCATGCGCAAGCGTGTCCCGTCGGCCAATGGCGTGGTCAAAACGATGGGCGCGGCATGTCCGCCAGATGGAAAACACAGGACCGCTGGCGGCGGCGCTGGATCCGGCAGATCAATCGCACCGACCCGCATTGTTCCGCCCTGCTCCAGCGTCGTGCCCGGACCGATGGCTGGATAACCCAAATTGAAGTGGTACAGCAGGTCGTGCGATTGCGCCTGGTCGCCGTCATTGTGGACGGTGTCGGTCAGCCGCAGTTCCGCGCCACCAACCACAGCTTCGATGACGCGGTGCAGGCGCAAATTTTCAGCGCCCTGCCGATACTGGACACATTCCCCTTCGACGCGCAATACCGGTACCGGCAGATTCCACACCGCCGCCGCGGTAGTGATCCGCGCCGGAACCATCGCCAAACGCCCATGCAACGGCCGGCCGTCCGCCGGCTGGCGCACGCCGTCCAGTCCGCAGGTGCACAGAAATCCCGACAACAGACGGCCGAAACCCCGTCCGCCATCGCCCTCGACATGCCCGAGCGCCGGATGCATGAAACCCTGTGGTGACTGCCAGGCCACCGGCATGCCCTGCCAGCGCAACATCCCGATATCGAGTCCGCGGTCGGCCATGACCCAGAAATCGAGCCCGCCACCCGTGCTGAGCTCCAGCACTGCAACACCGCGCTCAGGCCCGTCATCCAGCACCAGACGGCGCACCCCGGCAAACTGCTGCAGGCTTCCAACCCGCGAACGCAGGTCCGCGGCTTGGATGACGGGACTTCCAATGCTGCGCACCACCGGTGCGCCTCAGTGCGAATGTTTCGGCACTTCAGAGCCGCGGCAGCCGACCAGGAAGTCGAAGTCGCAGCCTTCGTCTGCCTGCAGTACCCGATCGATGTAGAGCTGCTGGTAGCCGGACTTGAGCTTGCCTGCGGGCTGGGCCTGCCATTCGGCCTGTCGCCGCGCGATTTCGTCATCGCCGATCTCCAGGTCCAGCTTGCCGGCCTTGGTGTCAAGCACGATCCAGTCGCCGTCGCGCACGATGGCGAGTGGTCCGCCTGCCGCAGCCTCGGGTGCGACATGGAGCACCACCGTGCCGTAAGCCGTGCCACTCATGCGTGCATCCGATATGCGGACCATGTCGGTGATGCCCTGCTCCAGCAGCTTGGGCGGCAGCCCCATGTTGCCAACCTCGGCCATGCCCGGGTAACCCTTGGGTCCGCAGTTCTTGAGCACCAGCACCGAGTCGGCATCCACGTCCAGATCGGGGTCGCCGATCCGCGCCTTGTAATGGTCGAAGTCCTCGAACACCACTGCCTTGCCGCGGTGCTGCATCAGGTCGGGGGTGGCTGCCGAGGGCTTGAGCACCGCACCGCGCGGCGCCAGGTTGCCGCGCAAAATACACATGCTGCCGTCCGCCACCAGCGGCTTGTCCAGCGGGCGAATGACTTCGTCGTTGTGGATGGGTGCGTCCTTGACGTTGTCCCAGATGACTTGACCATTCACCGTCAGTGCGTCCTTGTGCGGCAGCAGCCCAGCTTCGCCGAGCCGACGCAACACACCCGGCAGGCCGCCGGCGTAATAGAACTCTTCCATCAGGAAACGGCCCGAGGGTTGCAGGTCGACCAGAGTCGGCGTGCCGCGTCCGACATGGGTCCAGTCTTCCAGTTCCAGCGGCACGCCCATGCGACCCGCGATCGCTTTCAGATGGATCACTGCATTCGTCGAACCGCCGATGGCGGCATTGACGCGGATCGCGTTCTCGAACGCCTCGCGCGTCAGGACCTTGCTCAGCTTCAGATCTTCCCAGACCATGTCGACGATGCGCATGCCCGACATATGGGCCAGCACATAGCGCCGCGCGTCCACCGCAGGGATGGCCGCGTTGTGCGGCAGCGAGGTGCCCAGGGCTTCGGCCATGCAGGCCATCGTCGAGGCTGTGCCCATGGTGTTGCAGGTGCCGGCGGAGCGCGACATGCCGGCCTCGGCCGACATGAAGTCATGCAGGCTGATCTTGCCAGCCTTGACGGCTTCATGCAGTTGCCAGACCACGGTGCCGGAGCCGATGTCACGTCCCTCGTGTTTGCCGTTGAGCATCGGACCGCCGGAAACGACGATGGTCGGGATGTCGCAGCTGGCCGCGCCCATCAGCAGCGCCGGTGTCGTCTTGTCGCAGCCCACCAGAAGTACCACCGCGTCCATCGGATTACCGCGGATCGATTCCTCCACATCCATGCTGGCCAGGTTGCGCGTCAGCATGGCGGTGGGCCGCAGATTCGACTCGCCATTGGAGAACACCGGGAACTCGACCGGGAAACCACCCGCCTCCGACACGCCGCGCTTCACATGCTCGGCAAGCTTGCGAAAGTGTGCGTTGCATGGGGTCAGTTCCGACCAGGTGTTGCAGATACCAATGATCGGTTTGCCCTGGAATTCATGGTCCGGGATACCCTGGTTCTTCATCCAGCTGCGGTACATGAAGCCGTTCTTGTCCTGGGCGCCGAACCAGGCTGCCGAGCGCAGGGGTCGGTTCTTGCCGTTTGTCATGTCTGGTCTTTCAAGGAGTTTGGTCGGTCAAAACAAGGTGCGCCATCACCACTCGGCAATGCTGCCATCGGCATGGCGCCAGATCGGGTTGCGCCAATCCGGCGCATCGCGGCTGGCGGCCACTACCCGTTCTTCATCGATCTCAACCCCCAGTCCCGGCAGTGGCAAGGCATGAATATAACCCTGGTCGATGCGGAAGTCTGCCTTGTTGATCACGTAGTCGAGCAGCTCGGCGCCACGGTTGTAGTGAATGCCCATGCTCTGTTCCTGCAACACGGCGTTGTGTGCAACGAAATCGATTTGCAGACAGGCCGCCAGCGCCACCGGACCGAGCGGGCAATGCGGCGCAAAGGCCACGTCATAGGCTTCGGCCATCGACGCGATCTTGTGGCACTCGGTGATGCCCCCGGCGTGCGACAAGTCGGGTTGCAGGATCGCGATGCCGCCATCCTGCAACACACGCTTGAATTCGAAGCGCGAATACATGCGCTCGCCGGCGGCCAGCGGAATCGAGGTTGCCTGGGCCAGTCGGGGATAGATCTCGGCATGTTCAGCCAATACCGGCTCCTCGACGAACAGCGGTCGATACGGCTCGAGCTCACGCAGCAGTACCTTGGCCATGGGCGCGGCCACCCGGCCATGAAAATCCAGGCCAAAACTGACCTGCATGCCCAGCGCGTCACGCACCGCGGCTACCTTGGCGATCGCAGCGTCGACGGCGCGCGGGGTGTCGAGCATGGCCATCTCTTCGGTACCGTTGAGCTTGAAGGTGTCGAAACCCCCTTGCATCAGCTTGCGCATGCCTTCGACAATGTCGGCCGGCCGGTCGCCACCGACCCAGCTGTATACCTTCATCCGGTCGCGCACCTTGCCACCCAGCAACTCGTACACCGGCACCCCCAAGGCCTTGCCCTTGATGTCCCACAAGGCCTGGTCGATGCCGGCGATGGCACTCATCAGGATCGCGCCGCCGCGGTAAAAGTTGCTGCGATACATCATCTGCCAGTGGTCGTTGATGCGTGACGCATCCTGGCCTACCAGGTCACGCGCGAATTCCTGCACCGCTGTCTCGACCGTGCGGGCGCGGCCTTCGACCACCGCCTCACCCCAACCGTGGACACCTTCATCGGTCTCGACCTTGACAAACATCCACCGGGGTGGAACACGGTAGGTGAGGATTCGGGTGATTTTCATGTTCCGTTCATTCTGACAGCACGATGCCTGCCTTGCTGATCACATCGCTCAGGCGTTTTCGCTCGGTGGTGATGAAGGCAGCGAACTCTTCGGCACCACCAGTGGCCGGATCCACCCCTAGACGGGTGATGCGCTCGCGCACGTCCGGCAAAGCCAGCACCTTGATCATCTCGGCGCCCAGTTGCTTGACGATAGGGGCCGGGGTGCCCGCCGGCACTGTGATGCCCCAGGACTGGGATATCTCGTAGCCGGGCACCGTCTCCGCAATCGTCGGCAGGTCTGGCAAGGAGGGATTGCGCTGCGCACCCGTGGTCGCAAGCGCACGGACCTTGCCGCTCGCCATATGGGGGCCCGCCGCGAGCGGCCCGGTCAGAATCACCTGCACATTGCCGGAAATCACGTCCAGCAAGGCCGGGGCCGCGCCCTTGTACGGCACATGTGTCATCTTGATGTCGGCCAGCAGGTTCAACATCTCGCCTGCCAGATGCGCCGGCGTCGCGATGCCCGCGGACGCATAGTTGATGCTGCCCGGGCTGGCCTTGGCCAGTTTGATCAGATCCGCCACCGACTTGACCGGTAGCGAAGGATTCACCACCAGCACATTCGACGCCGTGGCGATGCGCGAGATCGGGATGAACGCCTTGTCGGCGTCGTAAGGCAGGTTCTTCTTCACGCTGGGCAGGATCGCCCATATCGAAGTCGTGCTCATGAACAGCGTGTAGCCATCGGGCGCCGCACGCGCCGCCAGTTCCGCCGCCAGCAGCCCCGCCGCGCCGGGACGGTTCTCCACGACGATCTGCTGGCCCATGCTCTCCGACAGCTTTTGAGCCAGCAGGCGGCCGAGCACATCGGGCGATCCGCCAGGCGCATCCGGCACGATCAGCCTTATCGGCTTGTTCGGATAAGCCTGAGCCATCGCATTCGGCGCAAGCGCCATGGCGGTCGCGGCCATCGCCGTCAAAAGTAGATATCGTTTGGTTTTCATCCGTGTCTCCTGGTTTGTCAATATCGCCTGCCGAAAGTGGCAACACGCCGGGAAGGTGAAGTCCCGCGCCTATTTCAATGCACCGCTGGTCAGTCCGCGCACGATGTAGCGCAGCGCCACCACCATCATCAGCAAAGCCGGTATCGTCGACAACACCGCCGCGGCACTCATGGCACCGTGCTGGGTTTCGAACTGGGTCGAATATTTGGCGATCGCCACCGGCACCGTGGCGGACGCCTTGGTGCTCAGTGTGAGCGACACCGGGAACTCGTTCCACGAGAAGATGAAAATCAACACCCCCGTCGCCAGCAGGCCAGGCACGACCAGCGGCAGCACCACCTTGAAGAAGATCGCGCTGGGCGAGCAGCCATCAATGGCTGCAGCCTCCTCCAGTTCCACCGGCACGTCGCGCAGGAAGTTGGCCATCAGCCACAACGCCATCGGCAGCAGGATGGTGGTGTGCGCCAATACCAGCGAGAAGCGCGTGTCGTAGATACCGATCAGCCGAAACAGGATGTACCAGGAGCCGACCAGCGTCATCTGCGGCGCCATGAAGTAGACCATGGAGAACAGCAACAAAGCCGATGTGAACCAGGTCGGCCAGCCATGGCGGCGGATCGAATGCGCTGCCAGCGTGGCAGCGGAACAGGCCAATATCGTGGTGGCGCCCGCGACAACCACGCTGTTCCAGAAGTTCTGCGCGAACACAGACGATTTGGACGCCAGAAGTTCGTCGAAGTTGGCAAGCGTCGGAGTGAACAGAATGCGCCCCATCGCGATGTCGATTTCGGTCTTGAAGGCCGACAAGGCGATCCACACAAATGGGAACAACACCACCAGCGTGCACAGCAGCAGCCAGAAGTGCGCGTGGTATTGGTGCAGATGGCGGGTGGACAGGTTCATACGGTGCTTTCCGAATCGCGGACACATGCAGCGCCAGTCGCCAGGACAGGATGGTTCATGCCGGTTTCGCCTCTGCCTTGCGCTGCACCGCGAGCATCACGATGACCAGCAGCGAGATCACGCAGATCGTCACCACGCTCAAGGCCGCCGCATAACCGTAGTTCGCTTCGCCGAAAAAGCGGCGGTAGATCGAGAAGCTGATGACCTCGGTGGCGGTGCCCGGCCCACCACCGGTGAGCAGGAAGATTTCATCAAACACCTTGAACGCCAGAATGGTGCGGAACAGCAGGGTGACGACAATCGTCGGCGCCATCAGTGGCAGCGTGATGTAGACCAGCTCGCGCCAGGCACTGGTGCCGTCAACCTTGGCCGCCTCGTAGACGTCCTGGGGCAAGGACTCCAGGCCCGCCAGCATCAGCAGGAACACGAACGGCGTCCAGTGCCAGATGTCCACCACGATGACCGATGCCATTGCCAGCTCTGTGCTCCCGGTCCAGTCGTGACCAGCCATGCCGATGAACCCGAGGATCTTGTTGACGACACCGAAATCGGGGTCATACATCAGCTTCCAGATCGCGCCGACGACGATGCCGGGGATCAGGATCGGCAGAATGAACAAGGTCTTGTACAGGTTCGCGCCAAAGCGGATCCGCGTCACCAGCAGAGCGAGCCCAAAACCCAGCACCATCTGCAGCAGGACCGACACGACCGCAAACCAGACGGTATTAGCGGCACCGATGCCAAAGAACGGATCGGCCGGAATACGCGCGAAATGCGCCATCCCGACATACTGCCAATCAGCCTTGCCATCACGCCACTGGACACTGTGCACCGTCAGGTACAGCAGGTTGGCCATCGGCAGCAGCGCCATCAGTCCGTAGAACGCCAGGATCGGCGAGATCGCCACTGCCCGCCATCCCTTGGCCGATGTCTGCTTGCCCGTGCTCATGTCTTGGCGCTCGCTGGGGGCTGTCGCTGGGTCATCACTTCAATTCGGTGTAACCAGTCTTGTAACCCTTGGCCTTGAGCGCCTCGGCCATTTCCTTGGCTGCCAGGTTCAACGCGTCTTTGGGCTTGAGCTCGCCGATGACAGCCTGGTTCAGGCGCAGGTCCATGATCGGCACCACGGCACCGCCTTCGACCGGCATGAAGTCGTCGGTGTGTCCGTAGCTGGTGGCCAGGGCAGCCGCCCAGCGGTACTTGGCGTCCTTCGGCGCGTACTCCTTGAGCACAGCAATATCGACCGGCACGCCGTCGGACTCGATGTATTTCTTCTGTGCGTCTGTAGTCTGAAACCATTTGAGGAACGTCATCGCAGCCTTCTTGCGCTCTTCGGGAATGTTCTTCGGGATCGCTCCGATGAAGTGGCCAAGAGTGGTCGAAGCCTTGACCGGTCCGGCCGGGATCGGTGCGAAATCGATCTTGCCGGCGACGACCGATTTGGTCGGATCGTCCATCTGGGCCCAGGCCGCGATCACCACGACACCTTGCGCGACCTTGCCGGTCGTCAGCAACTGGATCAGCTTGCCCTGCCCGGTCGTTCCCGGCGTGCCGGAACCGTATTTCTTGTCCGCGTCGATGAACCAATCGAGAGCCGCCAGCGTCTGCGGACTGTTCATGGTGACGGTGTAGTCGCCGTTGTCCGCATCCTTGTACAACTGGCCGCCCCAGGCATGCAGAAAGGGCATGAAGCCCCACGAGACATCAGGCGCACCGCGGGCGTCCTGCGGCTGGAAGCCGGCGACGTCCTTGGAATTCAGGGCTGCCGCATTCTTGCCCAGATCGGCCATCGTGGCCGGCACCTTCAGGCCCTTGGCGTCGTAAAGATCCTTGCGGTAGAACAGCAGTTGGACATTGCCCATGATCGGCACACCCATCAACTTGCCACTCTTGCAGTCATACGCCTTGCGTGCCGCGTCCCAGCATGCTGTGCCAGAGAACGTCGGGATGTTGGCGCTGAGCTTGAACGACGGATCGATGTTCTCCATCGGTTCCAGCAGCCCGGTACGGTACAACTCGTCCAGGATCTGCGAGTTGATAGGCATCAGATCGTAGTCACCCTTGGCCGCGCGCAGCGAGTTGCGCTGCTTCTCCTGCGTCGCCGGCATCGGGTTGACATCGAAGTTGACCTTGTTGCCGCTCTCCTTTTCGTAGGCTTGCACCAGCCTCTCGAAACTCTTGTACCAGGGCGACTGGTTGACGACGATAGTGATAGGTACTGCCTTCTCGATGGTCGCGGCATGGGTAGACAAGGCGAAAAGCGACGCGCCGACGCCAAGATAGACAGACTGGACAATGGCAGTGAGTTTCATGAAAGTCCTTTCGGTGGTTGATCTTTGCAATGACACGATGACGCAGTTGTTGAGGCGGTATCGGCCGGCTCACCCAACAGGTGAATGAATCAATGGCACTCTGAGGCCGGGCGGTCGCACAGGCTGTGACAGCAAACTGGCGAGTTGCATGGTTCAGTCCTTGACGCCGCCAGATGTCAGACCCTGCACCAGATAGTTGCGTACCAGCAGCGTGAACACGATGACCGGCAGCATCACCAGCGTACCGCCGGCGGCAATCTTGCCCCACTCCCAGCCTTCGAACTGGATGAAGTTGACGATCGCCACCGGTGCGGTCTGCGCCGCCGTACGGGTGAGAATCAGCGCGTAGAAAAAATCGTTCCAGGAAAAGATGAAACACAACACCGCGGTGGCGGCCAGGCCCGGCGCGGTCAGTGGCAAGGTGATCTGCAAAAAGGTCTTCCAGACGCCGCAGCCGTCGATACATGCGGCCTCCTCCAGCGCCTTGGGCACGCTGTCGAAATAGGTCTGCATCATCCAGATCACCAGCGCGATGTTGAAGGTCAGATAGATCAGCACCAGGCCGAACACCGTGTCGAGCAGGCCGAGCCAGCTGTAGGCCAGGAAGAACGGAATGGTGAACGCAATCGGCGGCGCCATCCGCGTGGCCAGGATCCACAGCGCAATCTGGCTGTGCGCCCGAAAGCGCCAACGCGACAACGAATACGCCGCCGGCGTGCCGATCAGCAAAGCCAGCACAGTGGAAAAGGTGGACGTGAGCAGGCTGTTGACGAACGATTTGGCAAACCCGCCAGTCCACAAGGCGCGGTAATGATCGAAGGTCGGCGTGAACAGCAGCTCATAACCCATGATGTCCTGCGTCGGGCGCACCGACATCTGCAGCAGCCACAGGAAGGGAAACATCACAAGCACCAGGGCGACAAGCCCGACGCAATCCAGCGTGCGCCGACGCAGCCACCAGGAGGATTGGATCGAAGGCGCACGGTCAGCCATCACTCGTCCCTCTGGTTACGCCGGTCGAGCCGACTGACCAATACGCTGAGCACGAATATGCCTGCCACCAGCAAGGTGGCAATCGCACTCGCATAACCCCAGTAGGAGAACGAGAACGCCTGGATGTACGCGTAGTAGTTCGTGACTTGCGTGGCCGAGCCCGGACCACCGTCGGTCAACACGAAGATCAGCGGAAACGCCTTGATGCTGTCGATCAGCCGGAACAGCGCTGCCACCACAATGGCCGGTCGAATGAACGGAAACACGATGAACCAGAACGTCTGCCACGGCGTAGCAGCATCGATCTTGGCAGCCTCCAGCGGCTCCTCGGGAACCATCTGCAATGCCGCCAGGATGATCAGCATCGTGAACGGAAACCATTGCCAGGTGTCGGCCACCGCGATCGCCAGCATGGCCGTCTTGCTGTCGGTGATCAGCGAGGTGACGGGCAGTCCGAAATACGCCAGTGTGCGGTGCAAGGGGCTGATGTCGGGGGTATACAAGACCTTCCAGATCAGCGCCACCACAATGGGCGGCAACACCATGGGAATCAGGAAAGCAGTACGGATCGCCCGCATCACGGCACTGCGGGTGTTGAGCAGCAAGGCCAGACCCAGACCCAGAGCGACCTGTGCCGTGACGGTGAAGAAGGACAACTGCGCCTGCAGCCAGACCGAGTTCAGAAATCGCCGGTCCTCGAACGCATCGATGTAGTTGCGTGCAGGCGCCGAGAAGTCCGACGCCGACCCGGGGTTGACCATCGACATCGGCGTCAGACTGGTGATCAGCAGGTAGATCGCAGGCACCAGGGTGATCAGCACAAGCACCGCGATCGCCGGCGCCAGACCCCAGAAATAAGCGCGCCGCTGCTGGGCCACCCAGCTATTGCCGCTGTTGCCAGTACTGCGTTGCATGGTTCAGGACCGCTGGGTTCGTCGACGTTGCGTTCCGGCCTCAGACCTTGACGCCCGCACGCTTGAGGTCAGCCAACAAGTTTTCCTGCGCCAGGTTCATCGCATCCTTGGCCGTCATCTGCTTGGAGATGATGGCGCCGATCGCCTTGTTGATCTGCTGACCGGTCTGCGGGAATACGTGCACCGTGCGATACGCCATGTGCCCGTCCTTGCTGCTGTCCACCACATCGAGGTATAACTTGCCCAGATCCTGGCCATTGACCATCATTGCGCTCTTGAACTGTGGCGTCTCTAGCGTCGACGCACGGGTGAGCGCCGCATAACCCTTCTCCTTGAGCATGCGCTGCAGCAGCGACTTGGACATGGACCACTTGATGAACTCCCAAGCCGCCTCCTTCTTCTTCGAGCCAACGGGGATCCCCCAGCCGTGTACGGCGACCTGCGGGAAACGGCCGGCTTTGCCGCCCGGAACCCAGCCATAACGCACGGTCTTGGCGACCGGGCTATCGCCCTGACCCAGGGCCGTCAGGTAGGCGTGGTTCAGGATACTCAGGTTGGTCTTGCTCTGCTTTTGCGACGCAATCACCTGGTCAAAGTTGTACGACATCACGCCATCGGGCGCGTAGTTCTGCATGATGCTGGCGAAATAGTCGGCCGAAGCGATCGCCTCTGGCGAGTTCAGAAGCGGGAACAGGTCGCCGGGGGCTCCGCGGAACACCTTGCCGCCCATCGCGTACAGGAACGGGACGTAGGTCCAGTGATAGACGTTTTCGGTGGCGAATGGCGCCGGTCCGCCCTTGGCCTTGAGCACCTTGAGCACGTTGGAGAATTCGTCCAGCGTGCCGGGGAATTTCAATCCGGCTTCATCAAGCAGGTCGCCGCGCGCGGCAGCCATGATCTGCGCGTCAGCAGTCCAGGGAATCGCATACGGCTCGCCTTTGGAGTCGCTGAGAGTCGACACCGCTGCCGGCAACAGGTCCTTGTAATCGAAGTCGGCCGGTGTATGTTTGGGATCGTTGATGAACTGGCTCAGCGGCGTGAACCAGCCGGCGCCGATCCAGCGCGCAATATAGATGAAGGTCAGGTTCAGCACGTCATACGACGATCCCTTGACCGACAGTTCCAGATCTGCACGCTGGTTGAACACCGGAAATCCCGGCAGGTCGTAGTTGACCTTGATGCCGGTCTGTGCCTCGAAGTCAGGCAGGTACTCCTGTATCAGCTTCGGATAGGTGGCACTCCAGCACGACACATTGATGGTGGTGCCCTTGTAGGGCTGATTGCCACCGCCCTGGGCCAGCACGCGTGGTGCAAAGGGCAGCAGGCTGGTACCGGCCAGCGCGGCTCCCTGCTGAATCAGCTTGCGACGATGGACGGATACGGGAAAGGCTGCGGGTTTATCAGCGTTCATGATGTGTCTCCTATTAGGTCGGGTTTGGCAATGCAGGAAATCAGCTCAGCGTCAACTGGCTCGTTGGATCGAACAACTTGATGTCAGCAACACCGAAGGCCAGATCGATATCGGCGCCAGGCTTTATCAGCTGTCGGCCCAGGGCCTTGGCAACGAATTCATGGCCGCCGGCATCCACGACGAAATAGGTTTCGGCGCCCATCGGCTCGGTGACGACCACCTTGCCACGCTGGTGCGCGTCCGATGGCGTGGCGCCGTCGGCCGGCGCGATGTCGTCCGGCCGGATACCGAAAATCACGTCGCGGTCGCTCTGCTGGCCCGGCGCCACATTGGCGGGCAATCGCACCGACAGTCCCTGCGCGGACTTGAGCGTGCGACTACCGCCGCGCATCTCGAGTCGCGCTGGCACCATGTTCATCGACGGGCTGCCAAGGAAGCTGGCCACAAACATGTTGATCGGGTTGTTGAACAGTTCGGTGGGGGTGCCGGCCTGTTCGATACGGCCGTCGCGCATCACGACGATGCGATCGGCCAGCGTCATGGCTTCAACCTGGTCGTGCGTGACATAGATCACCGTCGTATTGACGCGCTGGTGCAGCCGCTTGATCTCGCCGCGCATCTGTGTGCGCAGCTTGGCATCGAGGTTGGACAGTGGCTCGTCGAACAGGAACACCGAAGGATGGCGCACGATGGCCCGGCCCATGGCGACACGCTGGCGCTGGCCACCGGACAGCTTGGCCGGCTTGCGGTCAAGCAGATCATCCAACCCCAGGATGCGCGAGGCCTCATTGACCCGGGTGTCGATCTCTGCGGCCGGCAGACCGACGTTCTTGAGCCCGAACGCCATGTTGCTGCGCACGCTCATATGCGGATACAGCGCGTAGTTCTGGAACACCATCGCAATGTTGCGGCCGGCCGGCGACATGTCATTGACGCGTTTGCCATCGAACAGCAGATCACCTGCGGTAATGTCCTCCAGGCCTGCCAGCATGCGCAAGGTGGTCGACTTGCCGCAACCTGACGGGCCGACCAACACCACGAACTCCTTGTCCTCGACCACCAGGTCCAGGTTGCGCACCGCAACGACCTTCTGGTCGTAGGTCTTGTTGATACCGACGAATTCAACACGTGCCATGAATGCTTGCCCCTGATATGACGCGACCATCAGGGCCACGATAAGGAAGACGAACGACCTGATCCGGGGTCATGCCGCAAATCCGGCCTTCTCACCAGGCGCGGGGGTGTAACCGAAGTCGCCGCGCTCGCGGATCGCCGCCTCGCCGCCATGCGCAGCGATCATCGCGGCCTGATCGGCAAATGCCTGGCTCGACACTTGCTCTGGATTCAGCGTCGCTCGCAGCGCCGCATCGCATTCGGCCAGCACTGCATGCATCTCGGGTTTGCCCGCCAGGTCGGTCGATTCGAACGGATCGTCCTCCAGGTCGAACAACTGCGGCGCGTAACCGACGAAGTAGATGTATTTCCAGCGCCCGAGCCGGATCATGTAGGTGCCGGTATTCGAGCCGGCCGCATGGTATTCGGACAACACTGCCCGGCGTGGATCGCTGCCACGCGCTGCTTCCCATAACGAACGGCTGGGCAGCACTTCGTCCTGCGGCGGCATGGGCAAACCAGCGCCTTCGAGCAAGGTTCGATAGCAGTCGATCAGCGAGACGCCGGCGTCGCTGACCGCATTGCGCGGCACGTCCGGGCCGGCGACGATCATCGGAATGGCGGCCGACTCCTCGTACATGACCGACTTGCCCCACAAGCCATGGTTGCCCAGGTTGTCGCCATGGTCCGAGGTATAGATGACCCGGGTGTTGTCCATCAGCCCGGCCTGTTCCAACGCACCGAGCACGCGCCCGATGTTGTCGTCCAGGAAGGACACCAGTGCGTAATATGACGCGATCGCGATCCGCGCCTTCGCCTCGTCGAAGTAGTCGTCGTAGTTCATGCAGTCGCGCAAGGCCTTGACCGCCTCATGGGTTGGCCGCTCACCACTGCTGTACAGGCGCGGCAGCGGCATCTTCTCGGGCGGATACATGGCGAAGAATTCGGGCGGCGCGATCAGCGGGAAATGCGGCCGCACAAACGAGACCAACAGCACCCAGGGTTTGTCGCTGGCCGCCGCATCCCTGGCCTTGCGCTGCAACCACGACACAGCCTCGGCCGCGATCTGGCGGTCGTAGTCGGTGTAACTGGATGAACCCGGACCGGCGTCACGCGCCAGAGCTTGCATATTGCCGCGCGCTGCCGGTGGATTGCGGATCAGTCCCAGCAGATCGCCGATGCCGCCGAGCACGTGCAAGGGCAGGATCTCCTCGCTGAATCCGTTCGGATCCTGTGCGTCGCGGTAGTGCAACTTGCCGATCGACACCACCTCATGACCGGCATCCATCAGCCGATGGCCCCAGCTCGGGATCTCGCCATGGTAGGGATGGGCGTTGTCCCAGGAACGGGTCTGGAACACATGGCGGCCGGTCGCCAA
Source organism: Burkholderiaceae bacterium (assembly GCA_039934375.1). Classification (GTDB taxonomy): domain Bacteria; phylum Pseudomonadota; class Gammaproteobacteria; order Burkholderiales; family Burkholderiaceae_C; genus CAISIP01. Next base: position 18,727 of record JBDTMH010000020.1, on the reverse strand, counting down.
CGCGGTGCGCGCCGGCACGCAGATCGGACACGGCGTGTAGGCACGGGTAAACCGGGTGCCGCGCGCAGCCAATGCATCGAGGTTCGGCGTCTTGATCAGCGTATTGCCATAACAGCCGCTGATGTCTCGCTGATGCTCATCGGACAAGATGAACAAGGTGTTGCAGGGTTTCATGCGTTGGCACCCCCTGCAACGCGGATGGGAGTCGATGTCGATCCGGCACCTGCCGGATGATGAAACTGCGCGCCGTGGAGCATGGTGCAACCTCTTGTCTTGATGGGCTCAGGGCCCGGTTTGTCTCACTCGGACAGTGGTCCGGAGACCACCGATGGATCGAAGTATAGGTAGCCAAAAATGATCACACAATTGCACTGATAGGCAATATCCATACCTTTTGCGCATATGTAAAAGTAATGGAAAACCCGAATACGATTTTTATAACTAGTTGGTTTAAAACATATTTTTGACAAATTCCTCAGGTGTTTCACGATAACTCACAACGCTTGGGTTAAATCTTCATGATCATTTATCGATGCTCTCTCAGATATCATTCTGAAAAATCAATCAACTTGGAGCATGGCTCTTGGATCTGACCCAGTTGCGCCAATTCCTGATGGTTGCCGAACGCGGCAGCCTGAGCCAGGCAGCAAAAGCACTCAACATTTCTCAGCCGGGTCTGACGCGCAGCATGCGTCGGCTTGAGGCCGAGCTCGATGCCCCGTTGTTGCGCCGGCTTCCGCGTGGCGTCGAACTCACCGAAGCCGGTGTTGCCTTGCAGCGGCATGTCAATGCGGTGCAGATACAGCTGGCCGATGCAGCGCAGGAAGTGGCGGCACTGACCCATCGGCGCGACACGCTGGTGCGCGTGGGCGCCGGACCCTCCTGGCTCGACCATCTGCTGCCGACCGTCATGGCCCGTGCGATCGCCCGCGACCCGACGCTGCGAGTGCAGGTGATCACCGGCCAGACCGACCTGTTGCTCAGCAAATTGCGCGACGGTTCGCTCGAATTCGTGCTCGCGGCGATTCCTGAAGGCCCGGCTGTGGTGGGCCTGCAAACCACCGAATTGACACGCGATGACGTGGTCGTCGTGGCCCGGCAGGGGCATCGGCTGGCCAAGCGGCGCCAGGTCGCGATCGAGGAATTGACCAGTGAACGCTGGGTGCTGGCCGGCCCGGACATGTTGCTGCGACGACGGCTGGCCGCCTTGCTCGCATCGCGTGGTCACCAGCTGCCGCCACCGACCATCGAATCCGACTCCACACCCTTCATCCTGTCGGTGATCCGCGACAGCGATCTGCTGGGCATTGCCACGCGTGACATTTTGCGCGGACCAGCCAGTCAAGGCATCACCAGCCTGGATGTGCGCGACGCCACGATGAGCCGCTCGACCGGCATCGTCCGGCGCAGCAAAACTGCACTGTCGGTGGTGGCTGAGAACCTGATCGATGCCATCGAACGGGCCGCAAAGGCCGAAACCCTGTGATGGTCACGCGCACCATCCCCTATTCAAAGGAAATCATATGACACGTATTGGATGTATCGGACTGGGCGCCATGGGACTTCCCACCGCCCGCCATCTGGCCCGAAGCTTCGGCCCGGTTGCCGCTTATGACCCTGCAGCGGACGACTCCGTACAGGGTGACTCTCTGTTGCGCCTGATGCCGTCGGCGGCAGACGTGGGTCGCAGTGCCGAGCTGATCTTCATCTGCCTGCCGGGCGAAAAGGCCTCGCGTGCCGTCGCGGATGCCCTGATGCCCGAGGCTCGCGCCGGCCTGACCGTGGTCGAATTGTCGACCCTGGACCCGGAACTGGTGCGAGAGATCGGCGCCCGATATGCGGCACTCGGCGCGGCGTTCTGCGATGCGCCGGTGTTCGGTACGCCGGCCAACGCCCGTGAAGGGAAACTGGCCGTGGTCGTGTCCGGCTCGGCCGCGGCTTACGAAACCGTACGTCCGGTCATTGAGGGTTTTGCCCGCCGCGTCAGCCACGCCGGAGATTTGGGTACGGCCAGCTTGATCAAGGTGATGCAGAACAGCCTGGGGCTGGTGCAATTGACCGCCATCGCCGAGGCATTCGAGGTTTTCGAGGCAGCCGGTGGCAATCCGCACGTGTTCTATGACGCTGTGGTGGGATCCGGCGGCATGTCCGATTCCCCACTGTTTGCCAAGATCGGCATCGACTTTGCCGACCACCACGCACGCTTCGACGCACTGCTGCGGATCGGCGTCAAAGACATCGGCCTGGGCCACCGGGTGGCACAACGCACGGGCGTGCCGGCCGCTCTGATCGCCCATGCCAACGCGCAGTTTGCGGCGGCGGCCGAAGATGGCTTTGGCGAGGCCGATCTGCTCAGCGTATCGCGGGTGATCCGGCGCAGCGCCCAGGTCACGGACTGAGCGGTCGCCATGAAGGAAATCCAGCTCGAGGTTCCCACGCCCGACGGCAGCATGCCGGTGTTCGCAGCCATGCCGCAGGATGTGGCCGTCGCGCCCGGCGTGCTGATCTACATGGACGTCTTCGGCCCGCGCGAAGAGCTCGACGATATCGCACGGCGCTTCGCGACAGCGGGATATCTGGCCGTGGTGCCGCAGCTGTTCCATCGCCTGGGCTCACCAGCATTTGCGCCGGCGAACCGACAGGACGACGCATTGGATCCAGCAGCTGCGCGCGCCAACCAAGCCACCAGCATGCAGATGAGTGCCGCCGACACGGCCGCACTGATCAGTTTTGCTTCCGCCGGCGGCTTCGGCATGGCAACCGGCTTGTGGGGCGCGATCGGCTACTGCATGGGCGGCAGACACGCGATCGCCGCCGCCACGACCCACCCTCGGCATGTGCGCGCCGCGTTGTCGGTGCACGGTGGCCGGCTGGTCGATGCCAGCAAAGCTTCGCCCCACAACATGATTGCGAGCTCGACCGTGCCGCTGTACTATTTTTTCGCCAAGGACGATCCGACCTGCCCGGCCGCACACCAGGAGTTGATACGCCAAGCCGCTGCGAGTACCGCTGGTCGGGTTCAGGTCGAACAGCTGGACGCTCACCACGGCTGGACATTCCCCGCACGCTGGTGTTACGACAAACATTCGACAGAAAGGGTCTGGGAAAAGGCGCTGGCCATGTTCCGCAGCAGCTTGTGGAGCGAACACCAGCCGCTACTTGACTGATGCAGCCATCAGCTTCGCGCCGCCTGCCCGCGTGAAGCGCGGGCACGCGCAAACCCCCATCAGCGCACCAGCGTATTGAGCTGGATGATCGGCAGCATCACCGCCAGCACGATCAGCATCACGACCAGGCCCATGGCCACGATCAGCAGCGGCTCGAGGATGGTGGCCAGCTGCATTGCGCGGCGCTGCACGTCGGCGCCCAGCTGCGCGGCGACCCGCTGCAGCATCAGCGGCAGCTGGCCGGTCTGCTCGCCCAGCCGGGCAAACATTGCCAGCATCGGCGGGAAACGCTTGTGCCGGCCCAGTGCCGAGGCGATCGGTGCGCCCTCGCGCACCAGCACCAGCGCGGCAAGCGCGTCGGCGCGCATGGCGCGGTTGTTCAGCGTCTCGGCCGACGACTGCAAGGCCTTCAGAATCGGCACGCCGGCGGCTGCCAGCATGGCCAGCGTATTGGCGAATCGCGCCGCGTTATAGCCCCGAGCCAGCCGGCCGATCAACGGCAGCGTCAGGAACGCCGCATCGAAACGTGTGCGCAGCGCTTCACTGCGCAACGCCAGGCGCACACCGGCGCCCGCCAGCAGCATGGCACCGAGGGCGAACACGCCATAGTCGCGTACCAGCGCACTGGTGGCCAGCATCAGCACCGTCAGTGTCGGCAGGCTTTGCTTGGTGCCGGCGAACACATTGGCGACCTGCGGTACGACATAGGCCACCAGGAAGGTGACGATCAGAATCGCGACGACGGTCACGATGCCCGGGTACAAGGCGGCGCCGACCAGCTTGGCCTTGAGCTGCTGCTGTTCGGCCAAGTCGTCGGCCAGCCGCTCCAGTACCAGGCCCAGGTTGCCGCTGTTCTCGCCGGCACCGATCACCGCCACAAAAATCGACGAGAACTCGCGCGGGTGTTGTGCCAGCGCCTTGGCAAAACCGCTGCCGGCATTGACCTCGGCGCGCAGTGCCGCCACCAGATTGCGCTGGCGCGGATCCTCGGCCTCGTCGCTCAATGCTGTCAGTGCCCTCTCCAGCGGCAGGCTGGCTGACACCAGGCCGGCCAGCTGGCGCGTCCACACAGCCAGCGCGGCCGGGTTGAACACCCGCGCGCTGAACCAGCCCTGTCCGTAGCCGCCCGTTGCCGATTCGTCCGCGCCAGCAGCCCCTACCTGCACCACCAGCAGCGGCACCAGCGCCTGCGCGCGCAGCGCGCTGCGCGCCGCACGTGCGGTCTCCGCGTCCAGCACGCCCTTGCGCGTGGCACCTTGTGCGTCGACGGCTTCGAAAGAAAAGGCAGGCATGGCGCGCGCGACGGGGTCTGTCCGCTTTCAGTCGCGCGTGACGCGCAGCACTTCCTCGGGCGCGGTGATGCCGGCCGTCACCAGCCGCTGGCCGTCGTCGCGCATCAGTCGCATGCCACCGTCAATGGCTGCCGCACGAATCTCGGCCTCGGATGCCTGGCGGTGAATCTGATCCCGGATCGCGGCATCGGCCACCAGCAATTCATACACGCCGGTGCGCCCGGCATACCCGGTATGGCTGCAGTGCTCGCAGCCCTTGCCGGCGCAGTGCAGGCACCATTTGCGCACCAGGCGCTGGGCCAACACGCCCAGCAGCGAGGAACTGAGCAAAAATGGCTCGACCCCCATGTCGACCAGCCGAGTCACCGCACTGGCGGCGTCGTTGGTGTGCAGCGTGGCCAGGACCAGGTGACCGGTCAGCGAGGCCTGGATCGCGATCTGCGCGGTCTCGAAATCGCGAATCTCGCCGATCATGATGACATCCGGGTCCTGGCGCAGGATGGCGCGCAGCGCGGTCGCGAAATTCAGGTCGATACGCGCATTGACCTGGGTCTGGCCGATGCCCGCCAGCTCGTATTCGATCGGATCCTCGACCGTCATGATGTTGGTGCGCGCCGCATCCAGCCGGCTCAGCGCCGCATACAGCGTTGTGGTCTTGCCCGAGCCGGTCGGTCCGGTCACCAGGATGATGCCGTGCGGCTGGCCGATCAGCTGCGCGAAACGCTGCAGCGTATGCCCTTCCATGCCCACCGCTTCCAGGTTCAGCCGCGCGCCGGACTTGTCCAGCAGCCGCAGCACCGCGCGTTCGCCCTGGGCGCTGGGCAAGGTGCTGACCCGCACGTCCACCGCCCGGGTGCCGATGCGCAAGCTGATGCGCCCGTCCTGCGGCAGGCGCTTTTCGGAGATATCGAGCTCGGCCATGATCTTCAGGCGCGAGATCAGCGCTGCATGCAGCGCGCGATTGGGCTGCACCACCTCGCGCAGCGTACCGTCGACGCGAAAGCGTACGCTGCTGTGGCGCTCGTACGGTTCGATATGGATGTCGCTGGCGCCTTCGCGCGCGGCCTGCGTCAGCAAAGCGTTGAGCAGCCGGATGATGGGCGCATCGTCGGCTGCCTCGAGCAGGTCTTCGACCGCCGGCAACTCCTGCATCATGCGCTGCAGGTCGACGTCCGACGCCACCTCGCTGGCCACCAGCACCGCGCTGGACTCGCCCTGCGAATACGCGGCACTGATGCGCTGCACCAGCGACTCGGCGTCCATGGCCACCACTGTGGCCGACGGATATTTGCGCAGCACCTCGCCCAACGCCGCATGCGCACTCTGCACATGCACGACCAGCGTCAGGGTTTGGCCGTCGTCCTCCAGCAGCAGCTGGTGCGTGCGCGCGAACGCATACGGCAGCGGGAATCGCATGCGTGACCCGACTAACGCGAGGCGCCAGCCGGCGGGCGTATTTCGACCGGCCGCGGCTTGGGTGGCTCCAGCGGCGGCAGTTGGGCCGTACCGAAGTTTGGCAATACCGCACTCTGGCGCGGTTGCACGGCTGACTGGTCGGTGCGCATCATTTCGTATCGGTCCATTGACAGGCTGTCCAGCGACGTCGCATCGCGCACCACGACCGGGCGCAGGAACACCATCAGGTTGGTCTTCTTGCGCGAGCGGCTCTCGCTGCGAAACAGATTACCGAACAGCGGCACATCGCCAAGACCCGGAACCTTGTCCTCGTTATTGGCAGACTCGTCCTGCAACAGCCCGCCGAGCACGATGATGGCACCATCCTCGACCAGCACGTTGGACTCGATCGAGCGCTTGTTGGTGATCAGCCCACTGGGTGAGTTGATCGACGATGCCTGTACGCTGGAGACTTCCTGGAAAATCGACAAGCGGATCGTTCCGTTCTCGCTGATCTGCGGCTTGACTCGCAGCGTCAATCCCACGTCCTTGCGTTCGATCGTCTGAAACGGGTTCACCGTGCCGGTTCCGCCGGCATTGTTGTTGGTGTACGAGCCAGTGACGAATGGCACGTTCTGGCCGATCACGATCTTGGCTTCCTCGTTGTCCAGCGTCAGCAGATTGGGCGTGGACAGGATGTTGCCATCGCCAGTGGACTGCAGGAAACGCGCCAGGAACCCCAGCACGTAAACGCCATTCACGCGGTTGACCACACCCACGTTCAGGCCGCTGCCCGGCACCACAGAACCGTTGGCCGCACCGGTGGCCAGCGAGATGATGTTGTTGCCGCCGCTGCCGAAATTGGTACCCAGGATACCGATGCTGCCGTCACCGTTTTTGCCAATAGGACCCTGCCACTGGATGCCGAACTCGGCCGCCTTGTCGGCATTGACCTCGGCAATCAGCGACTCGACGAACACCTGCGCCCGTCGCGCGTCGAGCTTGTCGATGACCGCACGCATCTGGCGGTACTGCGGCTCGGGCGCCGTGATCACCAGCGAATTGGTGGCCGGGTCGGCCTGGATCTGCCCGCCGGTCTCGCCCTGCGACGACGATGACGAAGCGGCCACTGCAGCGGTAGCGGCGCCACCCGACAGGGCCCGTCCCGGAATCGCCGTCGCAGCGGACGTGCTCGTGGCCACGCCGGCCATGGCCGCGCGCAACGTCGCCGCCAGTTTCACCGCCTCGGCGTTCTTCAGATAGACCACATGGATATTGCCGGAGGCATCCTCCGAAGACGGCTGATCCAGCCGCTCCACCAGCGAGCGCACCAGCGCCAACCGCGCAGGGTTGGCCGCACGCACGATCAATGCGTTGCTGCGCGGCTCGGCAATGATGGCAGTGCGAAACGAATTGTCCACCTGCCCTTGCACCGCGACCGCGTTGCTCGCCTGTGTCAGGCGCAGCACCAGTGGCGCCAGATCAGCGGCCAGCGCGTGCTTGAGCGGAATCACCTCGACGTCGGTGGCATTGGGCAAGTCCATCGCAGCGATGATGCGTGCAATCCGGCGCAGGTTGTCGGCATAGTCGGTGATGACCAGGGCATTGCTGCCGGGATTGACGTTGATGGTGTTGTTCGGGCTGATCAGCGGACGCAGCACCGGTACCAGGTTCAGCGCGCTTTCGTGGTCGAGCCGGAAGATCTGGGTCACGATCTGGTTGCCCGCCGGCTGGTCCGGCGAAACCGACACGACACTGCCCTGCAGCTTGCCTTCGGCTTCGGGCACGACCTTGTAGATGCCGCCGGACTCCACCACCGTATAACCCTGCAACCGCAAGGCGGCGACGAACTGGGCATAAGCCGCCGCCGGCGACTGCGGCTTGTCGCTCGACAGATTGATGGTGCCGCGCACCCGCGGGTCGACCACCACCGTGCGCCCGGTGATGACGCCCATGGTGCGGGCGACCGCCTCGATCTCGGCACCGACGAAGTTCAGCGTGATCGGTTCGCCCGGCTTCTGGGCCCACGCGGCACCACACACCAGCCAGCCGATGACACCCGCTCGCAGACCGGTCGCCAACCAAGTACCCATAGCAGTCACAGTCACATTCATACCCCAGCCTTATTGAAGCCCGACACGCGCAACAAACCCGTCTGCACCCTATCAATCCAGCGCGATGTCCGACCGGGCACCCTGTCTGCGACCCACGATGTTGAGCAGATTGCCCAGCACCAGCTCCTGTTCGGGCGCCGCACTGGCCTGGCCCCGGAAGTTCCAGCGAGCGCCATTCCACTGACCGCGGCCGGTGAGCGTCAAGCTGCCCTGCAGTGTCTCGAGCACCAGTTGTGGCGGACTGGACAAACCGTGACCCAGCAGTTGCAAGCGGTAGCTCCCGATCGGCCGCAGTGTCGACAGGCCGGACGACAGGTCCAGCGCATCGAGTGTCGCGCTACCTTTTACCTGTACCCGCCCAGCGGCCCATTCTAATGAAAAGCCCTCGGTGCGAAGGCGCAATTGCCCGTGCGGCTGCAGCGTGTTCCATGGCGCGCCCAGACCGGCGAGCACTGCGGCCGGCCAGCGGCTGTCTGCCAGGGCCAGATCCACCCGCCACGTGCGCCAGCCAGGTGCGACATCGGCCAGCAACGCTTGCTGCGCGCAGCACTCGGCGTCGACCCGCAAGCGCCATGCCGACAAGCCCGGCCGCAAGGTCCAGTTCAGTCGCCCTGGCAGGACGCGAGCATCATGGCTTGCACTGCCGCCGGTCAGCAGCAGCCGGCCACTGCCCCGCCACACGGTGCCGCGCGCCTGCACCAGTTGAACCTGCCCGTTGCTGAAATGCGCTGCAGCCGAAGCCAGCCATGCGGCCGGCGCAAACACCACCAGGCCGGCGGCCAGACCGACCAGCGCCCCGGCAAGACCCCAGCGGGACTCAGCCATGCACGCTGGCGCGACCCGCGGGTCGCACTATCGGCAAAATCGCCATGACCTTCAAGGCGGTGGCAACTGCAGCACGATGCTGCCGTCCCAACCTGCGCTACCGCGGTTCAGCCGCGCCTGCACCACCACCACCCTGGCGGCGCTGCGCGCCTGACCCAGCCACGGTGCCAGCAGTTCCGGCGCGACGCCAGACAAGGTGACAGTCACGCGCTCGCCCGCCGGCGTCAATTGCGCCCCTGCGCCCAGGCGCTGCGCCAGCGTGGACTGCAGCACGCGCAGCGCGTCCTCGCGTCGCACCACGGGGCGGCCCTTCAGGTCGCGGGCCTGCGCGGCCATGGCCTGCATGACCTGCAGCTGCTGATCGAGCCGGTCGCTTTGCGCCGGAGCCGCACGCGCCGTGCGCAACGCCGGCGCCAACACCAACGCCCACGTCAAGGCCAGCAGCACCATTCCCAGCGCCAGCAACACCAGCCGCCGCTCGCGCGCGGCCAAGCCCGACCAGCCGCGTTGCCATCGCGCCGGCGCCGTCATGGTGCGCCTCCTGCACGCATCACCAAACGTTCACCGTCGAGCTGCACCCGATAGCCATGGTCCGCAAGCGCATCCGCCAATTTCGCGCGCACAGGTTCGGCCAATGCCAGCCCGCGCAGCGTCAACTGACCCGGCGCATAGTCGATCGCACTGGCATGGATACCCGCAGGCAAGGCCGCACCCAGAACCCCCAGCATCGTCTCCATGTCCTGTGCCGAAAGCCCACCGCTGCTCTGTCGCAGCAGATCGAGCTGGCGCTGCATCTGCAGCGGTGCATCGACAATCGTTCGGATCTCGGGGAACGCCTGTGCCAACGTGTTGCGCACCTGCTGCTGCTTGTCGCGTACCAGCGCATCGAGTTTCCAGGCCCAGGCATTGAAACCCAGCACATGGGCCAGCAGCAATGCCACCAGGCCCCAGCGCGCGGCGCGCCATTGCGGCGCTTGCAGCCAATGCCCAAGCTGCTGACGCCAGCGCCGCGCCAAACGTCCGCCACCCGACAACGACAGGTCGAATTGCGCCAGCTCCCAGTCGCCGGCGGCCGCATCACACAGGCGTTGTGCCCTGGCCTGTATCTGCACCGCCGTGCCCATCACCTGCTCGGCAAGCGCCGCCACCGCAGGTTCAGCCAGCACCCGGCCTTCGGCATCCGCTGCCAAGCGTGTGCCGAGCAGGGCCGGTGCACTGGCCAGTGGCAAGCAAACCGGGCCTTGCATCTGCACCAAAACCAGGCGCGCGTCCTCGGGCGTGCCTATCACCTGCCATCGCACACTGGCCGCATCAGCGGCGTTGGACAAGGGTGCGAATTCCGGCACCACGCGCGCTGCGGGACGCCCGGCCTGCTCGAAGAATTCCAGCATCGCGCGGATCCAGGCCTTGTCGAATGCAGCCACCAGCGTGTCGCCCTGGGCCGGTCGCCGCGGCGCCAGCGCCAGTGCCAGCCGCGCGGGTTCGTCCAGCAGCTTATCTTCCAGCAGTCCTTCGAGCGCGGCTCGCAGCCGCCCAGCGGGCAGCGGTGGCAGGCGCACCGGGTGCCAGGACAATGCGCCAACCGGCACCACCATCACCAGCACATCGGAGCGCGGCAGCAGTGCCAGCGTCGCGCAGCCATGGCTCATCACCTCGCCACGGTCACTGCCCAGCACGTAGTCGAACTCCGTGCCGGCCGTCGGGTGAACCAGTGGCAAAACGAGGGTGAGGGTCGTCATTGCGCGGATTGTAGTGAGCGCCGATTCAGCGCGTAGCGGGCGCAGGCGCCGTCGCATCGCCGGACGTACGTTCCCGCCACAGCGTGATCACACTCTGGCCATTGCGCTGGACCAGGGAGCGCTCGCGCACCTCGGTGTCCTGCAGTCGCAGCCGCCCCTCGATCTCGAAAAAACGGCTTGCCACGCCGACCTGGCTCGGATCGAGCCGGTCGGCGCTGGGCACGATGCGCGTGACCTCCGACAAAGTGCGAAACGGCGCCCGGTTGCGCGCATTGACGATATTGCGCGCATCCGACAGGTCGATGCCCTGGATGCGCGCCGCGATGACCTCGGCGCTGGCGGTGTTCAGGTTGAGCTGGGTGCGTGTGGGCAACACCACCACGTACGGCTGCAGCACGGCCAGCGACTGCGCCGACAGGCCGAGCCAGGCCAGTTGCGCGACCCTTTGCGGCATCAGCGGGATCGGTACCTGACCGTCGTCTGCGCGATCACTGGCGCTGGCCGCGCGCAACAGATTGTCCACCAGCGTATCGAGCTCGGACGTCGCAATGCCCAATTGGGTGAACAGGCGAGCGAACGACTCGCGGTCGGGCTCCGAGATCTGGTTGCCAAGAATCAGGTTGCTGACGTTCAAGCGCGCCTGGGCGTCGGTGATCTGGCCGGACAGGAAGGCATCGTCGTCGAATGTGCCGGCCGCGCCAGCAGTCGGGTCGATTGCCAGAAAGGTCGACAGCCGCGCCTCGCGCAGCGGAATGCTCCAGGGTTCAGCCAGATGGTCGGGGCCACCGCTGCGCGCATCCTCGCGCAGGATCAGCCGTGCCCAATCCAGCGCGCCGATCAGTATCCAGCTGGCCTGCAGACGCTCGCGTTCGCGTGCCTCGATCTCGACGCCGCGCCACTGTTGCCACAAGGCGCCAGCGGCCATCGTGGCTACCAGCGCCACCGTCAACATGGCCAGCAGCAGGGCCGCGCCGTGTTGCCGCCGGCGGACCGGGCGCGTGACCGCGTCTTGCGCCATCATGATCCACCCGGCCCCAACGTTGGCCGTATCCAGTCCCGAGTCAGCCGCCCGCTGACCGCCTGGCCGGGTGTCAGCGACAGCATCAGCCGCACCCCATCGGGCAGCGGCGCCTGCGCAGCGGCGCCAGCGGCCCCGTTGGCAGCACTGGACAACGGGCTGGTCCAACTGTTGTTGCGGTAGTAAAACACCTGCAACTCGTCGGCCACGGCGATTTGTACCTCGCCCTGGCGCAATTCCTCGGTAGGATTCTGGCCCCACCATGCGGCCTGCTGCCAGGCCTCGGTCCATTGCGCGCGGGTGCGCAACACGCCGGACTGCCAGCGCGACCACAGGCGCCGCCCGTCCACGTCGCGCAGGCCCCAGGCGACGACCTTCAGTCCGCCGCCCGCAGAAGCCGCCGACGCACCCGGCTCCGCGTAAGGCCAGCGCCGCGTGATGCGCAGCACCCGGCCATCGAAATCGAGTGCGGTCAGCGCCGGCATCACCGCCACCGCATCGAGATCGGAGCTCCACTGCCCCAGGCCCACCTGCAAGGCCTGCACATCGCTGCCGAATACCCGGGTCGAAGTCTGGGCACGGCCCATCGCATCGATACCGCGCCAGGCCATCACTGACAACACAGCCATCGCCGCCAGCGCCACCAGCAGTTCGACCAGCGTGAACCCGCTGCTGCGCCCGCGACGCAGCCGTCGGCCACCCGCGCACGACCAGCACATCATTGGAAGCTCCCGACGATGGTGGTAATGCGAAACACCGTGAATTCGCCGTCGAGAACCTTCGCGTCGACACGTCGGAATATCGGATTCGGCGTGGTGCTCACCTGCATTCGGCCCTGGTAATCCCTGCCGGCCTCGGTGCAGGCGAAATCGGACCCGCCCACCGGCGGCAGCTGGCGCGCCAGGCGCATGCGGATCAGTTCATTCTCGGCGCAGACCTCGGCCAGCAAAACGTCTGCCTGGCGCTGCGCGTTGCGGGTCAGCGCCATGGTGGCCTGCAGGCCGCTCACCAGCGCCAGCGCCACGATGCCCAGCGCAACCAGCACCTCGATCAACGTGAAGCCCGCGCGTTGCCGTCTCATGGCACCGGGCCCGATTCGGTCTGGAGGTTGAACACATGCAGTCCATCGGTTGCCACGTGGACGCGCTGGTCACCGTGGATCAGCACGATGTCCTGGCGCGCGATCACCGGTTCCGGGCCCAGCGTGATCACCGCTGCGCCTGCCACCGACAGACCGTCGGTCAGCCATGGCATCGCGGGCGCGAACTCACCGGCAGCAGCGGGCCGGGCCGCGTCAGCGCCGGGCTCGAGCGGCGCAGCCAGCGGCAGACCGATGAATTCGAAACCGCCGGCATTGGCCCGCCAGTACACCGGCACACCCGCTGCGCGCGAGCGGGCCCGGGCCGACTCCAGCATCGCCGCCAGGCGCAGGCCCTCGCGTTCGAGTTGTGTCTGGCCGACATCGCGCAACGCAAAACCGACGCCGGCGCTGGCCATCGCGATGATTGCCAGCACCAGCAGCAATTCGAGCAGGGTGAATCCGGACGTGCCGGCTGACAGGCCGCACCAGCGGCTATTGCCAGGAGCCGACATCGGCGTTCTTGCCCTCACCGCCGGCCTGGCCATCGGCGCCGAACGACAGCACATCGACCTCGCCCTTGATGCCAGGGTTCAGGTACTGATAGGGCTGGTTCCATGGGTCGTTGGGCAATTTGTCCAGGTAGGGTTTCCAATTCGGCGGGATCGGTCCGCTGGTGGGTTTGCTGATCAGTGCGCTCAGGCCCTGCTCGGTGGTCGGGTAACGCTGGTTGTCCAGCCGGTACAACTTGAGCGCCTGCATCAGGTTGTTGACGTCGGTACGCGCCGCCACGGTCCGCGCATCGTCGGCGCGCTCGAGCACGTTGGGTACGATCAGCGCCGCCAACACACCGATGATGACCAGCACCACCATAAGTTCGATCAGCGTGAAGCCAGAACGCAAACCTGAGCGCAAGGCCGCACACCGGGTGCTCGGATACTTTGTCATGTAGTCAATTTCACCATGGTTGGGCCGCACAGGAAGCAGGCGTCCCCTGGATCATAATCGGCCATGACCAAGCCTTGGCCCGCTCGACTAGTGACCTTTTTCCTGTGGGCGCTGGCAGCTTTGTCGGCCAGCTACTGGTTCACGAAATTGACTGGAACGTCGGGCATGTCCGCGACCGCACCGGCATTGACCGGTGATGCACCTTCGGTGCAGCAGAACGACCTGGCCCGTGTTTTCGGGCCGGGCAACCCGGCGGTTGCCAACGCCCCGGCAGCGCCAGGAGTCGCGGCGCCCGATCCGGCCGCTCGACTGCGCCTGCTTGGCGTCGTTGCCAACCGTGCACACAGTGGCGTCGCGTTGATCTCCGTGGATGGCCAACCGCCGCGCCCCTACCGCGTGGGTAGCGCGCTCGATGGTGGATGGACCCTGCAACAAGTCGGCATCCGTTCCGCCACGCTGGCGCCAACCGCCAGTGGCGCCGCCTCGCTCACGCTGGAACTGGCGCCCCTGGCCGGAGCTGCCGACAGTGCCGGCGGCAAGCTGCCCCCGTCCGTGCCGCTGCTGCGCTCCGGCGCGTTTGGGCTCGCGCCGACGCCGACGCCGACGCCTACGCCGACGCCTGCAGCCTTGCCCACCGCGCAGGCGCAGGCCCGCAACCCGCTGCCCACTGCGAACGACGGCGAGAACGCTACTGCCACCAAGGATTGAGCTTTCCGCATCGATCAGCGTCCGGGCCGCGACCGCACCGGAGCTGTCCGGCCATGGCGGTCGTTACCTGGGCCACTGCCATCAAGGCGTGCCGACTGAGCGGCGCTCGGCGCCCCCCGTCTTCAGGCGGGCCGGCCCAGTGCGACCAGATCCATCGGCTGGACCACGCCACCGACGCTGCGTGCGGGCAGGACCGCATGCGCGGCCGCAGGCACATAACCCTGGGCCACGGCAGATTGCAGGCACTGGGCGCTGGCCAGGCCTTGCACTGACTCCTGCTTGGTATGGTTTTGCAGCTTGGCGGCCCGGTTTACCGGGTTTCCGATCACTGCATATTCCAGTCGGCCCTCGTCACCGATGACGCCGCAGGTCACGGTCCCGGTGTCGACACCGAGGCCCACACCCGGCGCCGGTTGCTGCGCCGCCTCGCGGCGCAAGCGCCAGGCTTCGAACGTCTGCAACAGTTCTTCGGCACAGCGCAAGGCGTCCGCACTGAATGTCGCCGAAGGTCGGGTGGCACCGAAAGTGACCATGATGCCGTCTCCCAGATAGGTGGTGATGCTGCCGTTGTGGCGATGGATCACCGGCACCGCAATACCCTGATACTCACGCAGGATGTCGATCAATGCGCGCGGCGCCAGGTGCGAGGCCAACGTCGTGAAGCCGCGCAGGTCGATGAACATCGTCGCGGCCTGGCGCTGTTCGCCGTCGCCGCTTTGCAGCAGCTCGTCGGCGTTCGACAGGCGTTCGGCGACTTCGGGCGCGAAAAAGCGCGACAACTGCGACACCGCAGCCTGATCTTCCACCGCATGAAAGAGCAGCTGGCGTGCCCGCGCCACCGATACCGACAGCACCAGCGTCACGATGACGATCGACAACACCCGATCGATCTCGCCGCCGATCAGGACCCGGCTGGAGTTCATGTACTGCACGTAGTCGTGGGTGATCAGCGCCGCTCCGCCAGGCGCCATCAGCGCATAGGACAACAAGGCCAGCCAGCCCCCCGCCGCCAGCAGCCCGGTGAACAAAACGTAGCCGGGAGTGATCGTCAGCGCCCGCAGCACGATGAAAATGAATACATACAGCAGCGTCGGCGCCTTCAGGTAGAACGCAGGCGGCTGCGCGTATTGCAAATGAAAGCTCCAGATCGTGATCATCAGCATGCTGATGTCCACCACCACCGACAGCAGCCGCACCGGCATCGACAGGCGGCCGCGGTAGGCCAGCCACAGCCGAATGACCGTGAACAACCCATAAAACCCGAGCGCCCACGGCACCGGGTAGAACGTGGCATCGGCTGGTGCCGTGCCCGGCGCCACCAGGTACAAACTGCCGAGGACTGAAATCAGCGCCGCTTGCACCCAGCCGATCAGGATCTCGCTTTTGCGATCGAGCTCACCCAAAGCACGTGCAACCCGCGCTGGCACCCGGTCAGCCGGCTCGTCACGCCATTGGCCCAGCCAGCTGAGCACGGAGTCAGGAGAGCGCTTTTCGATTGCCATGGCCCATCAGTCGGCCACAAGCGCATTTTCTTTCATCATGCGCGTGTCCGCCGGGCGCGTCGGCCCTGTGGCGTCAGCGCGACGCGCCGCAGGATAAGCCAGATTGATGTTGAAGCGATGGACTTTCCGCGCTATGTTAGGTCCGGTTCGAATCCTCCTCACTTTCCAATTGCCCATACCCCCATGCGACGCCACCTACTCCTGCTGCTGTGTGCCTGCCTGATCACGCCCTTGCTGACCAGCCCCGCTTCGGCCCAATCGTTTCCCAGTCACCAGATCCGGCTGGTCATTCCATTTCCCCCTGGCGGCGGCACCGACATTGCGGCCCGACTGGTCGGCGAGAAGCTTGGCGCCCAGCTCAAGCAGACGGTGGTGGCGGACAACAAGCCCGGCGCCAACGGCGTGATCGCATCCGAACTGGTGGCGCGCGCCGCTCCCGATGGCTATACCTTGCTGGTGGCCACCGGCAGCAGCCATGCGTTTGCGCCGGCGCTAGGCGTCAAGCTGCCGTTTGACCCGGTGAAGGACTTCATCCCGGTCGCGCTGATCGGCCAGTTCCCCACCGTGCTGGTGATCAACCCGGCGGTGCCGGCCAAAACCATGCGCGAGTTCGTCGACTACGCGCGGCAGAATCCGAAGAAGCTCAATTACGGCTCGGCCGGCAACGGCAGTACCAACCATTTCCTCGGCGAACTGGTCAAGCAGAGCGCCGGCATCGACATGCTGCACGTGCCCTACAAGGGCTCCGGTCCGGCCTCCCAGGACCTGCTGGCCGGTCAGATCCAGGTGATGGTGGACAGCGTCGCTGCGGCCAAGGGCAATATCGAGGCCGGCAAGCTGCGTGCGCTGGGCGTCACGACAGCGCAGCGGGTAGCGCAATTGCCCGACGTCCCGACGCTCAAGGAAAGCGGCTTCGATATTGAATACGCCGGTTGGGTGGTCGTGATGGCACCCGCCGGAACGCCGGCCGACGTGGTAAACACGCTGCACGATGCCTTTGCCACGGCCATGGCCGATCCGGTCGTCATCGATCGGTATGGCAAACAAGGCATCATCATCAAGCCAATGTCGCTGACCGAATTGCCGGTATACCTGCGCAACGACAAGGAGCGCTGGGCCAAGGTCGCGGCGCAAGCGGGCCTCAAGGCCGAGTGACCGCGCGGCCATGAAACCTGTCCGCGTATTGCTTGCCACCTGCCTGGTCCTGTTCGCATTGCCGGGCTGGACCTGGAGCAACCACAGCCTGGTGACCTACCGCGCGTTCGACACCATGCCTGAGCTTGCGCAGGCGCCGCCGGTCACGGCCGAGCCGCTGGAAACCTTCCTCAAGGCCGAGGAGACGTCAATCGCCGAGCTACTGGTCAGCCAGGAGCAGTGGGCCCGGGCCAACATGCCCCAATATGCACCGCGGGCCAGTGCACTGGAGTTCAAACCCGTTCCAGGGCGCAGCGACGCCGAGCGGCGCCACGCTTTTCTGACAGCGCTGCGGGTTTCGCCACTGAGCCGCTTTGCGTTGTACCTGCAGCCCGATCCGCGCGACGTGCCGGACCCGGCGCGGCTGTTACCCCACGATGCCGTCAACTTCCTGCCAGAGCAGCCCCACGATACCCACCGCTTCATCGCCATTGCGCCACAGCAAAAGGTGACGCCACTGGCAGTGCTGTCATCCGCTTCAGACGAGCCAGACTACGGCCTGGACATCAACCTATGGCAGGACAGCCCGTCGGAATGGGGCAAGGCCTATGGTTTCGGTACGCTTGCGTTTGGCAATCCGGCACTGTATTACGCGACGCAAGCACCATTCCACATGGGTTTCTACCACCAGAACTGGCTGATCTACAAGGCGGCGCCTTTCATCCAGCGTACCTATCCGCTGATGCGGATCCAGCAGTTCAGCAGCCTGGCGACGCTGGCGTTTCGCACCGGCCACGACTACTGGGGCTGGCGTTTTGCCGGACTGGCCCTGCACTACATCCAGGACCTGACCCAGCCATTCCACGCCGACCTCGCGCCCGGCGACAGCACACTGCGCCTGATCAGCGCCAATGTGCTGGCCATGGCCGGCTTTCCGGGCCGGCGCGACGACCTGATCGTGCTGCTGTCGAACCGCCACCTGGCGCTGGAGAAATTCCAGAACGAGTCCATGGTTGCAAGCGCCAGGGCCGGAAAGGACACGCCGCTGGAGCTGGCGTTGCGCCGGCGCGATCTCGACGCCGCCTACCCGGTCTGGAGCCCACTGTATGCGCGCGATACCGTATCCCTCGAGGCCCATGCGATCAGCGGGCGTACCGTGCAGACCATCCTGGCCACGATGCCGCCGGCGCTGGTGTCGGACCCGAAGTTTGACTTCGGCGTGAAGGAAGCCGACATCGATCTGCTGGCCGAGATCGACCGATTCGGACCCGGCAAACGGGCTGAACTCGAGACATGGGTGGCCGAGTTGCTGGGCCACCTTGGCGCACACAGCCGCAATGCCGTGCGCGGCGTGCTCAAGGCTGCTGGGCGCTGACGGCGACGCGCGGCGGCTGCGTCGCACCGCCGTCAGCCCTGCCTTCGGATGCAGTTGCATCGTTGGGGCCTTCCTCGTCACGGGCCATATGCAGGGTCTGGGTCGGAAAGGCGATTTCGGCTCCGTGTTGCTCGATGATCTGACCGATCTGCAACAACACGTCCTGCTTGATGCCCATGTAATTGACCCAGGCGGTGGTGCGGGTAAAGGCGTAGATCATCAGATCGAGCGACGAGGCCGCAAAGGCGGTGAAATTGACGATCAGCGTCTGGCTGTTGTCGATGTCCGGATGCGACTGCAGCATCGCGCGGATATCGTCCACCACAGAGCGCACCAGCGCAAAGTCGTCGTAGCGCAATCCGATGGTCTCGTTGATCCGGCGGTGGCTCATGCGCGAAGGATTCTCGACCACGATGCTGGTGAACACCGCGT